>CAKRYE010000031.1 GCA_934426285.1 uncultured Blautia sp.
GAAGCATGAGCAGCTGCATGGTTACCATCCATGGTTTTCATCTTTCTTGCCATAGTTTGTTTTTCCTCCTTAAAGGTATGATGAAAATTGTATTATTTTTAAGGCAAAATAATTTATGCCCTAAATTTCACAGTAAATTATAACATAATCTTTACGAAATGTGCAATTGGTTTTGGAAGTTTTTGTATCTTATGAGGTACAATTTTTACAACCAAAAAAGAAGAGGCTTACGCCTCCTCCAAAATCTGCAGTAAAGTTTTTCTCTTAAGCATGGCAAACAGCTGGGACTGGATGTCTGCCAGCTCTCTGTGCACCAGACAGGGAATTCCATCCTGCCCGTCACGTGCGCAGTCATACCGGGGATCCAGGCACTCAATAATAAACATTCCCGGATCTATAGCCTCATATACATCATATAAGGTCAGTTCATCTGCACCTCTGTCCAGGGAATAGCCTCCATGAACACCGCGGTAGCCTTTCACAATCTTCGCTTTCTGTAATTTCTTAAGTATTTTATAAGCAAAGGGGGCTGTAATTGCTTCCTTCTCACAGATCTCAGGCACACTGAGCCTGCTCTCCCCCTGCAGTGCACGGATCACACGTACTGCATAATCACATTCTCTGGTAATAAACATTCCTTATATATCCTCTCTGCTCTCAGCATTTCATTATTTTCAAACCTTATTATACCAATGCAGATTTTTTTTGTAAATAAAAGAAAACAAAAAATCAAAAAACTGTTGCAAATTTCCTATTTTAATGTAAAATGGTAAACGGCTGTGCTGGTAAAACAGATGCAGGCATTTTTTATATAAAAGAACACAATCACAGTATTTCATGAAAAAGAGGTAAACTATGATTTCAGCAAACAATATTACTTTACGTGTGGGCAAGAAAGCCCTTTTCGAAGACGTAAATATCAAATTTACAGAAGGAAACTGCTACGGTCTCATCGGAGCCAACGGAGCAGGTAAATCTACCTTCCTCAAGATCCTCTCCGGACAGCTGGAGCCTACCAAGGGCGATATCGTGATCACACCGGGACAGCGTCTCTCCTTCCTGCAGCAGGACCACTTCAAATATGATTCTTATACAGTTCTGGACACCGTTATCATGGGTAACCAGAGACTTTATGAGATCATGAAGGAAAAGGATGCTATCTATGCAAAAGAGGACTTTACAGACGAGGACGGTATCCGTGCCAGTGAGCTGGAAGGCGAATTTGCAGAGATGAACGGATGGGAAGCAGAATCTGATGCAGCCACTCTTCTGAATGGCCTTGGTATTGAGACGGAATTCCATTATTCACAGATGGCTGACCTGACAGGAAGCCAGAAGGTAAAGGTACTTCTTGCCCAGGCACTTTTCGGCAACCCGGACATCCTGCTTCTGGATGAGCCTACCAACCACCTGGATCTGCCTGCCATTGAATGGCTTGAGGAATTCCTGATCAACTTTGACAATACAGTCATCGTAGTTTCCCATGACCGTTATTTCCTGAACAAAGTCTGCACCCATACCGCTGACATTGACTATGGCAAGATCCAGCTCTATGCAGGTAACTATGACTTCTGGTTTGAGTCCAGCCAGCTGCTGGTAAAACAGATGAAGGAAGCCAACAAGAAAAAGGAAGAAAAGATCAAGGAACTCCAGGAGTTCATCTCCCGTTTCAGCGCCAACGCTTCCAAATCCAAACAGGCTACCTCCCGTAAGCGTGCCCTGGAGAAAATCCAGCTGGATGATATGCGTCCGTCCAGCCGTAAATATCCATACATTGACTTCCGTCCAAACCGCGAGATCGGTAACGAAGTGCTTATGGTAGAAGGACTTTCCAAAACCATCGACGGAGTAAAGGTTCTGGACAATATTTCCTTCACACTGGGCCGTGAGGATAAGGTTGCTTTTGTAGGTGCCAATGAGCAGGCCATCACAACCTTCTTCAAGATCATCACCGGTGAAATGGAACCGGATGAAGGTAATTATAAATGGGGCGTAACCACCACACAGGCTTATTTCCCCAAGGACAACACTGCAGAGTTTGACAATGACCTGACTATCACAGACTGGCTGACCCAGTACTCTGAGATCAAGGATGCCACCTATGTACGAGGCTTCCTGGGACGTATGCTCTTCCCGGGTGAGGACGGTGTAAAACGTGTCCGCGTACTTTCCGGTGGTGAGAAGGTTCGCTGCCTCCTCTCCAAAATGATGATCTCCGGTGCCAACATCCTGATCCTGGATGAGCCAACCAACCATCTGGATATGGAGAGCATTACCGCACTGAACAACGGACTGATCAAATTCCCGGGCGTGATCCTTTTCACCTCCCATGACCACCAGTTCGTACAGACCACAGCCAACCGTATTATGGAGATTCTTCCAAACGGAACCATGATCGACAAGATCACAACCTATGATGAATATCTGGCAAGTGATGAGATGGCTAAGAAACGTCACGTATTCGAGATCAACGAAGAAGACGCTTCCGATAACTAAAGATAACTAACATCACAAAAAAGGTTCGCACCGGAGTTATGAACTCTTCTGCGAACCTTTTCTTATATTTTTTATATATCTTCTGTTTTCACCGTTTCCGTCAGAAACCTGCTCTGCTGTCAGCCTCCGGCGCTCAGTCCTCCTGCTTCATGGTAATATCTGCCAGCTTTCCTCCTGTAACCTTCAGAAGATCCTCCAGAGGTACCTTCAGGGTAAGTCCGATCCGGCCGCCACTGACATAAATCTCACTGAAATTACCTGTTGATGCATCAAATACCACAGGATATGGCTTCTTCATACCCAGAGGGCTGCAGCCTCCTCTTACATAGCCTGTGATCTTGGTGATGTCCTTTACATGGATCATGTCCACTGTCTTCTCTCCTACAGCTCTGGCAGCCGCCTTTCTGTCTACTTCCTTCTCAATGGGAACTACGAACACAAAATAACCGCCGCTTTTGCCCTCCATCACCAGGGTTTTAAAAGACTGGTCATAAGGTGCCCCAATCTTATCTGCACTGTGAAGTCCATCTATAAATTCATCACATTCATAGGTAAAGGTCTCATACTTCACCTTCTGTCTGTCCAGCATTCTCATTGCATTTGTCTTAGCTTCCTTTGCCATTCTCTGTCATTCCTTTCTGTTGTCATACGTGCTCTGCCGCTTACCTATATGGCAAAACGCAGCCAGTGCTTCCCTGTCTTATTGAGTTGTGTACCCGGAATCCGGCACAGCCTTCATCTGCTGCATGTCATCGATCAGACGATGATACCCCTCAATGGTGATGATCCTATCTGTCTCAGAGGTTTTAACTCCCACACAACGCACATTTACCCAGCCTCTCTCCGAATGCTTCCATGGATAGGAAGCCTCCACAGTCTGGCCTGTGGCAATAATCGTCTCCATTACATTATGAATATAATGGGTATAATCCGGATGAATATTCTCAAACCAGTTCCTGTAGCACTGTGCAGGTGATGCATCCTTGTCTGCCTCAATAAGGCGGTGCATATTGTCATCTGCCAGCATAACAGCCTGTCCGGAATCTTTATTGATCCTGATGCTCCACAAGCCCATAAGGGTAGCGGAAAGAATATTATGATCCAGAGTTTTTTCTACATATCTGTGAAGTCTCTCTGTCATATCTGTTTTTTCTTTTTGGCAGAATAAAACATTCTCCAAAAGCTTTCCTGCCTTTTTCAGCAGAAACAGATCATCCCGGCAGTAATCTGCATTATCCACAGAGATCAGCCCCACAACCTTATGATTCTGATCACAGATACTGCAGAGCATACAATTATAGATATCCTGAAGCATAAATCCATTCCAGAGGATCTGATCCTCTTCCTTCAGTTCCTCTGCATTCCTGATAAACACAGTATGCTTTTCCTCCAGAAGCTTCGCCCAGGGACGCATATTGTCCCCTGCAGACAGCTTAAGGAAACGCTTCTTGTCCATTACACCCTTGTCATGATAAGAACAAACATCCTGCCAGATATCCATTCTGGAATCATATAAAAACAGACAAACCCGGCTGCTCTGATAAAAATGTCCCACAAAATCCAGAATTTCCTGGATCAGTTCCGACTGGTGTTTCTTTGTGACAGCCAGCTCATAAAGCTCCAGAGTCTGGTTCAGCCCGTACAGCTCATCCTTCACTCTGCGGTCCTGCTGTCGGCTCTCCCCTTCTACAGGCCAGGCAACAACCATAATTGCCGGTCTGCCGTTATATGTCATTGCCCTTTCACGCACGCGGAGGATACGGCCGTATTTCTCATACAGCATTTTCTCGGTCAGATAACTACGGTTTTCCTCTTTCTCCATACTGTCACAGGAAACTTCTCTCACATCTCCTGCAAATATCTGACTGTATTTACTTCCAAAATAATTATAAACACCGGTCAGCTTCTTTGCCGCAGAATTCATAAAATATACTTCCTGGCTTTCCGTATCCACCAGATACACGATCTCCTCCAGCTGATCCAGAATTTTGCGGTACTCAAACTGTTCTGTGATTGCAGTCTGACCTGTATGCTCTTTATGTTGTCTTTCCTTTTCATTATACTCTGTCAGGCGCCGGATCAGCTGCATATAAGCATCGTTAGGAACCAGACAGGTATACTCAAACTCCTGTGCAGGCATAGGTCTGCCAAAAAGGAAGCCCTGGATCAGCTCAGGGAAGAGCGTATCCAGACAATGAAGCTCCTCCTCGTCCTCTACACCCTCACAGCAGACCCGGATCCGGGCACTGTGGGTCAGCTCCAGCATATTGCTGAGCAGCCGGTAATTATAAGCGCTCTTCTGGATCTGCCGGATAAAGCAGCGGTCAATCTTAACCTCATCCACCTCCAGACCCTTCAGATAGCTCAGGGAAGAATAGCCGGTTCCAAAATCGTCAATGGAAACATGAATTTCCTTATTACGCCAATTAGAGAATATATTATTAAAATAATTATAATCCTGCAGCTGCATGCTCTCCGTAACTTCCACTGTGATATTTCTGCCCGGAAGACCTGCCTCTCTGGCTGCTTCCACCACATCATTTACAATAGAAGCCTCTCTCAGCTGCACATAGGAAGCATTGATACTGATGCTGAAATCCTCCTGCAGCTTCCTCCATCTGGCACACTGGGAAAATGCCTGCTGCATCACCCACTTACCTACAGGAACGATCATACCGCTCTGCTCCAGGATCGGAATAAACACAACCGGGGACATAAAACCAAATTTCCTGGAACGGTAGCGCAGCAATGCCTCTGCACCGTGAAGCTTATATTCATTGGAGGTTACCTGGGGCTGATAATAAAGCTCAAAGCCCTCAAAATTGTTTTGGATACTGTCCCTCATCTCCTGCTGAAGCTCAATCCTGGACAAGGTCTTGTTATAATCTTCCGAAGAGAAATACTCCATACGGTTCCTGCCGGCCTCCTTGGCACGGCCCAGGGCATTATCCGCATAGCTGACCAATATATTTACATCTTTTTCCTTTTCAAAAGGATAGCTGACAATTCCTGCTGAAAAGCTGCACAGTGACGCTGTTTTCTCCCTTACCAGAGCATAGAAATCCTCTGCATCCTTCCTGTTGTAGCCCACAAGATCCACTGCAAAATGATCCCCGTCCAGCCTGTAAACTGTGTTTTTCTCACCCTTCAGGCCCTCCAGGATCTCCGCGCTCTGTATCAGGACACGATTGCCATACTCACGTCCCATTCGCTGGTTCACATCCCTGAAACCGTCAATTCCAAGGACTATCAGATGTCCACGGTGCCCGCGGGCAATCTTGCTGTTCAGATTATCCAGCATTTTATTGTAATTCAACAGTCCGGTAAGCATATCCACCTTCTCGGCCAGGACACGCCTGGACAGACAGCCCATCACCACAAAGGATCGGTCCTTATGGTTCTTCAGCACCTTACCTCTGGCATTAATCCAGTTCTTTTTGCCATAGCTGTCCAGATAGCGGAAATCAAAATCCATAGTCTCTTCATTGCCATCTGCAACATTTCCCAGCTGGCGCAGGATCATCTTGCGGTCATCAGGATAAGCCATAGCCTGCAGATCATCCATGGTATATGTACAAACATCATCTCCAACACCCTCACGGGCAATGTTCAGTTCCCGTGCAAAATGAAATCTATTCTCCCTGATGTCCCACAGAAAAAAGAAATCACTTGTAGACTCATTCAGGAACAGCAGCATTTTATAATAATCCTGTATCTGTTTCCTGTCGTTTGCATTTGTCATCTAAAACAACGTACGGATTATGCCCCCCCAATAATCCGCATCCTCCTTCTTCAAAACTCATCTCTACGATAGTGGGCTGTGACTATCTGTCACTCGTACTTTTTCTTTTGCGTCTCTGACTGTACGCTTTTTCTACTTTATCTTCTACAGGTTCTCCGGTTTCTTCCGGATATTCCGGCTCTACACTGTTCTCTGGTTCTGCATCCTCTTCCTCGTTATGTGGTTTATTGATGGCAAACTGGATCAACATTCCCAGAAGAGCAAAGCCTGCACTGAGTCCGATCCCATATGGAAATTCAGCCAGACCTCCCAGCCTGCCCAGGGAAACCCCTGCAATCAGACCACCGATCAGACTTGTGGCAACGATCAGCACCTCCCTGCAGTACTTCACTGCCAGGGTGCCAAGCGCAATCCCGATGAGAATACAGGCAAAGAATGCTGCCGAACTGGTAGGATGAATAAAATAAATACTCAGTGCCCAGCCAATACCGGCTGCCAGCAAGAATACACCTGCTTTATAAATCAAAAATGCAATGACTGCAAATATGATTCCTGTGACCAAAACTGCCGCTCCCCAGACCGTCTTATCCTGAACGTCCATAGACCTGACACAGATAAAGGCCAGTACAGCTCCCACAAAGAAGCCTCCCACCATCATCCAGAACCGGATCAGACGGTAGCCAAACACACAGTTCAGAATCCCCAGTACCAGAAGTACTCCGAAAATTATGGTATAAAACTGTGTAAACATATCAGAACCCATCAGGCTTTCGCCCAGCTGGGGCATATTGCTGAAAATATCTATAAAATAACTCATATTCTGTCACTCCTTTTCAGTCATCTCCAGAAACTGCCGATATACTTTTAATCTGTATGTCCCGGGGCTTTCTCAAAACATCTGTCAGAACATATAATACATGGTATACATTCCGTCTATCACCCCATAATGATAGGAAATCTCCTGCAGGCCATGCACTGTCATATAATATCTGGCAATCTCCTGTATTTTCTCCTCTGTGATCAGATCCTCATAAGCTGCCTCATAGGCATCTGCATTGCTGAACTTAAATCTCACCACAGCCGCATTGTTGTCTATCCTGAGCCTGCACAGAGCATATACAGATTCTCTGTCATAGCTGTCAAAGCAGGCACCGTTCATCACATAGAAATTTTTGTCCCAGGCTGTACAGGCCGGAACCTGAAATTCCTCCGATGGTGTATAATTCTTCTCATATTCCTGAGGAAAAGGACAGAGGTAATCATAGATCGTAGTCTTGTGCTCAGCCAGTGAAGCCGCGTCCCCTTCCAGAAATTCAGGCTGGTCACCATTGGTGGCATCCACATAATAGTACTGACCGTCCAGCTCTACAATATTCCAGGCATGTCCCTGGGTACTGCCTGCTGCATCCCCCTCCACATAAATACAGGGAATCTCCAGACGCTCCAGCAGATACTGGACTGCACCTGCATAACCGGCACACACTGCTTTTTTCTTCCAGAAAACTCCGGCAATGCTCTGGTCATCATCAGAAATCTCATAAGCTGTATGATCAATAATATAAGTATAAGCTGTCATTACCTTCTGGTAATCATCTGCACCCTCCGGAATCTGGGCAGCCATTTCCTGATAGGCAGCCTCCATTGCCCGGGTGATCTCCTGGCACTGCTCCTCTGTATAAGTATAGCCCGGGGAAAATCTGCAGTATTCCCTGCCCTCATAAGTGGTCTTGAACACCTTTTCCCTGTTATGTATCCAGAAAATCTCCGGATGATCCTTCAGCACTGCGTGATAAACTCTGTCGATCTGGTCGTCCCCGCCCAGAGACAGGTAGAAATTCTCCTCATGGGCCCGGACTCCCTTGAGGATCTCACGATAGCCCCGCTTCTCATCATCGTCCAGCAGATTAAAATAATATTCCTGGTGTCCCTCGTCTGTGGTCTCCACCTCCTGCTTCTTCAGCGTACGCACCTCCACAGGATCACGCACAGCCCTCTCCCAGGTCAATACAGAACCGGCAACCAGAGCCACCACAAGCACCGCCAGAAACAGACGAAACACCGGAAAATGACGTTTCTTCATTTCGTTTATCCCTTCTCACAGCTTTCCTAAAGCTTAACACAGAATCCATAAATTTACAATAAAATATCGTAACTGTTCAGTACCTTCACAGTTACGAGTCAAAATCCATTAAAAATCGCCTTCGGCGATGGGATTTTGACTTGTATGTCTCGGGATTTTGGCATATTCATGCCAAAACACCTCGCGGGATAGTAGACTGCTGAATAGTTACAAAATATCTTTATTCGAAATTATCTACGAAACCTGGAGCTGATTTTTGGTGAAATTGGCAATTTAATCCAAAAGCTCCCCTTCACGGTACGACCATTCCAGGTAGTCAGGATTCTGATAATACAGATCAGAATTAAAATTCGAGATAGCATCGCTTATAAAAGACTGAAAGATATTCATAAGCTCCTGTACCTCTTCTCCCGGCTTTGAGCAGTCTTCTATCATAATACTGTAAAGTTTTCCGATATCAAGATAGCTGGGAACAGCATAATGACAATTAGAAATGGTGTCAAAGTTTCCCTCTTTTATCTTATAATACTCAATCACTTCATCGCTTACCTGCTCAAAGCTGAGACAATGATTCACCTGTGCATCATATAATAATTTCTCAATCCCCTCTTTTCCAATGGTCCTCACAACATCTCCTCTGTGATTTCTGGTAGCTCTGGAAATATACTCAATCAATGCACATACATAAAAATAATCATTTCGTTCCTGATTTGTCATAAATTACCCCTATAAATTGAAAAATGGTTTCACAGTATCATCGCTATTATGATACCATGAAACCATTGTATCGTAAAGTTTACAATTTTATTATATAAACTTTACAGCCATTTTTTATTAGTCCAGATCAAAGAGCTGGCGTTGTTTAAGGTTGATGGAAGCCCAGGAAGTGCTGGTAACATCTTTTCCATACAATTTAATTGTACTGGTAACCTTTACATATACCTTACAGTTAGACTTATACTCTCCAGAACTGTCTGTTTTTTTCAGATACTGTTCAATTGCTGGTATTGTGAAACCATAAGTATTGTTTTCTTCAAGGTGGAAAGTACCCTGCACAGCTGCTATTTTAGCCTTTCCTTCCCCACAGGGAGTTAATGGTTCTATCAATGGAGAAACTCTTTTATTTTTCAGTTCTTCCGGAACATCTGCTCCCGACAAAAAAGTGCCCTTTTGCTCATCTTCAATATACAGATTGACTGTCATTTGAGCAGGCGCACTGACTGTCAGGTCAGCACTGACCATATTGTAATCCTTTACTCTGAAATATAATTCCATATTTTTTTCCAGAACATTTCCATCTGCTGCAGTCTCTGTATTCCAGGAAGTCTGATCTGTCATGTAATACCTGATGGTCTCCTTTTGGGCATTCTCATTCAGGCTCTTTACAAAATCGACCTCCGGTTTTACTGCTGCAACATTTGCCGCCGCAACCATGGCGTTTACAAACAGCTCCATTTCGTCCTGATCATGTACCCAGGAATGTCCGGCACCGGTATAGATCACATTTCCTTTACTGTAAAAATAGTAATTATTACGGACATCATTATAACTATTCGCATAGTAATCAACCTTCTGAGTTTCGTTTTGTGCTTTTCGAGAACCAAGGCAATACCAGACAACAATATCATTTTCTCCATCATTGTCCTTATCCTGTTCCAGTGCCAGCTGATAATACTGCATATGCGTCTTGGCGATTCTCATGGAATCTTCTATTATATAAGGATATTGGGTGATTGCCCCATCATTTACCTTCGTTGCTTCAGTCACCAGACTTCCACCTGAACCCGCATCTATCCCATCATCTATCTGCCCATTCGTATATCCCTGTGTCTGTTTGTAGCTTTGCGCACAGGATCTGCCAAACTGATATGCAATATCTCCGGCAGATTTTTGCAATTCTGTGAAAGAAACACCACTGTTATCTGTAAGGTCATTTCCCCGCTTCAGTAACTCAGAAACTGTAGTACCATCTGTTAACTTTGTTGTATTTGTGATGCCATATCGATCCATACCTACAGTTTCACGAATCTTATTCATGGATACACCCCAGTTTTGACCGTTTGTAATTATTTCTTTTCCATTAGAATGGCTTATCAGCCAGCTATCATAAAGAAGAACATTTCCTTTTACCGTATTATGATCTTTATTGTAATTATAATTATATAAGGATGTTGTATCATGTGAAAAAATAACACTTTTACCGGCCTTTATAAACTCATCAATGGCCTTTGCACCATTTTCAGGAATATTTTCATATACATCATCAAAACCAATAATGAGCATTTGTTTATCTTTCAGTATTTCTGCCGGAGTCTTGTCTTGATCATTTGTAAACTGAGATACAGTAAGTCTTGTCACAGTGTCTTTGCTGATATTAAAGTCTTCCAGATCTTTTACATACTCATAAATCCCCTTGTGCTCATCCAGTTCCTGTTTTAAATCCCAGGTTCCGCTTGTATGTCGTCCATTGTTATTTTCTGGAGCAGCACAGGTCTTTTCCGGAACAATCTGTAAAATGTTAATGTCTACTTTTTGCCCTGTATTATTCTTCTGTTTAGAATATCCTGTTACCGAAGTTTTTACATTGGAATTAGAATTATTTATGATTTCCAGCTTCCATGTAATAATTTTATAATAATCGGATGGAATTTTTCGGGTAAGCGTATATACCTCTCCAGCTTTCAGTTCATAACATTTATTCTCAGACTGTTTCATAACATTTTGAGAAGAATCTCTGATCTCTATATACTTTCCCTGCTCCTCTGTTTTGGATAGGTTTCCGTCAAAATTCAGATCAAAATATAACTTACAGTCATATCTGGTACTTGCAGGTAATACAGCCGAGTCATTTTTTATACTGAACTGGCAGACTAATTCCCCATTCAAATAATTATAAGAAGAAATTGCAGTCCCCGATTTATCTTTTATTTTCTCTCCGGTCGCATGGCCATCCCGCGGTGCTTCCGGTGGTTTTCCACCTGCTGTAAACTGGATCTCCGGTTTTGCCAGCGTGGTATAAAAGCTGATTTTGTTCTGATCCTTCTTCAATTGCGAAACAGACATTACATTGTTATAGGAAATCGCCTCACTTAAAAATTTGTGCATATAAGAAGAATTATCCACTTTAGTTGTATTGACAGAACCTCCACTAATCAAGTTATCTCCAAGCACAACCGGGTATCCGCTTTTTACAAAATTCATCAAATCATTATACTGCTGCAAGGTAATATCGTTCCCGGAACCTCTGAATGAATTTGTAGGAGACTCAATATTCATATCTTCACCAGTAAAATCCTGTGGATATAATCCCATCAATTTATAGGTCTTATCTGTGGCCCCTTTCAAGCCACCTACATGAGTATATAAAGATCCATTATCCCCCACAGTGTCATTTACATTAGCAATACCCTGATCGTATTTATCACCAATATATATCAGATCATATTTCGAACAAATGTCATCGATATGTCCCACATATTCTGAAGAAGTCATCCGTTTCACTGTAACAGTAGGAATATCCGGCGCATAAGAAAAACTGATTTCTGCTGCTGAGGCATTATACTGGTTTGGTGTATTTACTGAAGCTTCAACTTCAACCTTTACAGCTTTTACATTTTCAAACGGCCCAAAAGGAACTGTCTTGGCGCTGTCGGGACTTACATCTGAATAACTAAATTCTTTCTCCACTGGTGTTGTATTGATTTTATTAGCATCAGGATTATTGCTGTCGTAGCTACTGCTATAAAAAGTAAGTTTAACCTTTTGAAATTTTCCATTTTGTGTTCCATCACCTGTATATTTACGAGGAGTATATTTAAATTTATTTATAGTTTGTTGATTTTCAAAATTTACGACAAACCAGTGTTTAGTACCAGGATGATTCTCCACCAACTTGCTTCCGGTCTGCTTCGTTCCGCTCCAGTTACTGTGCCAGAAGGTATCTGCATTTTTATCATACGCATTTATAAATGGAGTGTTCTCCTTTACAATTTCCTCGCAACAAGAAGAACCTCCGGTTATAATCGCTTTCGTTTCCACCCCTGTATCACTCTTTATCCAACTCAAAACCTCAGATTCGTCCAGATGGCTGTTATCTGATTTTGCAGGATCTATCTCCAGAACAGATATGTTAGATTTCTCATTAATTTGTCTTCTGTACTTATAATTAATAATATATTCTATGACACGCGCCTGGCTAAGTTCCGTACTCAATAGATCTATTTTTTTTCCGGTATTATCACTTTCCAGCTTCCTGTATCTGTTTTCACTGTCCACATAATCCAGGATTTCTTCAAATCCCTTTGCTCCCGTTGAATCTGAAAAAGTATTCCCCTCGTCCTTAGAATAAAAAACAGTATTAAAATTCTTACTGATCAGATCTGATGTATTCTCCTGCTGAAAAGTATTTTTAAAGAAATATATACAAGTATTCACATAATGACCATCCGTGTCAGTATCTTTTATTACCTCTGATACAGCCTGTTCCAGATCATTATCTTCACTTCCTGTATTAACTTTCGCCGCATTAATGATACATGGAATACTTTTACTGATATCCGCACTGTTATAAATCTTCTGAAATCCGGCTGTATTGATATTTCCATTTACATAGATCAGGTCATATTTCGATAATGGATTATTTATATCTGCGGAGTTTGTATCTCCGGCTGAAAATACCGTCTGTTCATCGGATGAATCTGTAAATTCTTCTTCATCGGATCCATCAGATGATATCTGTGCATTATCTTCCTCAGTCAAACTGGTATCTGTTGCTGCAGGGACTGTTGCGTTTTGTTCTTCGGTGTCTGAGCCATCTTGAAAATCTGCTGTAACTGAATTGTCAGACTCAGCTTCAACATCTGAATTGCTGCTATCACTGATTTCTTTCTCAATAGACACCAGCTCAACTCCGGTTTCGCTGACCATTGGATCTACTTCTGAAGTATTTCCATCATTCTGAGCTACTGCCTGATCTTCTGTATAGGCTTCGTTTGCATCCTGAGTGTCGGTATTCTGATCATCAGAGGTGTTATCTGTCTGCACCTCATCCGACTGGATAGCATCTGTCTGAGAGCTGTCTGCCTGTGCATCATCTGAGTTTACGCTGGTATCTGCTGATGAATAATCGGAATCAGTGCTATCGCCATCATTAGTTGTTTCCGTGGTTTCGCTGTCACCGGATGTAGCGGATGCCGTTTCCTCAGCACTTCCGTATTTTTTATTAAAATCCTCTGCCGTTATGGTAGTTACCTCGATTTTAAAGGCATCAAACTGTTTCCTTTCATCACTTCCCGCTTCACCCGGTTCCAGATGGAATACATACTTCTTAAACCAGTCATGGTTTGTATATCCCCCCTGATAATACATATGGTCTACTTCCACAGTCTGTTCTGGGGCATTGTCATCAGGTACAAAATCATAATTTCCCGTGCCTGGAGTTAATTCATATTCAGCATCGGAGACATAGTATGTTGCCTGTTCATCATTATCCTCATGGATATACGGATTACTTTCATCTGCATAGGAAGGTGAATACCAGCCGTAATATTGGTAAGAATGAGGATCTTCTGCTTCGTTACTGCCTTTTTTACAGCAGAAATATACCTTTGACACCTTATAATAATAATTCCCAATCCCCAGTTCCGTTGGAATTTTATGTACATCATTATAGGCTACAGGCTGGCGGCAGGTCACTATGGACACAGGATACTTGACTGCTCCATCCACATTATTGCCATCCCAGATCCAAAACCAGTACTGCCCGTCCTCAAGAGTGACATTACAATTTCGATCATTGTTATCTGTTAAAGGAACAGCAGTTTGACTTAAAGTGAAAGTCCCATTCTGAATAGCCGCGGTATTCTTTTCTGCCTGTTCCTTCACAGCCTTCAGATTACTGATCATGGTATATTTGTAAAAAGGATACTGTTCAATTGTTTCCCCGTAATAAACCAACGGATTGTAAGGATCCGATGTGGGATCCACCTTTGTTCCATCTTTATTCTGGTTTGACGCATAAGGAATCAAAGGATTGGATTCTACCTTATCACCGGAGCTTTCTGTACTGTCTGTACCGGTTGCTGCTTCTGAAACTGTATTTGCATCTGCAGACACATTATTATCCGGTGTTGCAGACTCCTGAAGGTCAACGCCTGTGCCAGCACTGTCAAAACTGTCCTCTGTTTCGGTAGCATCTGCACCGGATGTAAAATCTCCATCTGAGAAGGCAGCATCTGCATTTCCTTCCTCTGCCGGAGGAACCTCAGGAACAGAATCCTGCTGGGTTGCCTGCGTCTGATCTGCAGTATCGTCTACGCTCATGAATTCATCCTCACCAGAAGAAAACGCGGTACCGTTCTTCACAGAAGTATCCAGAAGTTTTTTCGCACCATTCAGATCTACGGATGGATTTTCACCGGGAAACTTAAATTTTCCATCTGTCAGATTCTGCGCAATCTCTTCGGTAAGATCCTCATATACATTTTCATAATATCCATAATTTCCATCTGCAGAATTGTAATCTGTCAGAATTCTATTATTTGCTATTTTCTCACCATTCTCATTAAAATTATTATTTAATTCACTATTGCTTACAGGTTCAAATGTCAGAAAATAAGGAGAGTTTGCCTCTTCGCTGCCAGTGTAATAGAAGTTCTGGATGTTTTCCCTGACCTTTTCATTCTTGTTCTTTGCATCTTCTGTATCCTGCCGGATTGGATAATACTGCTGCTCCTTTTTGGTGTAGTCACCGGTACCTGCTGTATTCTCCTGATAGTTTCCCTTCACCTCTACCTTGTGGCTTTTGGACTTCCCGGTACTATCCGTAAAGTCAATTTTTTTCCAGTCATTTTCCCAGGAGCCTGTGTTCTTTTCCTCTTGTGTAAGAATATATTTTTCCTTGTATTCGCTGTAGGAAAGAGGATAATCGGACTCATTTTCCCCATCTCTTGATTGATAACACACATCTTGAATCTGTTTGATTCCGGTACTGCTATTGCCATTTTCATCTAATTTCACATTCATGGCAAATTCTTTGCGCTTCACAGGGTCAGAAATTTGGGACAATCCCTCTTCCAGTGATTGGAACTTCATGGTCTGTTCCTGTTTATCACTGTCTGTATATTTATATTCATACAATTTCACATAGGGTTCCTGTCCTGACACATAGTAGCCGATCTCCGCCTCACTTGTATCATCCACAATCTCCAGGATTTTAAATGGCTTCTCCTCAGAGGTATCCTTTACAATCTGCTCGATTCCGGGCATCATGGCATAGGAAGCCTGGACGGAGACACTTGTCTGCAGCAATGCACCTGCTCCCAGGACTCCAGCCAGGGACAGAGCGATGCCGGAGGCAATTAATTTTTTATGCCTGATCTTCATCTGTATATTCTCCACTTCTTGATGTAAACGTTATAAGGTTACCATCTGTTTCTTGTCCAGGCGGGCATATACCCACTCCCGGAAAAGGGTATAGATCACGGACACTGTCGGGATAAAGATCAGCATACCCACAAGTCCCATCAGGCTGCCGCCCAGGGTAACAGCCACCAGCACCCATATGGACGGAAGTCCCACAGAGCCTCCCACCACATGAGGATAGATCAGATTTCCCTCAATCTGCTGAAGGATCAGGAAAAGTCCCAGGAACAGCACCGCCTGCATGGGGCTTACCATAAGGATCAAGAAAAAGGAAATCCAGCATCCGATAATTCCTCCAAACAATGGAATCAACGCTGTGAAACCGATCAGCACTCCCACCAGCATGGCGTAAGGGAACCGGAGAATGGACATAGAAACAAAAAACATGCTTCCCAGGATCACAGCCTCAATACACTGTCCTGTAATAAAGCTGGAGAAAATCCGGTTGGACAGATTCCATACATGTGCCATGTAGCGCACCGGCTTTTCCGGTAAAAGAGCATACAGGGCTTTTTTCACCTGGCAAAGGAGCTTTTCCTTGGAAAGAAGTACATAGCAGGCAAACACAAAGCCAATGGATATATTCATAGCTGTGCTCAGCAGTCCCATGGTGATGGATACTGTGGAAGAAACAAAATTATCAACGCCGTTTTTCAGTACTCCAAGCATAGAATTAATAATCTTGCCCGGCTCAATGTCCAGAGACTGGGTCCACTTTATAATCTCCGGATTATTTCCAAAGGTAGTATCAATCCACTTCTGGATCACCGGTATATTTTCCTCTATCTTTTTGGCAATGCTCACCAGAGTTGCGCCCAGCTCCGGCACTACCACCAGCATGACAATGATAAACACACAGGCCAGGAAACAGATGGAAAGCACCAGACTTACCGGTCTGGCAAGCTTCATGGCTGCCTTTTTCTGCTGCTTTACAGCCTTGCCAAAGAGATGCTTTTCAATAAATTTCATAGGCACATTCAGAATAAAGGCGATTCCGCATCCCAGAATAAACGGAAAGAGGAAGCCCAGAAGTACCTTAGCTGTGCCGATCACAATATCCAGATGCTGGACACCCAGATACAAAAGTACGGCAAAGGCAATGAGATAACGTATTTTTTTCATGTTTTCCTTGTCTAACTGCATTTTATGTTTTTCCTCTCTATTACGCAATGATATGTTTTTCTTTCTTATGACTCATGCCCTCTCTGAGCTCTCATACAGCCTCCTATAACTTCCTTATAAAAATGTACAGGAGCTTCTGTCTTTTAGAAAACTCCTGCTTAAAATAAATAATGAAAATAAAAGCATGACTTTTCCGAAAGAACAGATCTGGAATCTGTATAGAAAATAAAGGATTGGATTTGAAGAAATAAGAAAATATGCTTTTGCTTATATTAACACGGTTCGTCAGGTGTTACAAGGAATTTTTTTCGGAAACATTGGTCAATCGGATATTCGGTTACTGTTCACACAGGGGACTTATTTGATTCGGTTAAAAAATTTCAATTGCACAGGGACTTATTCTGTGTTATTATTTCAACATAATTGCCAAAAATGTCTTACATCTAACTTAACCAAATTAAGTAGGTCCCCTGCGGGGGTTGCGAAAAGCAATAAGCAGTGGGGACCATTCACAAATTGCTTCCCTGTGAGACAGTTTTGTAATTCTTAAAAATTAGTAAGGTGAATCTATGCATAATAAAAATAAAGGCTTTACCCTGGTAGAGCTGATTGTGGTGATTTCGGTTCTGGCAGTTCTTGTCGGAATCCTGGCACCGGCTTATACGAAATATGTAGAGCGAAGCCGTGAGTCTGTGGATCTGACAAATGTTCGTGCTGCATATGATGAAATAGTGGCCGAAGTCACTCTAGAGGGAATAAGTACCACTACAATAAAGAAATCTGTAACACTGAAACAGAAAATCAAAGACTGGCAATCCTCCAGTACTGTCTCCATCGCAGGATATTCCCAGACTGTAGGAATGCCGGACACAGTAAATTGGAAAGGCGTTCCCCAAGCGGGCAAAAGCTGTGTGATCTATTTTGATAAGGATGGAAACATTGTGTTTGACTGGGGAGGGGAGAATGTTGGGAAGAAGTATCCCTTTAACACCGAGGATAATCCAAGAAATCCTCTTGAAAATTCCGGATTGCTTGGTGGAACTTTAAAAAACAACTTTGAAATTGATTCCAATGCAAAAAAGTCTAAAACCGAAGATTCAGATTTGGTTAAGAAAATAAAAGAAAATATTGATTCTGACAGCCTGTTAAGAAAAGGAACCTGGGCTTATTATAAAAATTCTGATACCAAAGATAACTATTATCTCTTTTGGACTTCCGTAGACACCAATAGTGTTGGAGCAGGTAAAGAAATCCCTGTTATTATCAGTACAGCAGACAACAAATATTATATTTCTAAAACAAATACAGTTGAGCGTCAAGTAAACCCCAATCGAGGAACCCCTAATTATATAGCGATTGCAGATCGTGAACAAACCCCAACAGGATATAAACACTATATTACTAATGCCCCACAATATGACACTTTAGAAGCCGCCTACGATGCATATGAAAAGATAATTGCCAAAGACTATCCAGACTACAAAGACACACTGCCAAAATAGCAACTCAACTACAAAAGCCACAGACCGGTTTTGACACCAGTCTGTGACTTTTTTGTTTTCTGTCTATCTTCTGTCTGCACCGCTTTCCGTATAGTAGCGTTCCTTACTCTGATACATTCTTGCATCTGCAGCTTTTGAGATTTCATATGCACTATCCCAGTTTCTCTCTGTGCTGAAAACCCATCCGTATGACACAGTCATTGAATCAACAAACTTTCCATGCCAGTTTGCCACATTGGAGTCGAAGCTATGTATCAGTTCTTCCACCTGGCTTGGATTCTCTGTAATGATCACTGCAAATTCATCTCCACCAATTCTGTATACCTTTCCATACTCATGAAAGCTGTTTCTCATACAATCTGCAGCTGCACATATAAGTTCATCTCCTGCCATATGCCCATAAGTATCATTTGCCCGTTTTAATCCGTTCAGATCTGCAGAAATGTATACCCATTCCTCACTAAGATTAAGCTTTTTCATATCATTTTCATATGCATGCCTGTTTAAACATCTGGTAAGCTCATCCGTATTTGAGGTGTATATCAGTTTTTCTTTTTCCAGTCTTTCTTTCATCACTTTGGAAAACATATAGGTGATACAACAGGATGCCAGCACCAAATATGCGCCTACTATAAAAATAGCAATCATGCCGCCCTGCTGATAAAATGAATCCTCTACAGTTACAATAACAATATAGTTATCATTCTGGTGCATCATGCATCTGCAGTGCTTTCCATCCATTCTGATCTGTGTTACAGTCGCACCGTCAGCACTGACATGATCCAATGATATCCCCACATCTTCCAGTTTTTTCCCTAATTTGCTACTGTCCGTGGCTCCTTCTATTACATGTGTATCCCCATCTGCAACCATAATTTCCATGGCTTTATATACCGGCATTCCGGCAACTACATTGGAAATGTTATTCTGCTTTATTTCCTTGAGAAGTCTCTTTGGCTCAATTCCCACCTGGAGCATCTTGGTTCCGTCTTCGTTCCAGGTAATGGCATACATCATTTTCTTTCCCTCTGCAGTATTGGGAGTAACATCCTGGCACATGGTCAGCGATTTATTCTTAAGCATGGGCTTAAAATACTCCATCTGCGCACCGGAATCAAAATTATAGCCAAAATACTTGGGCGCAGAACCACTGTAAATAGTTCCCTGATCATCAAACAGATGTATCTCATCAACGGCCATTAATTTTGCTATTTTCTGCAGCTCATTCACATCATATTCTACCGCCGGATCAGCATCAATCATATATGACACAGCTTTAGCCCTTACAATATAATCGTCCTTTAACGATTCGATCAGCTCGTTCCTGCTCTCATCATTTTTATCAAGCACAGTAATCACACGATCAAGAAGCACCTTTGATGTTCTATGGGCATTTTTGTCATTGACATATTTCAGAATGCTCGCTTCGAGGAGTAAGGCAACCACAATTATCATAATAGATAAAATTATAATTTTTTTCTTCTTCATACTTCTCATTCCTTTGTCAGATATGTGCTTTTAGTGTAGCAAACGGCAGATGGGATGTCAACCTGAGAAGATGAAGAAGCCACAGACTGGTGATTTCCAGTCTGTGGCCTGATTAGATTTATCAAACGGATATTCTCAAAATGCTTTAAGATCTTTAATAGTTTTTAAAAGCTTCTACAATTTTCTGCATATCGTCCGTGTTAAAGCGCTCATCACAGCTGACAGACATGATATGGGAATAAATATATTGGGCACCTGGATAGTCTTCAACCTTTACAAAAGGTGGTACAGGCCAGTATACCTTGGGCGGAATGTGTCTGTCTGCCAGATGCTTGATAAGGGCGTCCCGGTTTTCCACAAAGAAAGGGAAAAACATAGGACAGATATCATCTGAAAGATAAGGAAATACCGGGCGGATATCGGCGCGTTCCGGCAGGTGTTCCAGAAGGTAACGGTAATTTTCCTGGCGTTTACGGATTGCATCCCGGAATGGATAATGAAGAATCGTTTTAAGGGAAGCTTCATCCCCTTCCTGGATGTCGAAAATTTCACGAAGCATAAATTCCGCTTTCCAGAAAACATCATTGCCTTCTTTGTTATAGTTCTCATTTCCGGTATGCTCGTAAGTCTTTCGGGATTGGAGAGCCTGGTCTCTAAGGGAAAACTGTTCTTCATTAATGGGAATAGGTTTTACGCCAAAAGTACCATTTCGCTTGATAGCAAGACCACCGGAGGCAACACCCATCCATTTGCGGAGACTGACCGCAATATAGTCAGCATCCAGACAAGCCGGCAGTGGAGAAAATGCTGTATGGGTGGTATCCACTATTACAGAAACACCACTGGCTTTACATTTTTTGACAAATTCCTCATCGTAGGTAGGATAGCCATAATATCCACAGATAAGGAGAACACTGATCTGTGGAATCATCTCTTCCTCAAATACAGGGGAAAGATTTTTGTCAAAATCATAATAATGAATTTCATATCCTGCTTTTACAAAGCAGCCCAGAACTGTCTCGCAGTCATAGGAAGGCAGATATGCCACACGCTTTTGATCTGTTAACATCAGATCCCTCAGGCAGTAATAAATGGCACAACGGCCGGACATTAGATGAGCAGTATCCCCGGGATCAGGACAGGTATGCTCCACATAGTTGTTTGGCTCAGAGCCAACAGGTTGATAGGGGAAAAAACCTCCAATTTCCATAGTAAAAACCTCCTTTAATTAAATTTATATCTTATACTTAATATTTCGAAATATTTAACAAAAATGGAAGTAATGACTTTACAAAACCATTATAACATGAATATTGCAAAATATAAAGTAAAGTATCTACTTTACTTAAAGATATTTTACCAGGAACGAAAAGAGGCCGCTTATTGCTATTTGGGGGTAAAAAGAGTATACTTTAAAGCACTAAACACCAGGAGTACAAAACTATGAACACACACTCTTCCGGATATTACAGCATAGACAAAGACTATAATATCCTAAGCTATAACGACACTGCCAAACAGCTGTACCCCAATCTCCAGCCGGGAGTGAAATGCTATAAGGCACTTATGGGGCTTGATTCCCCATGCCCGCCCTGCCCTGTAGCACTGGGGATACAGGGGCCAAAGACTTACCTGGATCCGATCCGTCATATTTATGAGACAGTTGATGCAGTAGAGACGGTACATTCCGATGGCAGCAGAGGACATGCCCTTGTATTCAGTACAGTAGCCGAAGGAGAAAGCCTGTCAAAATCCATCCCCACAGGTGAGAACTCTCTCCGTTTGCTGGGTGCCATCAACCTGCTTGCTTCTGACTACATGTCTGTTTATGGCGTAAACCGGGAAACCGGGAAAATCTCCGTATATCGTTCCAGATTTACTGATGCTTTTGCGGATCTCGATATTAAAGATAATTCAGACTATAAACTGTCATTTGATTTTCTCATTCAGAAATATGTTCATCCGGATGAGCGTTCCTATGTGTCCAGACACCTGAATTATGAAACCCTGCTGGAAAGACTTTCTCAGGAAGCCTCTTTCAAATTCCATTTCAGGCTTGTCACAGATACTGTCCATTACTATTATCTGCTCATTGCCAGAAACGGAAATGCCGATGATTATCGGGATTTTGTGATCGCAGTGGCCTGTGAAGACAATGATGTGACAGCACGCAAAATCTATGAAAATCAGCTCCACTCTCTTCTGGCATCCATTACCCATGCTGCCGGCTACTTTCATTTCGACCTTACAGAGGATAAAATTCTGAAGATCGGAGGCACCTCTGCCCTGGCCTATAAGATGGATGCTGACGCTTCCATTGACCATTTTATTGCAGAGACTTCTGTTTTTATACCGGTACTAAAGGACAGAAACGATTTCATCAACGCATTTTGCCGCAGTTCCCTGATGAAAAGCTATGAGGACGGTCAGGTGGAAGTCACCAGGGTTTCCCGCTGTCTCTACGATGACAATATAACCAGGATTTCCAAATATGTGGCAAGACTGCTGCTCAATCCTTCCAACAACCATCTGGAAGCAATCCTCTACGGTGAGGATGTCACCAGAACACAGGAGGCCTATGAGACACAGGTAAGTATTGTCCAGACACTGAGCAGCAATTACCTGAACGTGTACCTGATTAACCCCAGAGAAAAAACTCTCTCTGTGATCAAGCAGGAAGATCATGATGTTCCTGATCAGAACAAAAAACACAACGATACATACCCCTATGATCTTTTCCTCTCAGACTATATCCGGCAGCGTGTACATCCGGATGACCGTACAATGCTGGAAGAATCCCTGGAACTGGGCAATGTAATGGGTGTTTTGTCCGGTCAGTCCGAATACAAGGGAAATTACCGGATAAATGACAGGGACGGTATCCATTACTATCAGTTCCGCTTTATCAAAAACGAAGACTCCGGCATCATTGTTCTGGGATTTCTGAATGTGGACGATGTGGTGGAATCAGAGATC
>CAKRYE010000032.1 GCA_934426285.1 uncultured Blautia sp.
TATCTCTGAAAAACTAATCTTTTTTTCCATCTTCTTTACGCTCCTTTTCCTGATTTTACGATCTTGGACATGATCAGCTCAGAGGTAGCCTCTTCTTTGCTGACTTCGCCTACAAACCTGCCCTCATTCATAATATAGATTCTGTCTGACATTCCAAGTACTTCCGGAAGTTCAGAAGAAATCATGATAACAGATTTTCCTGCTGCCACCAGATCGTTAATAATACAGTAAATTTCGTATTTCGCACCTACGTCAATACCTCGGGTAGGCTCATCCAGGATCAGAATATCCGGTTCTGCAAACATCCATTTTGCAAGAAGGACCTTCTGCTGGTTACCACCGCTTAAGTTGCCTACATTCTGCTCCACAGACGGACATTTCGTTTTCAGTTTCTTTCTGTATTCCTCTGCTACCGCATACTCTTTATCTGCGTCAATAACCTTTCCGTTAGTGATTCCCTTCATATTTGCAAGGGAAGTATTCATCTTAATAGATTTGGAAAGGATCAGACCATTTCCTTTTCTGTCTTCTGTAACATAAGCAAGTTTATTATCAATTGCTTCCTGTACAGTATTCAGCTTCACTTCTTTTCCGTTCATAAATACCTGACCGGAAATCTTTGTTCCATAGCTCTTTCCGAAAATACTCATGGCAAGCTCTGTACGTCCTGCACCCATAAGTCCGGAGATACCTACAACTTCTCCCTTATGCACCTTAAAGGATACATCATCCACTACTTTACGTTCTGAATACAGAGGATGATAGACATTCCAGTTTTTCACTTCCATGGAAACATCTCCGATTTTTACATCCGGACGTTTCGGGAAACGATCAGTCATCTCACGACCAACCATACCCTGAATAATACGCTGCTCGGAAAAATCATCCTTTTTCTTATCCAGAGTCTCAATGGTAGAACCATCACGGATAACAGTAATCTTATCCGCAACATAAGAAATTTCATTTAATTTATGGGAAATGATAATAGAAGTCATTCCCTGGGCTTTAAACTTCAGCAGCAGATCCAGCAGTGCCTTGGAATCATCCTCATTTAAGGATGCAGTGGGCTCATCCAGGATCAGAAGCTTTGCATTCTTTGCCAGTGCTTTTGCAATTTCTACCAGCTGCTGTTTACCTACACCAATATCCTTGATCAAAGTCCTGGAGGATTCCTCCAGTCCTACTATTTTCAAATACTTGTCTGCTTCTCCATAAGTTTCATTCCAGTTAATGGAGAAGGATTTTCCTCTTTCATTACCCAGGTACATATTTTCACCGATGGTCATATATGGAATCAGCGCCAGTTCCTGGTGGATAATTACAATTCCTTTTTCTTCACTGTCTTTAATTGTATTAAATTTACAGATTTCACCGTTATAAATAATGTTGCCTTCATAAGTTCCATACGGATAAATACCACTTAATACATTCATCAGAGTAGATTTACCTGCTCCGTTCTCGCCTACCAGAGCGTGGATCTCGCCTTCTTCTACCTGAAGATTGACGTTGTCCAATGCCTTTACACCTGGGAAAGTTTTGGTGATATTTTTCATTTCCAGAAGTATCTTAGCCAATTCTGTTTCCCTCCCTTTTCATGAAAGAATCCTGATGACAGGATTCTAAGATTGATACAGGCGGGAATTTCCCGCCTGTATCTGAAACGGATAATTTCATCCGTTTTACTGCATAATTTGTATTATTTGATCTGATCTTCTGTATAGTATCCGGAGTCGATCAGCATTTCTTTGTAGTTGTCAACAGTTACAACAACCGGGTCACAAAGGTATGTTGGGATGATTCCTGTGCCGTTGTCATAGGATTCTGTATCGTTCACTTCCGGTTCTTCACCCTTCATGATAGAATCAACCATTTTAACAACTGCAGATGCAAGAGCACGTGTATCTTTGAATACGGACATAGCCTGTTTTCCAGCTACAAGGTTTTTAACGTTTGGTGTATCACAGTCCTGACCGGTGATGATTGGATATTCTCCTGTGTAGGAAGCTGCAAGAGCATTTTCTACACCAAGTGCTGTAGAGTCGTTGGAGCAGAGAACTGCGTCAAGGTTTGTTCCGTCTGAGTAGTTACCAGCGATGATTGTATCCATTCTGTCCTGAGCTTTTGCACTGTCCCAGTTAGCAGTTGCAACCTGCTCGAACTCTGTCTGTCCGGATTTAACTACCAGTTTGCCTTCGTCGATGTATTTCTGAAGTACATCCATTGCTCCACCGAAGAAGAAGTTACAGTTGTTATCACCAGGATCACCTGTGAATAATTCGATATTGAATGGTCCGTCCTGATTGTCAAGATCAAGTGCGTCTACTAAGTATTCGCCCTGTTTCTGACCTACTTTGTAGTTATCAAATGTTGCATAGTAGGAAACTGCGTCTGAGTTCATAAGCAGACGGTCATAGGAGATAACCGGGATTCCTGCTTCTTTTGCCTGTTTCAGTGGCTCGCCAAGGCTGCTTCCATCGATAGATGCTACAACCAGAAGGTCACATCCGTTTGCTACCTGGTTCTCAAGCTGTGAAACCTGTGTGCTTACATCGTTAGATGCATACTGAAGGTCTACTTCGTAGCCAGCTGCTTCCAGCTCTTTCTTCATGTTCTCGCCATCCTGATTCCATCTCTGAAGATCCTTGGTAGGCATTGTAACACCGATCAGTTTCTTGTCATCCGCTTTAACAGCCACACCCGGGATGACTACCATTCCAGCTACCATTGATGCGCAAAGGATTGCAGATACCAGTTTCTTTTTCATTGTAAAAACCTCCGTTTCTTTTTATACGTTTGATACGTTTTCTTTGATGATGTTACTATAACACAGAGACATCTGGACATGGTTGGCAAACAACAAGACATTTTTTTGAAAATAAAAAAATGTCCTGTATCATACAAGACATTTTTGTCACTAAAATGTGCTATATCGTTTTCGAAATACCAGTCTAATTATAATCTGCATTCAGATATACTTCATCTCTTCTGTGGAAACCTCCGTCAATAATCACTTCATCAATATTGTCCCTGGTCACCGCTATAGGAGTCAGGATCACTGCCGGCACATTATAGGTTCCGTCATTGATGGTATCCGTCACACCGGGCATACTGGATACCTCTGTTCCTTTTCCCATTTCAACTGCATATTGAGCAGCTTCCCTGGCCAGATCCTCAATGGATTTAAACGCAGTCATATACTGGGTTCCCTCTACAATCCGCTGGCAAGCAGCCAGGTCACAATCCTGTCCTGCCACAACCACTTTCCCGGCCAGCTGATTCTCTGCCAGCACCTGTACCACCTGACTGGCAATATCATCATTTCCGCACATAATTCCCTGAACATGAGGATACTTTTCCAGTGCCTCCTCCACATAGCCCACAGCAAGCTCCGCTGTCCAGGCATCACAGTTCGCTTCATAAACCACCTTCAGATTACTGTTTTTCAGAACCTTGTCAAAGCCTTTCCTGACCATGGTAACATTATTATCTGAAGCTGAGCCCTGGATCATAAAAATATCTCCCCCCTGCGGAATGGCATCTATCAGGGACTGGGCCATAATCTCCCCTACCTTTCCATTATCAAAGGAAATATACAGATCCGCGTCTGCATTGTGGATCAGTCTGTCATAGGAAATCACCTTAATTCCCGCATTATGCGCTTTCTGGATCACCTCACTGAGCACTCCGCAGTCTCTGGCGATCACCACGATCACATCCATCTGTTTACTGATAAAATATTCGATCTGGCTGATCTGTTCTTTGGAATCAGCCCCTGCATCCTGCACATTTACCTCAGCTCCCAGCTCTCTGGCTGTAGCTACAAAAGCATCCCTGTCCCGGATCCATCTCTCAATTACAAAAGAATCCACAGTCAGTCCGATCTGGACTTTATCGTTTTTATCTGCCTGCACTTCCTCTCCGGAATCTGTCTCCTTCTGATCTGCTTCTGTTTTTTCAGAGGTACCGCAGCCTGTGAGAAGCAAAATTCCCAGACATAATACTATCCATAAGATTCCTGCCACAAATTTTCTTTTTTTCCTGCTGTTTCTGACCTGCCATTTCATCTTTTTTCCTACCTTATCCTCTTCCTGAACAATTCCCTGTTGTCTGCCTGGTACATCACAGCTTCCTATCTCAGATGGTCTCTGAATTCACTGGGTGTCACACCTTCATACTTTTTAAATATCCTGCTGAAATAATTAGGATCACTGTAACCGGACTGCGCACAGATCTCCTTAATGGAATACTGTGAATTCTGTAAAAGCTCTCTGGCACTGCGAAGACGGATCTCCGTAAGATATTCAATAAAGTTCTTACCTGTCTCCTGTTTGAACAGCTTACTGAAATAATAGGGACTGATATCCACTTCCCTGGAAACATCATCCAGGGAAATATCCCTGCGGAAGTTCTCATTAATATAACTTCGTGCCTTCTCAATAATACTCAGTTCTTCTTTCTCCCTGGAGTCCTCCATTCTGGCACAGATATCTCTGGTCTTATCCAGAAACCAGTTTTTCAGTCCATTCATATCAGCACAGGACTGCAGTTCACGGATGTAGCTTCTTCTATAATTTACATTATATTTCATAGTACCTGCAAAAAAGGCACGTCGTTCTGCATCCATCACAAGTTCCAGGATCTTGATCTCCACATCCTCTCTGGAAACAGATGGCTGTCCCATCATCCAGGTAAAAAATCCCTCTGCACAATTCAGGGCACCTGCAGCATCCTTGTCAAGGATCCTCCGCACATACCTGGATTCCAGATCTCTGGGATATTCACCGTCATACTTCTGGGCTACCGGTACATCCTCAATGTGCACCACATGGCTGACACTCTCCCTGAGAGCTACCACAGCCTCCTGAAAGGATTCCTTCACACTTCCAAGCTCCTTCACCCTTCCGATACCACAGCGAAACATACTGTCAATACGATTTTCCAGCTTGTGTACCATGTTTCTGGCTCTGGTAACAATTGCCACACGCTCCTCATAATCCTCTGTATTCTCCTCATAGGGTACCAGCAGAACAATCCTGTTTCCCATAATAGGCCCCACCAGACATTCAAAGAAGTCCTGGGCAATCTCACGAAAAGTAGAATAAAAACGGTTTGCTCTCACACTGGCTCCCACAGCATTACTCAGAACTCCATTTTCCATGGAATCTCCAAACTCTACCACTACCATATATCCATATTTCTGGTGAATATTCAGAAGCTCTGTATAATTATCCTGATAGGTAACAAAATCATCCTGAAGCAGGATATTATTGATATACCCACTCTCGATCATAGGTACCACGGTTTCCAGTTTTTCCCTGATCTTCAGATCATCACTGCGTTTCTGCCTGGTCTGGTCTACCTTTTCCATAGCCTTCATACAGGTTTCCAGTATCACCTTTTTATTGACCGGCTTGGTGAGAAATTCCATCACTCCCAGATTCACTGCCTCCTTGGCATAATTAAATTTATCATAAGCAGTAATAATCACAAAAACCACTGAGCTGTTAAACTTCTGGATTTCCCTGATGGCCTGGATTCCACTGATCCCCGGCATCTGAATATCCATAAAACAGATATCCGGCGGATAAGCCTGTGCCTGTTCCACCACCACTCTGCCGGATTTGGCAGTGTGGATCTCACATTCATTTCCAAAATTAGATTCTATAATCTTCTTTAATGATTCCAGCATGATACCTTCATCATCTGCAAGCAAAATTCTGTACATATCACTTTTACCTTACGAGAGGTATATGAATCACTACCTCTGTTCCCTTTCCTGCACCCTCACTGTAAATTTCCAGCAGATCCGGCTGTTCATAATAAAGCTCCAGGCGGCTGATCACGTTATTCATACCGATTCCAGTAGAATCTCCCTCCTGGCTACTGTGTTCCTTATTTCCGGAAAGCACATTTTGAATCTCTTCTTCACTCATGCCCTTTCCATTATCACAGATACTGATACAGATTCCTCCTGGCTCTCTGGTCACCGTAAGATGAATCCTGCCTTCCCAGTCAATATCCCGGATTCCATGATTCACTGCATTCTCCACTACCGGCTGAAGGATCATACTCGGCACACGGACATTCTCCACAGATTCGTCCACTTCACTGCTAAAATGGATATCCCCTGCAAACCGCACATTCAAAATATAAATGTAGTTGTCTACTGCCTCCAGCTCCTCGCCCAGAGTAGCATCCTCCTGTCCCTTCTTCACATTGTACCGGAAAAAGTCTGCCATCTTTTCCACAAAAATCCCGGTTTTCTCCGCATCCTCCATCATGGCCAGCTGCGCACCTGCATTCAGGGAATTAAAAAGAAAATGAGGATTGATCTGAGACTGAAGATATTTTAGCTGAGCTTCCTTCAGATGATTCTCCATCAGGAGTTCTCTTTCCATCATCTGCTGCTCCTTCTCCATACTTTCCTTTGTTTTCGCCATATAGACATCCAGATTCTCCACCATAGTGTTAAAAGCCCTGGTTACCTCCCCCAGCTCGTCCTGGGAATCAGTATCAGGCATTTTCACATGGAAATTTCCCTGTCCTACCAGTTGGGCAGTCTCTGCCATACTTGTCAGCGGACGGAACATTCCTCTGGTTGCCATGATCAGCAGGATCATTCCCACTGCCACGATCACAAGCATAAAGATTATATTGCTGATCTCCAGATACCGCATCATCTGACGCAGCACAGAATAGCTGCTGGTATTCTCCTTAAAAAGCTGGTTATTTAATTCATCAATGGCTGTCTGAATATAGCTGTAGAGTCTGATGGAATCCTCATATTTCCTCTTATATTTTTCTACATTCCTGCCTCTCTTGGCTGCAACTGTCTCAGCAGTACAGTCCAGATAGGTCTCAGACATTTTCCGGATATTACGCTCCAGAAGCTTTACCGAGTCATTTATATTTTTGTCATTAAGCTTCTCCAGTTCATTTCTGTATCTGGCTTCATTCTGATAATAATCCATCAGGGACTGAGAACTTTTTACTTTCAGATATTCATACATATTATCCTGTACCAGCTCAAATACCTGAGATAAATCTGTCAGCTGGGCATTGCTGGCATATACATTATCCATTTTCTGCATGGAAACATTGATCCGCACATAGAATAGCAGATTCATTGTAAAAAGCAGTCCTGCGATCAGCCCCACCTCAATGACGATTTTACTTACAAGGGAAAAATCTTTCCAGCGGATCCGTTTCATTCTGACAGTCCCTCCCTTCGTAATGCCCTGACTGCATCCTTATCCAGGAAATTAATATCTACATTATAATAGGAATTGGATCTGCCGTCTTTCTGAAATTCCGTCAGTGCCTCTATGCTGTATCTCCCCATCTGTTCTGTATCCACATCACAGGTCAGGGCAAGTACTCCCTTTTCCACAGCTGTAAGGATATCCGGAGAGGTATAATAACCGATGATGGTTACTTTTCCCGCCAGATTAAAGTCCAGTACTGCCTGACGGGCGCACTCTGTAGTGTCTGCATCCATACATACCAGAATATCCGGCACTTTATTTCTCTGCTGAAAGATATCTGTAACCGCTTCCTCTGTCCCAAAGGTACCGGAAGAAAGGAGATTTTTCACACTTACGGTTACCGGCTGTCCGGCTCCTGTTTTGGCCTGGGCAGCATTGCTGATCTGGGTGTATATCTGACTCTGATTCATATCATCAATGTTTCTTTTCAGCAGAATCAGAATATTTTTCGTATCCCGGGTAACATAATCTGCCACCTTTTCTCCGTAAGCACTTCCAAGCTGATAATCGCTTACTCCTACAAAAGTCTGGCGCTTACTGTGAACTGCATCATTCATCAAAGTCACCACCGGGATCCCATCTGCAACAGCCTCATCAATCTTATCTTCCAGACCATCCTCCCCACTGTACTGAAGGATAATTCCATCTGCCCTGGATGCAATACTTACATTCATATAATCCAATTTGGTATATTGAGACTCCTCATCTGTTCCCTTAAGCTCCAGAAGACTGTCATTCTCCCTGGCCCACTTTTCCGCACTTGCATACACAGCCTGCCAAAAAGGCGACTCCGGATTGTCCACGATCATATCATATTTATACGCATATTCCTTTGTATCCGCCTGCATCTGCTGGCTTGAACCTGCCAGACCATTAAAATAAGACTCTCCTGTCATATACAGTAAAATCAGAATTCCCGCTCCTGACAGGAGCAGCCCGAGAGTCATCCCTTTCTTTTTCATAATTGTCATTCCTTTTGTTTGATAGATTTCATTATACAATAAATCTGCATCATTTGCTTTCTTTTTTTATATATATAATTAAAATAATAATTTGCCGGGTTACTGGACACAGTGTAAACAGTAGCTTTGCCACGGAAAATAGAATATGAAAATTCACAGATTCCTGTTTTGGACTATTCCGGTTTTTTCCTGTATTTTTCTGTTGATCTGCCATTTTTATACAACCACTGAAAATTCTCTCAGCCAGACTGCCGGCAGAACATCTGTTACAAAAGAAGAAGCTCCACGGGTTGCCCTGACCTTTGACGATGGTCCCAATGCCAGATACACGCCACTTCTGCTGGAGGGTTTACGCAAAAGAAACATACATGCCACTTTTTTTCTCCTGGGTGAAAATATTCCGGAAAATGAAAAGCTGCTTCTCCGGATGCAGGAGGACGGTCACCTGATTGGCTGCCACACCTGGAGTCATGTACAGCTGGACAAAATTTCTCCTTCCAACGCCAGCAGAGAAATTCTGAAGACAAACAGCCTGATCTACCATATTACCGGAACCTATCCTACCTGCCTCAGGCCACCTTACGGAGCCTGGAAAAAGGACCTGGAGCTTCCTGTCACCATGCTCCCTATATTCTGGGATGTGGACACTCTGGACTGGCAAAGTCAGAATCCCGAAAGCATTCTGGATATTGTGCGCCGAAATGTGCAGGATGGTTCCATCATCCTCATGCATGACAGCTATGACAGTTCTGTGAAAGCAGCACTTGCCATCACTGATGAGCTCACAGAAAAAGGGTATGATTTTGTCACTGCTGACCAGCTTCTTGATCCATAAAAAAATTTGCTTTTTCCAGTGTGATTGGTTATACTTATAGGTAAACCCAATACAAACTTTTTATATGAGGAGTTATTAAAATGGATAAACTTTTTAATATGGACAACAAATTTTTCAATTTTATGGGAAGGGCTGCAGATCTGTTTATGCTGAATATTGTTTTTATCATCTGCTGTCTCCCGGTAGTTACTATCGGAGCTTCCCTGACAGCCCTTCACTATGTTACCCTGAAGATGGCACGAAATGAGGAATCCTACATTATCAGAAGCTTCTTCAAGTCCTTTAAGCAGAACTTCAAACAGGCAACCATTATCAACCTTATCATGCTCCTTATAGCCGGAGTATTATATTTTGATACAAATATTGTCAGACAGATGGGTGGTTCCATGTCCAAAGTATTATATATCATCTTTATCGCTTTAGGCATTGTTTATCTGGCAGTATTCCTGTATATTTATCCGGTACTGGCAAAGTTCTACAATTCTGTAAAAAATACTTTCCGGAATGCTTTTTTGATGTCTATCATGCATCTGCCCTACACCATCCTTATGGCTCTGATCACCATTGCACCTGCTGCCATTTTCTTTATTCCGGACTTCCGGGTACAGTCCGTGGTCATTTTGCTTTTTGTATTGCTGGGCTTTGCTCTGCTTGCTTTTATCAACGGGCATTTCCTGGTAAAGATTTTTGATAATTATATCATTCCCGAAAAGGATGAAATCTCAGAAGAAGGTTCTGAGGAGACTCCTGAGGATACTTCCCGGAATACACCGGCTGTATGATGAAATGGGGAGAAAAGCCCTACCACTCTCTGGACTATATGCTCAGGGAACGGTTCGGAGAAAAAGTTTATAAAGTAACACTAAACGGTGGGATGTCCTGTCCCAACCGGGACGGAAAGCTTGGAACCAGAGGCTGCATTTTCTGCAGTGCAGGAGGAAGCGGAGATTTTGCCGCAGACAGCAGTCTGTCCATCACCGAGCAGATTGACAGACAGATTTCCATCCTTTCGGCCAAAAGACCCATACATAAATATATCGCCTATTTCCAGGCATTTACCAATACCTATGCTCCTGTGGAATATCTGGAGAAAATATTTACAGAAGCCCTGGCCCATCCGGGCATCGTGGCATTGTCCATAGGCACCAGGCCTGACTGCCTTGGAGAAGATGTGACAGCACTTCTCTCCAGGCTGAACCGACAGAAGCCTGTGTGGGTAGAACTGGGACTACAGACTATTCATGAAAAAACTGCCGTCTACATCCGCAGGGGCTATCCCCTGTCCTGCTTTGAGGACGCAGTCAGACGCTTACGCAGGGAGGACATAGAAGTAATCGTTCACACCATTCTCGGTCTTCCCGGAGAAAGTCCCCAGGATATTCTGAACACTATGGAGTATCTAAATCACCAGGACATCCAGGGAATCAAGCTGCAGCTGCTCCATGTACTTCGGGGAACTGATCTGGCCTCTGATTATGAAAAAGGCCTGTTTTCCACTTATGAACGGGACGAATATATTTCTCTGGTGATCAGCTGTCTGGAACACCTCAGGCCGGATATGGTGATCCACAGAATCACCGGTGACGGTCCCAAAGATCTCCTCATAGCCCCATTGTGGGCCAGCAGGAAGCGGGAGGTACTGAATCTTTTACACCACCAGATGAAAGAAAGCCATAATTATCAGGGCAGACAAACAAAATGGCAGATCAATTGAAAGGGAGGGATTCCAATTGGCAACACCTTATACTATTTATAAACTCATCGTATTGTACATGCTTCAGAACGCAGATGATACACTGACTAATTCCCAGATTTCTGAATTTATCCTTGATCGTGGATACACCAATTATTTTCATCTCCAGCAGGCTCTTTCGGAGCTTGTAGAAGCAGAGCTTGTAAATAAGGATACCCGCTCCAACACCTCACATTACCGGGTTACAGAAGACGGACGCAAGACCCTCTCCTTCTTCCAGCAGGATCTGTCTTCCGAAATCAAGCAGGAAGTAAAGGAATATCTGAACTCTGCAGGATTTAAGGCAGAGGACAGGATTGTCACTTCTGCTGATTACTATATTACCAAACAGGGAGATTATTCTGTGCGATGTCAGCTTATAGAGAAAGGGAATTCTCTCATTGACCTGAACATTGCTGCCCCTAATCTGGAAGCTGCCAAATCCATGTGCCAGAAATGGCCTGCCCACAGCCAGGAAATATACGGTAAAATAATGGAGGAGCTTTTATAGCTCACACATTTTCTTTATTATATGATTATGGAGAAATACTATGGATTTATTTGAATATGCAAAATCAAAAACCCTTGACCGCGAATCCCCATTAGCATCCAGACTGCGCCCTGCTACTCTGGACGAAGTAGTCGGCCAGCAGCATATCATTGGAAAGGATACCTTATTATACAGAGCTATCAAAGCAGACAAACTGACCTCTGTTATCTTCTACGGTCCTCCAGGAACAGGAAAAACCACTCTGGCAAAGGTTATTGCCAACACCACAAGCGCAGAATTTACCCAGATCAATGCCACTGTAGCTGGAAAAAAAGATATGGAAGCCGTAGTAAAAGAAGCCCAGCAAAATCTGGGCATGTACGGAAAGAAAACCATCCTCTTCATCGATGAGATCCACCGCTTCAATAAAGGACAGCAGGACTATCTCCTTCCTTTCGTGGAAGACGGAACTATTATTCTCATCGGCGCTACAACTGAGAATCCTTATTTTGAAGTCAATGCCGCTTTGATCTCCCGTTCCATCATCTTTGAGCTGAAATCCCTTGAAATCTCCGAAGTCAAAGAACTCATCCTTAGGGCAGTCAATGACAAGACAAAAGGAATGGGAAACTACAAAGCCCAAATAGATACTGATGCCTTGGACTTCCTTGCAGACATGGCCGGAGGGGATGCAAGAAATGCCCTCAACGCCATCGAGCTTGGCATCCTTACCACTCCCAGAAGCGAGGACGGATTCATCCATATCACCCTTGATGTGGCATCCCAGTGCATCCAGAAACGGGTCGTACGCTACGACAAAAACGGAGACAACCACTACGACATCATCTCCGCCTTTATCAAAAGTATGCGAGGCTCCGACCCTGACGCAGCAGTCTACTACCTGGCCAAAATGCTCTATGCCGGAGAAGACGTTAAATTCATTGCCCGCAGGATTATGATCCTGGCCTCCGAAGACATCGGAAATGCAGATCCTCAGGCCCTCTGCGTAGCCGTCGCAGCAGCCCAGGCAGTAGAACGGGTAGGAATGCCTGAATCCCAGATCATTCTTTCCCAGGCAGTCACCTACATGGCCTGCGCTCCCAAAAGCAACTCCGCAGTCAACGCCATCTTCGCAGCCATGGACTCCGTCAAACGCACCAAAACCACAGTCCCTGCCCACCTCCAGGACGCCCACTACGGCGGCCACGAAAAACTCGGCCACGGCATCGGCTACAAATACGCCCACGACTACCCCAACCACTACGTAGACCAGCAATACCTCCCCAATGAAATTGCAAACGAACACTTCTACGAACTAAGCGACATAGGCTACGAAAAAACCCTAAAAGAATACCAACAAAAAATCAAATCCCATTCATGATTTACCCTGCGCCTTCCGTATAAAGTAAAACAGCCGAGCAATCAGAATTACTTTTCTGTGCATTTGCAGGCGTCTTAGTAAATCTTAGTATAAAAAAAGCTGCGTTGTTCATAAAAAATCCAACTGTCTGAGCCGTAAGGCGAGTTTTGGATTTTTTATGAACGCATTTAGCAGCTTTTTTTATACCTAGATTTACTTAGACACCGAAACCGCACAGAAAAGTAACTCTGATTGCTCGGCGTCCCCCATTTACTTTATCTTACTTCCCTATTCCCATCACTTCCATCTGTGCCAGAATAGCCTCCACACACTTCTCAAATCCCAGCTTCCCGGCATTCAGACACAGATCATAATTCGTGGCGTCACTCCAGTCCCCACCTGCGAATCTCCTGTAATACTCCTGTTTCCGCTTATCATCCTTACGCAGAAACTTCTCAATTTCCTCATCACCGCCGCTGATCTTTCCTCTGGATTTTTCTACACGGAAATCCCAGGGGGCATGAACAAACACCCGAAGAGTATTAGGCCTGTCCTTAAACACATAATTTACACACCGGCCAACGATTACGCATGACTCCTTATCAGCCAGATCTGTTACAACCTTTGCCTGATAATTAAACAGATTTTCATCTGAAATAAATCCCTTATCTGTAGGCGGGATCAAATCCCCCTTATACAGACCAGTCTTATTAAACAGAGAAGGCTTCACGCTCATACCGCCCTCTACCTGTCCAAAGAGCTTTACATCAATGCCACTCTCATCAGATGCCATCTGAATGATCTGCTTGTCATAAAAAGGCACTGCCAGCTTCTCTGCCAGCATTTTTCCAACAGTACGTCCGCCACTTCCATACTGCCTTGCAATGGTAATTGCAAAATTTTCCATAAAAACCCCTCCTGTTCCATTCTATTATTATATGGATATTCATGATCCATTTGTAACCGAATATTCAAGCGGATATTCGCAATCCGCTTCGCTACCTGCTCATTACTCTCCCAGATAAGCCTTCTGCACAGACTCATTGTTCAACAGGTCACTGGCTTTTCCCTCCAGAGTAATACTGCCTGTTTCCAGTACATAAGCTCTGTCAGCAATAGACAATGCCTTTTTCGCATTCTGCTCTACCAGCAGGACGGTAGTCCCACTGTCACTTACCTCTTTGATAATATTAAAGATTTCATTTACAAAAATGGGGGAAAGTCCCATAGATGGCTCATCCATAAGAATAATCCTTGGTTTGCTCATCAGTGCCCGTCCCATGGCAAGCATCTGCTGTTCACCACCTGAAAGAGTCCCGGCTCTCTGACCTTTACGTTCTTCCAGCCTTGGGAATCTTTTGTACACACTTTTCAGACTGTCCTCAATTTCCGCCTTATTTTTTCTGGTATAGGCGCCCATAAGCAGATTCTCATATACACTCATATCTGCAAACACACGACGTCCCTCCGGAACGTGGGCCATTCCCATCTCTACGATCTTATGGGCAGGTGTTCTGGTCAGATCCTTACCTTCAAATACAATACTTCCGGATTTTGGGGAAAGAATTCCTGTGAGAGTCTGCAGAGTAGTGGTCTTGCCGGCACCATTGGCACCGATCAGTGCAATAACCTCACCCTGGTTAACCTCAAAAGAAATCCCCTTCAATGCCTGGATCACACCATAATACACCTGGAGATCCTTTACTTCCAACATTGCCATTGATTTGTTCCTCCTATTCTCCCAGATATGCAGTGATAACCGCAGGATCCTTCAGCACTGCAGCAGTCTCGCCCTGGGTCAGAACCTGACCAAAGTTCAGGACTGTCAGCTTCTCACAGATACCGCCAACCAGTTTCATATCATGCTCAATGAGAAGAATCGTCATATCAAAATGCTCACGCACAAAACGGATGGTATCCATCAGTTCCTGGGTTTCATTGGGGTTCATACCTGCAGCCGGCTCATCCAGAAGCAAAAGCTTAGGATCTGTAGCCAGTGCCCTGGCAATCTCCAGCTTACGCTGCTTACCATAAGGCAGATTACCGGCCAGGGTCTCTGCTTCCCTGTCCAGATCAAAAACCTTCAGGATTTCCATGGCACGTTCATTCATTTCCTTCTCTACCTTATAATATTTCGGCAGTCTCAGAATACCGGTAAGAGTAGGGTATGTATGATGATTATGAAGCCCTACTTTAACATTATCCAGCACAGAAAGCTCTTTGAAAAGACGGATGTTCTGGAAAGTCCGGGCAATTCCTGCCTTATTGATCTCAATGGTGCTTTTTCCGGTAATGTCCTCGCCATCCAGACGGATAATTCCCTCCGTTGGTTTGTATACACCTGTAAGGAGGTTAAATACGGTAGTCTTTCCTGCACCGTTAGGTCCGATCAGACCATAGAGCTGACCTTTTTCAATGGTCATATTAAATCCGTCTACTGCGCGGAGACCGCCAAACTGAATAGACAGATGATTTACTTCCAGCATTGCCATGATCAGGCCACCTCCCTTTTATTTTTTGATCCACGAACCTTCTCCATCACTCTTGCTCTCCAGTTTCTGGCAGCAGGTGCCCAGTTAAAGAGCATCATAGCGATCAGTACGATGGCATAGATCAGCATACGATAATTTGCAAAGCCACGGAGAAGCTCCGGTAAAGCATACAGAATAATCGTTGCAATAATAGAGCCACGGATATTTCCGATTCCACCCAGAACTACATAAACCAGAACCAGAATGGACATATTATAATCAAATACAGAAACCTTCAGCAGGGAAAGGTTGTGGGCATAGAGAACACCTGCCACACCTGCCAGGGCTGCGGAAATAGTGAAAGCCAGTAATTTATATTTGGTAATATTGATTCCCACAGACTCTGCTGCAATACGGTTATCCCTGGTTGACATAATAGCACGGCCGCTTCTGGAGTTCACCAGATTCTGCACGATAAATAAAGTGATCAGAAGCAGGATCACACCGATAATAAAGAAGGAACTCTTAATATCCTTGTAAAGTGCACCTGTACCGGAAATTCCCAATGCACCCTTGAGAATCTGCTTTCCGCCAGCCTCCAGATGAAGTCCTGCTGAGCTTGTTGCCACATGAAGTCCATTGTCATCAACTCCTATATACAGGACATTGATCAGATTCTTGATGATCTCACCAAAAGCCAGAGTTACGATAGCCAGATAGTCACCGCGGAGACGGAGTACCGGAATACCAATAATCAGACCAAATACAGCTGCCACAGCTGCACCTACCAGGATTGCCAGGATAAATCTGGGAACCTGGGGAATATCTGACATTGCATGGGAAAATAAAGCACTGGAAAAGGCGCCCACGCACATAAATCCTGCATGTCCCAGACTCAACTCTCCGGAAAATCCTACCACAAGGTTCAGAGAAACCGCTGCAATCGTATAGACACAAATGGGAACCAGAAGTCCTGTGAGAAGTCTGGACAGGTTGCCTGTAGAACTCAAAACCTGTACGATCACAAATAACAGGATTACGATTCCATAATTGATCATATTATTCTGTGTTGTTTTGTTTTTTACTTTTTTCATACCGTCCACCTTACACTTTCTCCTGGATGTTCTTGCCGAACAAACCGGTAGGCTTCACAAGGAGCACGACGATCAGCACTGCAAACACAATTGCATCTGCAACCTGGGAAGAAATATAGGCCTTGCCGAAAATCTCCAGGATACCCAAAAGGATTCCGCCCACCATAGCTCCCGGTATCGAACCGATTCCACCGAATACCGCTGCCACAAAGGCCTTGATACCAGGCATAGCTCCTGTATAAGGAGTAAGGGTAGGATATGTCTGACACAGAAGAAGACCTGCAATCGCTGCCAGTCCGGAACCAATAGCAAAGGTCAGGGAAATAGTAGCATTTACATTGACACCCATCAGCTGTGCTGCATCTCTGTCCTCAGATACTGCCTGCATGGCACGGCCGGGCTTGGTCTTTTTTACAAAAAGGGAAAGTCCTACCATAATAACAATACATGCAAGAATTGTCACAATGGTGATTCCCTTGATCACCAGCTGTCCTCCAAACAGAGAAACAGAAGGAACTTTCACTACTGACACGAAGCTCTTGGCATCTGCTCCGAAGATCAGAAGAGCCAGATTCTGGAGCAGATAGCTGACACCGATAGCAGTGATCAGTACTGCCAGATTGGAAGAAGCCTTTCGCAGCGGACTGTAGGCAACCTTTTCAATTACAACACCAAGAACAGTACATATGACAACGGAAAGGATCACAGCAAGAACCGGTGACATTCCTCCACGTGTAATGCAGGTCAGGATCACATATGCACCTACCATGATAACATCACCATGAGCAAAGTTCAGCATTTTTGCAATACCGTAAACCATAGTGTATCCCAGCGCAATGATCGCATAAATACTGCCAAGACTGATGCCGTCTTTCAGATAAGATATAAAACTCATAACGCACCTCTTAAATAAATAAGTAAATCAGACAGAACAGCGAAGGGAGACGGTCTCCATACCGGAAACCGTCCCCCGACCCCCAATGTCTTCTGATATTAATGTTACAGATCCACTGTCTGGATTATTTCATCTCAACATACTCACCGTTTTTGATCTCGAATGCTTTTGGTTCTTTATCACATTCTCCATCCTCGGTCCATTTTGCCTTACCTGTGATACCATCCAATTCAATGTTCAGCATAGATGCTGCCATTGCTGCACTGATATCCTCGTTGCTCATATCCGGTGTGATTCCTGCATCTGCTGCTGCAAGCTGCATTGCATAAACAACGTCATATGCATCTGCTGCGAACTGGTTCGGTACCTCACCGTTGTGGGCATCACCGTAAGCTTTTACAAAATTCTGGCTCTTTTCATCTGTTGCTGTAGCAGAGAATGGTGTCAGAAGCATAACTCCTTCTGCAAGAGAAGTATCAAAGTTCTCTACATTCAGGATACCATCCATACCATCTACACCGAAGAATTTAATATCTGTCATACCAGCTTCAGATGCCTGCTGAAGGATCAGGGCATTGTCTGAATAATAGTTCGGAAGGAACAGAAGCTCTGCGCCGCTGTCTTTGATCTTGGAAAGCTGTACAGAATAATCTGTATTGCTGTCTGTTGTATAAGCTTCATCTGCAACAACCTCAAGTCCGTCCTCAGCTGCTGCTTCTACAAAAGCATCATGAACACCGGAATTATAATCTGCAGCTGAATCGTAAAGAACAGCTACCTTTGTAGCAAGCTTATGTTCGGAAATAAACTGTGCAGATTTGGTTCCCTGAGCCGGGTCAGTAAAGCACATACGGAATTCATTGCTTCCGGATGTGATGCTGTCCAGTGCAGTTGCGGATGGTGTGAAAAGGAAAGTACTCTCAGCAGCTTCAGCACCTACAGCAATACAGGAACCGGAAGTTACGGTTCCGCAGAGCATCTGCATTCCCTTGTCAAGAAGGTCATTATATGCATTAACTGCCTTCTCCGGATCTCCCTGGTCATCGCCTGCATCCAGAACCTCTACCTGATAACCGTTGAATCCACCGTTTGCATTGATCTCATCTACTGCAATCTTGGTAGCATTATATACGTTTGTACCATACTGTGCATAATCACCTGTCATAGGTCCGATTACACCAATTTTGAATGTCTCGTCCTCTGCAAATACAGATACCGGAGCCATTGTTGCCATGACCATTGCTGCAGCTGCAGTAAGGCTTACTGCTTTTTTCCAGTTTTTCATAATAATTCCTCCTTGATCATCTCTGTCAGGGGTCTGCCGGACATCTTTACCCTCTTTACTAATGGCATATAAGCAAAAAGCCAGCCGGTGTGCTCCAGCCGGCTTTGGCTTCCCTGACATCCTTATTTATAATGTATGAATTATAACATCTTCTCTTTCCCTGCGCAAGAGTAAATTGTTAAATTCTAATATTTTTTCCGTCATATAGGGACATTTGACCGCCCAGGGCAATATTTCAGCACCTGTTTTTGTTGCATTTTTACCATTTTTTATATCCTATAACATAAAAAAGATATATGGAAAGACACATCCTGTGTTTCTCCATATATCTTTAATTACTACATAATTTTATTGTAAACTGAAAATTAAGCGATTGCTTTCTTAGCGATCTCAGCAAGTGCTGCAAATCCCTCTGCATCATTTACTGCAAGCTCTGCAAGCATCTTTCTGTTGATATCTACATTAGCAACTTTCAGACCATGCATCATTTTGCTGTAGGATAAACCGTTCATTCTTGCAGCTGCATTGATACGAGCGATCCAGAGCTGTCTGAACTGACGTTTTTTCTGCTTTCTTCCTGCATAAGAGCTTGTAAGTGCTCTCATTACAGACTGTTTTGCTACTCTATACTGTTTGGAGCGGGCTCCTCTGTAACCTTTAGCCAGCTTTAATGTACGATTATGTCTTTTCTTTGCGTTTAATCCGCCTTTAATTCTTGCCATTTCTCAAATTTCCTCCTGTTCGTCTTCTTCTATTAGATCTTATAAATATGGTAATGCTTTCTTCATGCTCTTAACATTAGTAGAATCAACAACAGTAGATTTTCTTAAATTTCTCTTTCTCTTCTGAGATTTCTTTGTTAAGATATGGCTCTTATAAGCTTTATTTCTTACTAACTTTCCTGTACCTGTTTTTTTGAAACGCTTTGCTGCTGCTCTACAAGTTTTAATTTTTGGCATTGTAATTTCCTCCTTAATCTGTATCTCTATTATATTTAACGCTTTTCCGTTAAAAACATAGTCATGCTTCTGCCTTCAACCTTAGGTGCTTTTTCCACTGTTGCCACGTCAGCAAGAAGTTCAGCAAAATCATCCAGCACATGTCTGCTGTTTGCCATATGTGCCATCTCTCTTCCGCGGAAACGTAAGGTTACTTTTACTCTGTCACCCTTGGAAAGAAACTTTCTGGCGGCGTTGACTTTCGTATTAAGGTCATTGGTATCAATGTTCGGTGAAAGTCGCACTTCTTTGACATCGATGGTCTTCTGCTTTTTCTTTGCTTCCTTCTCTTTTCTCGCAAGCTCATAACGGTATTTACCATAATCAATGATCTTGCATACCGGTGGTTTTGCCTGAGGGGCAATTTTTACCAGGTCAAGTCCTGCTGCCTGGGCTTTAAACATCGCTTCCTTAGCGGACATGATGCCAAGCTGTTCTCCGTCCGATCCGATCAAGCGTACCTCTTTGTCTCTGATCTGTTCATTAATCATTAAATTGCTAATTGTAGTGCACCTCCATACCTTAGATAGACTTTCATAACTTCTCGTCGCCCTCATTGTCATCTACGCAGAAAAAAAAGCGTGGACAAAATCCACACTCTGTTATCACACCCAATGACAGAATCTGCCCTGGTCACTGTGTAATATAAACCCAAGCCGCAGTCATAATGCGCTAAGGTGAGAGTGGAACTCTGCTTTGTTTTCTTACGTACCCATATAAATTATCACGTTTTCCCCCGTAAGTCAAGTACTTTTTTGTTTTTCCGAATATTTTTCTGTATACATATTTTTATTTTTTCCGGGCATCCTTATTCTGTAGAAGGTCAGGAGCAGAAATCTGTTCTGGCCCAATAATAATACCAACCAAAGGAGGATATCAAAATTATGACTATTCTGAAATGTTCAGCAGCAAACTGTATTTACAACAAGGACCAGCTCTGTTCCAGAGGTAATATTGACATCAATGGTAAAAATGCAGCTTCCCCTAATGAAACCAACTGCGACAGTTTCCAGGAACGTTCCGGCAGTTCTGTGACTGACCGCTACAGCTGCGGCTGTGGCTGTGAGAAAATTCAGATCGACTGTCAGGCTCATAACTGCACCTATAACAGTGACTGTAAATGTACAGCCTCTTCTATTCAGGTAGAGGGTTCCGGTGCCCACAGCTCTGCTGATACAAAATGCAGCACTTTCCAGTACCTCTGATTTTTTCTGAAAAAATACGAAAAGGCATGTCCCACCAGACATGCCTTTACATTTCTCATATGATTATCTGTTTTTCAGGAAATCCGGAATCTGAATATCCTTTTTCTGAACTGTGCTGGAAGGTGTCTTCGTTGTTCCGAATGGTGTTGCATTCATAGTCGGAAGGCTGAAGCTCGGCATATTCAGAGTAGGTGCAGCAGTTGTTGAAGCTGCTGTACTGCTAGCTCCTAATGGCTGGGAAGAAGGTCTTCTTGCACCAAAGGAAGAAGCTGTGTTTCTTTTTCCGAAAGGGGCTGCCTGAAGATTCTCATCATTCAGACCTGTGGCAATTACTGTAATTCTGCAGTAATCAGCAACAGTATCATCATACATAGCACCAAAGATAATATTTGCGTCCTCTCCGGTAAGCTCCTGTACATAGCTTGCTGCATCATTTGCATCCATAAGGGAGATGTCTCCGGAGATATTAATGATTACATGAGTAGCACCCTTGATAGTAGTTTCCAGAAGAGGTGAGGATACGGCCTGCTGAACAGCCTCCATAGCCTTGTCATCTCCTCTTGACTCACCGATACCGATGTGGGCAATTCCCTTATCTGTCATAACTGTCTGAACATCAGCAAAGTCAAGGTTGATCAGTGCCGGCAGGTTGATCAGGTCTGTAATACCCTGTACTGCCTGCTGAAGAACCTCATCAGCTTTCTTCAGAGCCTCCGGCATGGTTGTCCGGCGGTCTACAACTTCCAGTAATTTATCGTTTGGAATAACGATCAGTGTGTCAACTGCTTTCTTCAGATTCTCAATACCTGCAAGGGCATTATTCATACGTGTTCTTGCCTCAAAACGGAAAGGCTTGGTAACTACGCCGACTGTCAGGATACCCATTTCCTTCGCTGCAGCAGCGATTACAGGTGCAGCACCTGTTCCGGTTCCGCCACCCATACCACAGGTAACGAACACCATGTCTGCGCCCTCCATTAACTGTTTCACTTCTTCAATGCTCTCTTCTGCAGCTTTCTGTCCAACCTCAGGCTGTGCTCCTGCACCAAGTCCCTTGGTTATCTTTTCGCCAATCTGAAGTACAGTCGGAGCTTTGCAGAGAGTTAAAGCCTGTTTATCAGTATTTACACCTACAAACTCTACTCCCCCGATGGATTCCTCCACCATTCTGTTTACTGCATTATTTCCGGCTCCACCTACGCCAATTACAATAATCTTTGCAGATGATTCAGCCTCATTTGACATAATCTCTAACAATGTACTTCCTCCTTTATTTCTATCTGATATC
>CAKRYE010000033.1 GCA_934426285.1 uncultured Blautia sp.
TTGTTTCTCAGGGTACAACCCGGATAATAACTGTACTTCATACTTAACATTATCCTTTCTTAGTTGTTCAGATAAATAGTGATAATCATATGATTCTTTGTCTTTTTTTTAACGATATATAGACAAAAATATAAATCAAGTCTAATACAATTACTTTTTATATCTTTGTTGAGACATAGAAAATAAAAGAGTTTGCACACCCTTCCTCCGCAATTAAAGGAGTGTATCAGCTCGATTTCCGAAAACATCATATCATATTGATAACAATTTAACAAGTATTTTTTTCTGATTTTTTTCTTTTTTTGTTATTTTACAAACAATCTTTTGATCAGTTCTGACGAAATATAAGTCCAAAGGAAGCAGGAACTCCCACTTCCTTTGGGACTTTTATTTTTAAAGGTCAAGCTGAGCAATAATCTCTTTCAGTGCATCTGCACTCTTCTGCAGCTGTTCAATCTCTGCTTTGTTCATTCTCATAGGCACTTTACCCTGCACACCATTTGGTCCTACCAAAGTCAGGGTACTGAGGCAGACATCCTCGATTCCATATTCTCCATGCATCATAGTGGATACTGTGGAGATAGATTCTGAGGAAGATACAAGAAGGCTGCAGAGTTTACAGACAGAAGAGGATACCGCATAGAAGGTTGCACCTTTCTTGGAAATGATCTGTCCGCCTGATTTCTGTACATACTGAAGCATAGCCTCTTTGTCCACCGGTTCAATGTCTTTGCCAAGTTTTTTCTCAATTTCATAGTATTCATCTACACTTACACCTGAAATATAGGCACCGGTCCATGGGATAAAAGAGGTATCTCCATGTTCCCCAAATACATAGGCATGAATGTTACTCTGTGCGATCTGGAAATGCTCGGAAAGCCCGCAGCGCAGACGTGCTGAGTCGAGAATGGTACCGGAACCAAGGATCTGGTTTTCCGGAAGTCCTGAAATCTTTGTAAAGACATAAGTCATAATATCAACAGGATTACTTACAATAAGATAAAGAGCATCCGGTGCTGCCTTTACAATCTCCGGTGTGATGGATTTAAGGATGTTTACATTTGTCTGTGTAAGCTCAAGCCTTGTCTGTCCAGGCTTACGCGCAATACCGGAGGTAATGATTACAATATCGGAATCCTTTGCATCTTCATAATCACCGGCAATAATGGAGATCGGATCTCTGAAGCAGGTTCCCTGAATGATATCAAGAACTTCGCCCTCTGCCTTCTGTTTGTTGATATCGATCAGAACGATCTCAGATGCGATATCCTGGCTTGATAAAGTGTACGCAATTGTAGACCCGACGCTGCCGGCACCAATGATAGTAATTTTACTGCCCATAACCTTAATACTCCTTTTTTCCTGATAAATTTTCAGCCATATCTTATGATATTGTATCTAGATATGTACAATAGTGGTCTTAAAAATCATATCATATTGTCAATCATTTAACAAGTTATTTTTATTAAATAAAGTGTTAAATTTTATTTTTATATCTTTTTCATGACTTTTTTTCATTTTTTTCTTTTGTTTTGTTATGTTTTTCACAATTATTTACAAACACTGGAAGTAAAAAATCCAGAGACCGCCATTTATTCTGCAAGGGCATTGTAAAATCCTTTCCTGCAACAAAAAAGACCTGTAGCCGCCCCTTTCGGAACGCCACAAGTCATTTTCATTCTATCCTCTATTCTTTATTCTATTTCTATCATCTATAAAGTCAAACCCTATTTCATATCTCCTGGTCTACCATTGCAGTAAACTGCTCTTCCGGATGAGGACGTGAATAATAAAAGCCCTGGATGGCATCACATTTCATCTCTTTCAGCAATTGAGCCTGTACAGAATTTTCAACGCCTTCTGCAACCACCTTCATATCCAGTCCATGAGCAAGGGAAATTACCTGCTGCACCACCTTTTTTCCCTTTGGCTGTTCAATATAATCTATCAGCTTTTTATCAATCTTCAAAGTAGAAAAGGGCAGCTCATTCAAACTGGTGAGAGAAGAATATCCAGATCCAAAATCATCCATATGTAAAAGGAATCCTGTTCTGACAAGTGCCTCTGTAATCCTCCTGATCCGGTCGCTATACAGGGCAGCAGTCTCCGTAAGCTCTATGGGTACACAGGAAAAAGGGATTTCTGCCCCCTTCACAATCTCCACATAGCGCATCACCGTACCGCTGCGATGCAGACTTGCCCTGGACAGATTGACTGAGATTGGAATCAGTTCCTTTCCCTGCAGCATCCGTCTTCTCTGATAACAGCAGACCCGTCTGAATACATACTCATCCAGTTTTACGATCTGGCCATTCCTTTCATACACAGTGATAAACTCTCCGGGAGATATGATTTCTCCATCCGGCTTCTGCCAGCGCACCAGTGCCTCTGCACCTACGATTTTTTCTGTTTTCACGCTGTACTTGGGCTGATAATATACCACAAATTCCCTGTTTGCCACAGCACCCTCAAAATCACTTTCCAGCTGTCGGCTGCGTATCTGCTTTTCCCTCATCTCCGCAGTATAATAAGAGACATTACTTTCATAATTACCACGGATATTTTTGATTGCCATAAAGCCACGGCCGCAGATCGCAGATACAGGAAGTGTTTTATCAATGTGCATATAAATCCCATAATTAATGGTCACATTAGGAATGGGTGCATGATCTGCGATCTCTCTGATATACGTTTCTATTTCGTCCTTATCAATCTCCGGCTGCCCATAAATAAGACATACAAACTGGTCACTTCCATATCTGGAAACCAACCCATGCCGGATAAGCCCCTGATATGCCTTTGCCATATAGCACAGCAGTTTGTCTCCTGCATTTGCACCATAACTGCCATTAATCAGCTTAAAATCCTTTACATCCGCGACCACAATATGAAAATCTTCCTCTTTTTTTAATTTGAACAGGGTTTTGACGTGATGAAAAAAGGCCTGTCTGGTATACAGACCAGTCAGTTCGTCATGTTCCACGGCAGCCAAAATCCGGGCAGATTCTCTCAGCTTGATCACACTGTTGATCCTTCCAAGTACAATCTGTGGATTATAGGGCTTAATCACAAAATCTACTGCTCCCAGCTCCAGACATTTTAATTCTGTCTCCTGTCTGCTGCTGGCAGTCATGACGATCACCGGAATAGACGAAAGCAGTGAATCTCCCTGAATCCTTTCCAGGAATTCATATCCATCACATATGGGCATACATACATCCAGAAGGACTACTGACAGCTCCTGGTAATGCTCTGCCAGGCATCGCAGACCTTCTTCCCCATCACAGGCTGTCAATACCTGATATCTGTCAGACAAAATTTCTGCAAGCATTTCTCTGTTTAACTGGTTATCCTCTACCACTAATACCTTACGCTTTGCATCATTGCTGACTTTTTTCAAGGTATCTTCTTTCATCTCTTTTCTCTGCCTGTGGTTATTCATTTTTCACATTTTCCCTTCTGTATGGTTTGGATAACTTACTCCCTCCGGAAGCGGATCCCATTCATTCAGGCCCAGGCTCTGTCGATATCTGGCCTGTTCCATTGTTAACTTTGGAAGATCATCCTTCAGATATTCCATCAGTTCATCAATTCCCTCTCTGGTCACATTATTTACCAGAAAAATCCTCTCACAGCCTGAATTGATCAGCCACTGCTTCACCATAGGGATATTAGCATAAGGAGAATCTATCTTGGTTATGATCCCGATCAGCGGTCTCTGGATAAAGGAATGGCTGCCGGAAGCAAAAAGATTAAAAGGCTCATCTGCTGCCTGCACAATTCCCACCACATCTGCTTCAAAGGAGAAACAGGCCAGTCCCACGCTGAAGTGCTTGGACTCTGCATATTCTCCCGGCGAATCAATGGTATCATCATTGGTATTGGTATATTGCGTTTTTACATAGTGAAGCTCTTCCCCCTTCAGTGCCTGGGTAAGGGAAGTCTTCCCTGCCTCACTTCTTCCCATAAGAAAAATTTTCTTCATATATTATCTGTCACCTTATCCTGTATCAGCTTTTGTAAACCGGGCAGGTTTTAAAGCCCAGCACCTGGTCAAAAAATTTCACTACCTCTTCCACTGCTGTCTGTACTTCTGTCAGTCCGCCTGTCAATATCAGTGAACCGCAGAAACGATCCATAAAGCCGATCTGTACATCTGCACTTTTCATAGCCACATCAGCAGCTACCACAACAGCCTCCCAGGGTGTAAAGCGAATGATGCCTACTGCCTCGCCTGTGTGATCCTCTCCCTCATGGGTACCGATATGTAATCCCAGATTCTGATAAATACAGGAAGAAGAGGGACTGATCACATGAGCCATGCACACTTCCTTACCCGGAACCCGGACTCTGACCATGCGGAGTTTCTTCCCCTTAAGCTTTTCAAAATCCTCATGATAGATCTTTTCCAAAAGCTCCTTCGTTGTTATTCCAACCATTCCAACACTTCCTATCTCTTGGTGATGTCACATACTACATAGCCCAGAGTATCCCGGAAATAATCCACGATCTCCGTCAGTGCAGACATTACATCAGAAATCTCACCTGTAATGATCAGTGTTCCTGTAAAACGGTCTGCAAAACCAAGATATACATTTCCGCTCTTTACTGCAATATCAGAAGCGATCACTGCAGATTCCGGAGGTGTCATATTCATAATTCCAATTGCAGAGGAACGATAGTCCAGCTGAGGGTTCAGACCCAATTTCTGATAGATGACAGGAGCCGGACCTCCCATTACATGTGCAAAAGTAATCTCCTTACCTGCTACTGTTTCCTGTACAATTCTTATCTGTTCGCCATGGTCATTTGCCATTTTAAATCTTCCTCACTTTCAAAGCATACTTTCACTTAATACTCTAATCGTACTATTTTCCCCATTTTATGTCAAGTTAAAATCTACCAGTTTTGTGGTATTTTGTTACTTTTAGTTACCATTTATTGATGTTTGTTACTGTTTGCATGCTTCTATCCTGTGAGGTGTTTTGGAAAAAAAATTCCGGAGGCTCTTTCTCTGAGTCCTCCGGTTTTTCTTTGCTTATGTATTACAGTCCAACAGCTCCTGTCACATCACCATTGATCACATAGTATGCTGCATTTTCTTCTGGTTTGATGTAAATTTTAACATCCTTCAGATCTTTTTCCTTTTTGCCCATTTCTTCTGTCCAGATCTTCTTCACATTTTCCAGAACATCCTTTGCATAAATCTCTTTTCCAAGGAACTGTACATAAACTTCTGCGTTTACCGCTTTCTTTGCAGTTCTTCTTACTGCAGGTTTTTTCTCTGCTGTCGGCTTCTTTTCTGCTGCTGGTTTCTCAGCAGTTTTCTTTGCAGTTGTTCTGGTTGTTCTGGTTTTTCTGACTGTAGTTTTTGCAGGAGCCTCTTTTACTTCGGTTGTCTGTACTGTAGATGTATCAGGTTCTGCTTTTTTTGCAGTTGTTTTTGGTGTCATATTATAGCCTCCTTACAAGGTAATCCAGCTGCAGACTCTGGAAATCCGCTGCCTTCGATATCCTGTTACCGGAATAGAATACTACTTTTTCTGTTTTTTTGCAATAATTATATTCCCAGATTTTCCAAATCCTCCTGCATATAAGCTTTTAACCGCTGTTTTAGAATCTCATTTTGTTCCAGGCTCAGATCCTCATCCAGCTCCAGGATCTGCGCTGCTGTTTCACTGGCAGCCTTCAGAATATCCCCATCCTGATAAACATCACCCAGTTTGAACTCCAGCAGACCACTCTGTCGGATCCCAAAGAAATCTCCCGGTCCCCTCAGCTTCAAGTCTTCCTCTGCAATATAGAAACCATCATTGGATTTATTCAAAATTTCCAGTCGTTTTGATGTTTCCTTTTCTTTATTTCCCTGCATAAAAATACAATAAGACTGATGTTCTCCTCTTCCCACACGCCCCCGAAGCTGATGAAGCTGCGCCAGGCCAAAACGTTCCGCATTCTCCACCATCATTACGGTTGCATTGGGGACATTCACTCCTACTTCAATAACTGTGGTGGATACCAGAATCTGGATTTCTCCTGCAGCAAAGGACTCCATGATCTTATTCTTTTCCCTGGAATGCATTTTCCCATGAAGAAAAGCAATTTTAATATCAGAAGGGAAAATCTGCTGAAGCTTTGCTGTATAATCCAGAACATTTTCTCCGTCCATTCCCTCACTTTCCTCCACCATTGGACAGATTACATATACCTGTCGTCCCTGACGGATCTGCTGTTCCATAAAAGCATAGGCTTTGGGCCGGTAAGAAGTATCTACCACACAGTTTTTTACAGGCAGTCTCTGGGCAGGAAGCTCATCGATCACAGAAATATCCAGATCTCCATAAATAATGATTGCCAGGGTTCTGGGAATGGGCGTTGCACTCATCACCAGTACATTGGGAGGATTTCCCATGGTTGTCAGGGCCTCTCTCTGTTTCACCCCAAATCTGTGCTGTTCATCTGTGATCACCAGTGCCAGCTGGTTATATTGGACCTTTTCCTGGATCAGGGCATGGGTTCCAATCACAATATTTGCCTCTTTGGATGCAATCTGTGCATATTTTTCCCTTTTCTCCCTGGCCGTGTCCGACCCGGTGAGAAGCAGAGGATGGCAAAAATCAATTCCCTGTTCCTTCAGAATCTTTTCCATGGCCTGAAAATGCTGTCTGGCAAGTACCTCTGTAGGCGCCATCAGCACCGCCTGGTAGCCATTTTCCGCTGTCATGATCATAGCCAGAAAAGCCAGGATTGTTTTGCCGCTTCCCACATCTCCCTGCACCAGCCTGGACATCAGCCCATGACCGCTCAGGTCTCTTTCAATCTCATGCCATACATTTTGCTGAGCTTTTGTCAAGGCATAAGGCAGATTTTCAATGATCTCCTCTGTGGTCCATACAGTATGCATGGGAAAAGTATTGACTGTACTTTCTGTTTTTTCTTTCAAAAGGCGCACTGCAAGAATAAACAGCAGAAATTCATCAAACACCAGCCTTCTCCTAGCTGCGATCAGCTCCTGCATATTTTGGGGAAAATGAATGGCAGACAATGCAAAATTGCAGTCTGCCAAATGATACCGTTCCCTGTACTCCTGGGAAAGATATTCCTGATGAAGGAATCCGTCCTCCAGAGCCTGATGAAGCAGTTTCACAATGGTTTTATTGGACAATCCTGATGTGAGGGCATAGATTGGCTGGAGACTGTGCAGAATCTCTTCGTAAGCTGCAGGGGTAAATATTTCCGGATGCTCCATTTGAAGCTTTCCATTCTTGCGGGTGATCCTGCCCCTGAGAACAAATACACTTCCCTTTTTCAGGGTGGAACGTAAATAAGGCATATTAAACCAGGTAACAGGGAGTCTTCCTGTGTGATCTGCTACCGTGGTTGTCACCACCTGGAGATTGCGTACCTTGTTAATATAGACACCCGTTATAACGGTAGCTGTTATGGCAGCTACCGTAGATTCCTCCAGAGACCGGATCTCTGCCGGTGCTTCATAAATATCATAGGTACGGGGATAATAATGGATCAGGGAATCTGTATCAATAATGCCCAGTCTGGCAAACAGGGCTTCTGTTTTCGGGCCTACACCTTTCAGTGTATGAAGTGGAGGCATCTGTTTATTCTACCGAAATCACGTAGTAATAAATAGGCTGGCCCCCTGCATTTACTTCTACGTCACAATCAGGATAAAGCTCTTCCACTGTGGATGCAAGCGCTTCTGCCTCAGCCTCGTCAGTGTCCGCACCGTAGTAGATGCTGACTACTTCTGAGTCATCGTCCATCATAGCTGCGATGGTTTCCTTAGTTACCTCCAATCTGTCCTTACCAACTGCAAGGATTCCGGAATCGCCGATTCCCATAATATCGCCTTCATGGATTTCCTTGTCATCAATACGTGTATCTCTGACAGCATAGGTGATCTGTCCGGTTTTTACCTGGGAGATCGCCTGAAGCATATTTTCAGTGTTTTCAGCGCTGTTTTTCTCCGGCACATAACTGATCATTGCCGTGATTCCCTGAGGAATGGTCTTGGTAGGTACTACCACGATCTCCTTGTCTTCTGTCAGGTCACGGGCCTGGTTGGCTGCAAGGATAATATTTTTATTGTTAGGGAAGATGTAGATAGTCTTTGCATTTACTTTTGCAATGGCATTTAACATATCCTCTGTACTTGGGTTCATGGTCTGTCCACCCTCAATCAGGTAATCCACTCCCAGTTCCTTGAAGATTTCAGTCATTCCCTTTCCTACAGATACAGAGATAAAGCCTACTTCCTTAGGCGGCTGGGCTGCAGCTGCTGCCTCTTCCTGCTTCTCCTGTTCTCTGGCCAGCTTCTGTGCATCTTTGATCAGCTTCTCCTGATGCTCCTCGCGCATATTATCAATCTTCATACGGGACAGCGCTCCGAAAGTAAGAGCCTTCTCAAAGGCAAGTCCCGGATGATTGGTGTGTACATGTACTTTTACAATCTCATCATCTGCCACCAGGACAATAGAATCACCAATAGACATAAGGAATTTCTTGAATTCGTGCTCTGTTTCCTCAGGCATTGGCTTATCCAGAAGAATAATGAACTCTGTGCAGTAACCGAATTTAATATCCTTCTCTGTCTGTGCATCAATTTTGGTCACTGCAGGACCCTTGGAACCGCTGAACTGTGTATAATCCACTTCTTTGCCCAGATAGCCGTCATAAGCTCCGTGGAAAACCTCTACCAGTCCCTGTCCGCCTGAGTCAACAACTCCTGCTTCTTTGAGAACCGGAAGCATCTCCGGTGTTCTGGCAAGAGTCTCCTCTGCATGAGCGATCACAGCCTGGAAAAAGGTACCCAGATCCTCTGCAGTCTCAGCAAGCTCCACAGCCTTGGCTGCAGCTTCCTTTGCCACTGTAAGGATGGTTCCCTCCTTCGGCTTCATTACCGCTTTGTAGGCAGTTTCCACACCTCTCTCCATAGCTGCTGCAATAGCTGCTGCATCCAGATTTTCACTTTTCCGTACACTTTTGGTGAAGCCACGGAGAAGCTGTGAAAGAATTACACCGGAATTTCCGCGTGCTCCTCTGAGGGAGCCGGAAGAAATGGCTTTTGCAAGAGTTTCCATATCTGTCTCACCCAGGGAGCCTACCTCTGCCGCTGCTGCCATAATTGTCATCGTCATATTTGTTCCTGTATCTCCGTCCGGTACCGGAAACACATTCAGTTCATTAATCCATTCTTTCTTCGCTTCCAGATTCTTGGCTCCTGCAAGAAACATTCTGGAAAGTACTCTGGCATCTATGGTTTTGTTATTCACCACAAGTTCCTCCTCTATCCTAATCAATTGCCCGTACACCTTCTACAAAAATGTCGATTTTTTCGATTTCCATTCCTGTAAAGGCCTCGACTTTATATTTTACATTGCTGACAAGATTGTCCGCAATTGTACTTATATTTACTCCATATGCTACAATTACATGGAAATTCAGACGGATTTTATTGTCCTCTGTAATCTTAACGCTGATACCATGTTTCAGGCTTTTTCTGCCCAAAAGCTTTACCAGTCCGTCCTTTACACTGACTGCTGCCATGCCCACGATACCAAAGCACTCTACTGCTACACTTCCAGCATAGGTTGCAATTACATCTGTGTCAATTATGATCTGACCCAATCCGGAATCTATACGTCCATTCATATGGTTACCTCCAATGCTCTATATTGTTAGATAAATGTATTATAACCTTTTTTTAGTGATTGCACAATGTTAAATTTCGTCTTCTCCCCTTTCATATAAAAGAATTTTTAGAATTTTCTTTTTTTTACTTGCAAAAGAGTCACTCATCTGTTACAATGTAGACTGTTGAAAAAAAGCGTCAAGGAGGTGCTATCATGGCTAAATGTGCAATCTGTGAGAAAGCTGCTCATTTCGGAAATAATGTAAGTCATTCACATAGAAGATCCAATAAAATGTGGAAATCTAACGTAAAATCCGTTAAAATCAAAACTGCTGAAGGCGGAGCTAGAAAGACATATGTATGTACTTCTTGCTTAAGATCCGGTAAAGTAGAAAGAGCATAAATAACACCTGTACCCCTGTTCTGACAGGGGTATTTTTTTGCCTTTTTATGTGTTTATTCGGCAAAAAGGAAGGCTGCAGATTCCGCAGCCTTCTATAGTCCTTTGATCCTTCTGCAGTTTCCTGCATTTTACTGACTCAATGGCAGAACAGATGATATCCTAGGAGCAGAAAAGCTCCGGCTGTAACTACCAGAATCACATTCTCAGCAATAAGAAATCCTATCACCATCCCCAATCCAATAAAAAACAACATAAAGCCAATCAGCTTTTCCACTTTTTCTCTGCCTTTTCATTGGTTTGGTATAGTTTATGCTTCTTCCCCTTTTCCTGATGCAAAACGATCTACAAAATCAGGAACCATATCCAGAATCTTGGTAAGTCCATCCTGATTCTTTACATTTACCAGCTTGGTAGTACCATTCTGAATGACCAGAACTGCACAGGGAGTCATCTTACCGGTCATTCCACCGCCGCCGTTATCCTTCTTGTCACCGGAAAAAGCGCCGGCACCTACACCAAAAGCCACATCAACCAGCGGAAGGATAATGGTATCACCAATGTGAATCGGTTCCCCTACCACAGTTTTTGCAGCAATAAAGCTGTCCATACCTTTGAACAATGAGTTTACAGTTTCTTTGAAATTATTCTCGTTTGCCATTCTTATGCCCTCCTGGTTTTCCATCGTCTTATGACATATTTTATATTTTTATTAAAATAAATGCTAACCGCGGCTCGTACAAATACAATTCCGTATATCCTGCCCTTTATTCTCACATTTCCCTGGCAGTAATTTTCTCCGCTAAACAGGGGTCTGACCCCGACACAGTTTTTATGGAAAGGAATGGTCATTCCAAGCACTGCAAGGATGGCTCCTGTTATAGATGGATCCTCTGTGGAAAAAGTAATCTCTCCATCCATCTTGGTTGGCAGCACATGGCGGATCAGAAATTTTGCATGTGTCCATACAAGAGAAATCCCCGCCTGCACTCTTGGGTGTTCCAGAAAATCTCTCCACCAGGTTATCTGCGTCCCTACTCTGCCCAGAGTGGCCCGGATATGATGTATTCTGTCCCATATTCTCTTTCTCTTGCTCTGGATTCCTGACAGCAGTTTCCTAACAGGACCGGTCTTCTTTTCTTTTTTATCTGAATCTGTCTCTTGCTGTGGTTTTTCCGGCGCATCCTGTAGCTGACTATCCACCGGGCTGCTGATCATTTTCTCAGCTTCTGCATTCACCGGCTTTTCCGGGATTTTCTCCGGTTCTATTATTTCCCTCTGATCCTCTATTTTCCTCTGTTCCTCTGTACTCTCTACAGAGTCTGAGGAATGCTCTTTGGTTTTTTTTCGCCTGTTCAGAATTTTGTCCACAGGGATTCCAAATAATCGAAATGAGGTCTGCAGATTTCCCTCTGCCCAGACAGCCCTCAGCACAACTCCATGAAACAGCCAGCTGACCTGTCCCTCTCCTCTTATCTTTTTCCAGTCATCCTGCTCCTTGGTCCCGGACGCCCTGTACCTGACCGGACAAAAGAGAATCAGCAGAATTGCCAGCAGAAGCAGTCCCAGCACAATTCCCAGCAGGATCAGTATAAACTTTAATATCAGCCATAAAATATGTAACATCTACTCACCTCTGCACATAGGTCTCCTGTACCAGACTGCGAACCATTTCCAAGGCCTCGTCCTTCCCCTTTGCCATACCAATGATCTCCGGACAGATTCTATAATAGCTTTTCTGGAGAAGCATAGCTGCCGGAATGATCTCAAACAGATTGGATGGATTGTCAGACAGAGTAAGAAGATAAATTCCATGTACATACTTCCCGGCATCCAGTTTATTTTTTATTTTCTCAGGATCCTCAACACCCTCTCCTGTAAGATAGTCCTTCTTCCATTTCAGCATTCCATACCTGCCTCTCTCTTTTTCAGCATTCCCCTTTTTCCTAATTTTAAACAGGGCTGTGTAAAAAACGCAGCCCGGTTTCCGTTAATAATACTTATGCTGTTTTCCCCAGAGCCCATTGCTCCTCATGTCCAGATATTCCTGATAGGCCTTCTCCACAATCTGCTTTTCATTGGAAAAGCGCAGCAGATGATAGATCTCATGGTACTTATAATATCCGGAATCCACAAAAAATTCCTCTCTCTGGGGCTTACTATGATAATTATCCGCAGTCATCAGGTACCAGTGTACCTCCTTTGTAACTACGTCCTCCGGAACGGTAAAGTTATATTGGCTCTTTCCGATATATTTTACAATAGACGCCCGCACTCCGGCTTCCTCCAGCACTTCCCTCAGTGCTGTCTGCTCATGTGTCTCCCCTGCTTCTACTGTTCCTTTCGGCAATACCCAGCCCTCATAACGGTTCCTGTAAGATTTATACAATGTAAGAATCTTACCCCGATGAATTACCACACCGCCACAGCTCGTTGCTTCTATCATAATGCAATCCCTCCTGTTTTGCGTGGTATTAAAAACTGGTTATAGTATACCCCTTTTTTGAGAATGCCGCAACTGTTAAAAACAGTGCAGAACAAATTTATTTCTATCCCTTATGGTTCACACACTGCTATCCATTATTCTAATCATAGTAATATGCATCAAAAAGCTGACCTGCAATAGGAACTGCCGACTCACTGCCGGTTCCTCCGTTTTCAACAATAATGGCAACCACCAGATCCGGATCATCCACATTGGAATAACCCACAAACCAGGAATGGCTGGATCCGTTTTCATCAAATTCCGCTGAGCCAGTCTTACCTGCTGCTGTATAACCCCTTCCATTCAGGGCAGAGGCAGTTCCTTCCTCTACTACCTTCTTCATCAGTTTTCCCATAAGATTGGCTTCATTTACGCTCATAAGTCTTTTATATTTTTCCGGTTCTGTAGTCTTTATTGTTTCACCGTCACTGTTTTTCACAGAATCAATGAGATAAGGTTTCATCAGTTCCCCTCCATTGGCAATGGCACTTGTAATCAATGCCATATGCATAGGTGAAACCAGAGTATTTCCCTGTCCGATCGCTGTCTGCATCACCTCAGCAACAGAGGACTTCCCATTCAGGCTAAAGGTACTCTTTCTGTAGGAAGTAAGAGGTAGGTCTTTGTTAAACAAAAGATCCTCTGCAGTTGACCGAAGAGAACTTCCCCCCAGCATAGTTCCTATTTCTGCAAAAGCACTGTTGCAGGAATGGGCAAAGGCACTGTAAAAATCTTCCTGGCCATGCACTTCCCCGCCATAACACCTGATCGTATGTCCTTCCTTGGTAATGCCTCCCTCACAGAGATAGGAAAAATCTTCCAGTGTACCCCTGGTCCGGAAATAGTTCAGGGCAGTGACGATCTTAAAGACAGAACCTGGAGGATAAGCTCCGTTTGTGGCACGATTCAAAAGGCTGCTGTCATTCTGATCGTTCACAAGAGCTTCCCAGTTCTGGGCGATGGTGTTAGGATCAAAATCCGGCTTGCTCACCTCTACCAGTATCTTACCTGTGGAAGGCTCTATGGCAACCACTGCCCCTCTTCTGTCCCCCAGCGCCTGATAAGCTGTTGTCTGCAGATCTGCATTCAAAGTAGAGACTACCGTATCTCCCATATTTTTCTGACTTTTAAACTCATTTTTCATCTGATTCAGGAAAAACTCATGAGAAGTCAGAAGCAGAAAATTCGCCTCGGATTCCAATCCGCTTTTTCCATTGGAATCATAACCTACCACATGAGAAAAAATATTTGCATAGGGATAAGTACGCTCCTCTGTGCCATCCTCATATACATTGGTCTGAGCCAGCACCTCTCCGTCTGATGATTCAATCTTGCCTCTGACAACACGGTCTGAAAAAGTATCCTGTCTGGTGTTATAGGGGCTATTGATAAAATCCTCGCTTTTCACCTTGTCAAAATAAACCAGATAACCGATCAGACTGACAAAAATCAGCACAAAAAAGCAGGATACAAAAGTATATTCCCTGTTACGGGATCTTCTTTTTTTAGAAATTTCCTGAGCCTTGCGCTTCTGCTGTTTTTCCAGCTCTCTGCGCCGCTTCCTTTCTTCGTTGTCTCTCAATCTCTTCGTCCTCGTCTTCTCTCAAAATATAAAGTCCCTGAATAATTGCCAGCATTAATACTGTACTTGCCACAGAACTTCCTCCATAGCTTACCAGTGGAAGGGTCACACCTGTCATAGGAATAAACTTGGTGGCACCGCCAATGGTCAGAAACACCTGAAATGCATACTCAGTGCCAAGTCCCAGGGCGATCAGCTTATAAAAAGGCTTCTTGATCTTCAATGCAATATTCACGATCATCAGGAAGAAACTCATACACACCAGGATCAGACAGATTCCAAAGATTCCTCCCAGTTCCTCGCAGATCGCACTGAAAATAAAGTCATTCTTAACTACAGGGATCTTCTCCGGGGATCCCTGGCACAGTCCCATTCCGAACCAGCCTCCTGTACCAATGGCAAACAATGACTGCACGATCTGATATCCCTCATTCTGGTAAACTGCCATGGGATCCTTCCATGCACTTACTCTCTGGCGTACATGGCCAAACAGATGGTAGGCAATTACAGATCCTGCCGCACCGCCTCCAAGCCCCAGGGCCAGATAACCCACATTTTTGGTAGCCACATAAACCATTACCAGATATGCTGCAAAAAAGATCACTGCACTTCCCAGGTCACGGGAAAGGACCAGAATCCCTACATGAAGTCCTGCCACGATCGTAGCCTGGACTACCGTTCTGAAATCTGCCCCTCTGCGAAGCAAAGCAGCCATAAAAAATACAAAGGTGATCTTGATGGCCTCTGAGGGCTGGATTCCCATCAGAGACAGCTTAGCTCCATAGCTGGTACGGGCAAGGACCAGAACTGCTCCCAGCAGAAGGATTCCCACACCTGCATACAGCCAGGTAAGATCTTTTAGAAATTTCATTTTGCGGATCAGCACAGGAACCGCAAGGGCAACTAAATTCACTGCTGCAACGATAATCAGCTGACGGGTGGCCGTAGACACATCCAGTCTGCACAATATGATAAATCCCACACTCAGCAGCATACACATATTGTTCAGCAGCAAAATGGATGCCTTTTTGTACAACAGTCTGTACAGAATCTGGATTCCGGCAAAAAACGCCATCATCTCTGCATAAAAGGTTACAACCTGAAATTTTCCGGTTTTCAGATAAATAACCAGAAATGCCGTAAAATCCATAAAGAAGATGAGCATCAGCTGCTGACGCAATGACTCATTTCTCTCTTCCTCACTTTGCTGTTTCACCATATAGAAACAGTGAAAGGTATAGACCACCATCAAAGTAAGGATCACGTATTTGGATAACTCCACAATCACATTAACCATGCATTACTCGGCTCCTCTTTTAAAATGTCCCTTTGTATAGTCTCTCTGAGGGGGATCTGCCTCATTCTGATAAACATTCACAAATTCATCCAGAATCCGTACTGCCTCATTCTGATCTTCAATCGTAAAAGAAAGGCGCAGTGCTGCAGGTCCCAGCTTCCTTACCTGCTCTCTTTCTCTCAGAAGTCCATAGGGAATACTATTGTAAATGATATTATAGCAAGGTGTCTTATCCCCTGTATTTTCCATTTTCCAGGGATTGCAGAAACAGGCTGCAGTGAATTTTTTATCATATCTGTCCTTTAACTCTACCCTTCCCTCATTATGGTCACATCCGTAAACATTTTTGCGGACACACTGGGCAGACATCATCAAAGGCAGATATCCATATACCAGCATCTCACTGTGGCTGTTATTTCTGTGCCGAAGTTCCCCTTCATTTAGCTCCAGGGGAATGGTATCCTTAAGAACCTTCTGTTCCTCCCAGAAAGCAACTGCCTCATTGTTCCAGGTATACATGCTGTGATCCAGAACACATTTTTCAGCCAGCCCTGCCTTCTGCAATATGGCAAAGGCCTCCAGGTTCCGCACCAGAAATCCTGTCATTCCCTGATCCAGCCATTCTCTGGCCTGCTGCAGATATTCCTCCGGAAGTTCTCCCCGTATAATATGTGGCAAAGCCAGATACATTTCCAGTCCCCTGTCTGTGCCAGCCTTCAGACATTGCTTCATAGCAGAGAAAGGAAGATACATTCCTCTGATCCCCTCTCTTTTATATAACGCAAGAGCTGTCTCAATGTCTTCACAGGAAACATAAATCGGAAGCTTTTTCCGTACAGATTTCTTTGTTGACGAAGGAGCAAGGGAAGCCAAAGCCGGTTCCTGTCTTCTGAATTTCTGCAGAATTTCCTCCTCTATTGCAGCCAGGGCCTGTCTGCGCAGCTCGTTCAAAAGCTTCATTGGCACAAAAATGCTGTCATCCATCTGGATTTCCAGGCTTTCCCACTCATAGGGAGTATTTCCCAGTTTCTCCATCTGTATCCGCACACGTTCTCTGGTAAGTGGCTGATTCTGTGCATACTGCACCTCTCCCAGGGCAGTTGTTCCATGGACCTCCCCGCAGGATACATCCAGAATGGCAGCGCTTCCGGGATAAAGGATCAGACTGCCTCTGATTTTTTCTTTTTTCTGCACAGGAGAGCAGGTTACATTTCCGGTTTTCTTCTCATTGGTAAAAGCCATCATCCCAGGACCATTCTGCATCTGATAATATCCTGTGCAGGAACCTCCGCGGTTAAACAGATCCAGAAGGTACTGCCTGTCCTTCTCTTCCACCTGATAACTGTCCGGTCCCTTTTCAAAAAGCAGATCCAGGTATTTCCGGTATACCTTTGTCACTCCGGCCGTATATCCGGGCTGCTTCATTCTTCCCTCGATCTTCAGAGAAGTTACGCCTGCCTCCAGGATCTCCGGCAGAATCTCAATAGTGGAAATATCTTTAAGACTGAGAGGACAAAGCTCCCCTTTGTTTTTTGTTTTCCGGCGGATATCCTTCTTATCCGGCAATAACACCTCATAAGGCAGTCTGCATGGCTGGGCACATTTACCTCTGTTTCCGCTTCTGCCGCCAAGCACGCTGCTCATAAGACACTGTCCGGAATAGCTGTAACACAATGCCCCGTGAATAAAAGCTTCTATTTCAATAGGGCTTGTCCTGTGCATCCTGCGGATTTCCTCCAGAGACAGCTCTCTGGCAGTTACTACCCTGGATGCGCCCTGTTCTTCCAGAAATTTCATTCCTTCCGGGCCAGTTACTGTCATCTGAGTGCTGGCATGAAGAGGAAGCCCCGGAAACATTTTGCGGACAGCTGCAAAAACTCCCATATCCTGTACGATCACTGCGTCCAGCCCCTCCCTGTAATAGGGCAGAAGGTAATCATACAGCTGATCTGTAAGCTCTCTGTTTTTTAAAAGCGTATTCACTGTAAGATATAGTTTTTTGCCATGGATATGTGCTGTATCAATAGCTCTGAGCAGTTCTTCCTCACTAAAATTCTTTGCATAGGCTCTGGCTCCAAAAGCTGCGCCACCTACATATACCGCATCTGCCCCTGCCCCCAGTGCCGCTTCAAAGCCTTCATAAGAGCCGGCAGGTGCCAGAAGTTCTATTTCTTCCCTTTTCAAATTAATTCCTCTCTTTTTTATAAGCTGTCAGGATCCACAGATTTTTATGCACAAAGGGGAAATCACCGAAGCAATCCCCCCTTTATTATTTCCGGTCTGCTATTTCAGCAGCTCATCAATCTGTTTTTCCAGTTCTTTATTCTTGCCTTCCAGAAGACTTTTCTGTTCCTGTGCTTCCTTCTCTGCCTTCTGAGCCTCTTCGATCTGCATACGCAGAGCAATGAGCTCATGCTTCAAATCATACATCTCCTGGTCCTTCTGCTGAAGATCCTGTTCAAAAATCTCTGCCTGCTTTTTTGCCTTAAAATAATCATCTGTGATATTCAGGCTGAGCAGCGTATGCTTTGTCTCCATAGGCTGTCTGCTGTAGCCCGGAAGAGCGCTTAATTCATCGATTTTTTTATTAATATAGGATGCTACCTTCTGGAAATATTCTTCCGATTCGTAACCTCCCAGCGTAATAATCTTACCTCCTATGATTACCTTTGCTGTATTTTTGACTGCCATCCTATAGCCTCCTGTATCTTAATCACTGCTGTTTCACTGACGCAGCAGCACTATCTTTCGTCATATCAAGCGGATATTCGCGATCCACTTCGCTACTTGCTCATAACCGACATACAAGCCGATATCAATTTTATTATACTCGAAAGCAGCTCAAATGTATAGAAATTTTTAAAAAAGTTTTAAGAAGTCCCAGGAATTCCTTATTCCTTGTCCGGAACAGCATATCCCAGATGCTCATAAGCCAGCCCGGAGGCCATTCTTCCCCTGGGAGTACGATTGAGGAATCCGTTTTGCAGCAGATAAGGTTCATACACGTCCTCCAAAGTTCCGGAATCCTCTCCAATGGCTGCTGCCAGTGTTTCCAGGCCCACCGGTCCTCCCTGAAAATTTACAATAAGAGTCTGCAGGATCCTGCGGTCTATCTTGTCCAGCCCATACTGATCCACTTCCAGCAGATCTAGGGCAAAGCATGCCACATCATAGGTGATCCTGCCATCATATTTCACCTGTGCAAAATCCCTGACCCTTTTTAACAGACGATTGGCAAGTCTGGGAGTTCCCCTGGAGCGCTTGGCGATCTCTGCAGCTCCCCTGGCATCAATTTCTACTCCCAGCACCTGGGCAGAACGGATAATGATCGTCTGCAGTTCCTTCTGATTATAGAATTCCAGATGATGCATCACTCCAAAACGGTCTCTGAGAGGGGCTGACAAAAGTCCGGCCCTGGTAGTTGCACCTACAAGGGTAAACTTCGGCAGATCCAGGCGGATAGACCTGGCTGAAGCACCTTTTCCGATCATAATATCAATGGCAAAATCCTCCATAGCCGGGTACAGTACCTCCTCCACCTGACGGTTCAGGCGGTGGATTTCATCCACAAAGAGAATATCTCCCTCCTGCAGATTATTCAGGATCGCAGCCATCTCTCCCGGCTTCTCAATAGCAGGACCGGAGGTTACCTTCATATGGACGCCCATTTCATTGGCAATAATTCCGGATAATGTAGTCTTTCCCAGTCCCGGAGGGCCATAAAAAAGCACATGATCCAGTGCATCATGTCTCTGTTTTGCTGCCTCAATATAAATTTTCAATGTATTTTTGGTCTTCTCCTGACCAATATATTCATCCAGCGTCTGAGGCCTCAGATTTCCCTCAAGGGCAAAATCCTCCTCTATAACGTCTGTTGTAATTACTCGCTTCTCCATTCACGAAACCTCTGTTTTATTTTTAAAGCATATTTTTCAAAGCAGCCTTCAGCAATCCCTCCACATCATCCGGAGACACCTCTGTCACCTTACGCACTGCACGGAGTGCATCTGTACTGCTGTAGCCCAGAGCAACCAGGGCCGCTACAGCCTCCTGCCTTCCATCTGAAGCATCACCGGAAGCCGCTGCCTTCTCCTGCTCATGGGCAAGCTTTAACTCAAACGCATCTTCAAGCTTTAATTTATCCTTTAATTCAAGAATCAGCTTCTGAGCCGTTTTCTTGCCGATCCCGGGAGCCTTTGACAGGGTTTTCACATCATCCGAAAGGACTGCAAATCGAAGTTCATCTGCAGTAATCCCGGATAAAACTCCCATAGCTGCCTTTGGTCCAACCCCATTTACTCCCAGCAGGAGCTTAAACATCTGCAGGTCATCCTTTTTGAGGAATCCATACAGCTGCATGGCATCCTCTCTTACCTGAAAATAGGTATGGATCTTTACTTCCTCTCCCATGTGAAGCTGGGAAAGGCCTTCACCAGTCATATAAATTTCGTATCCAATGCCACCAGTCTCAACGATCACTGAATTTTCCGTCATATCTGCGGCAATTCCACGGACAAATGAAATCATGATAGTCCCTCCTGTTTCATTTCCCTGAGAATCTGGCTGATCTTGGATACAAACAGATCAAAGGCAATATCATTCTTGCCACTGTTGATCACCACATCCGCTTTTGCACGGGTAGGCTCCACATAAAGATAATGCATTGGCTTTACTGTGGTAAGATACTGATTAATAATTCCCTTCATATCTCTTCCCCGCTCTTCCACATCTCTGGAAATCCTCCTGAGAATACGCTCATCTGCATCTGCCTCCACATAGACCTTAATGTCCAGAAGCTCTCTCACTCTGGGATCCGCCAGCAAAAGGATTCCCTCTACCAGGATCACAGGTTTGGGATCAATCCTTAATACCTGGGAAGAACGAGTATGCCTTGCAAAATCATACACAGGGCATTCAATAGATTCTCCTGCTTTCAGCTTTTTCAGATGCTCCACCATCAGATCTGTTTCCAGGGCATCCGGATGGTCATAATTCACAGTCACCCGCTGTTCAAAAGGGATTCCATCCTGACTGCGATAATAATTGTCGTGATAAAGCACAACCACATCGTCCCCAAAATATTTCTTAATCCTGTTGGTAAAGGTAGATTTTCCTGAACCGGATCCTCCGGCAACTCCGATCACAATACTTTTCATTCTGTATCACGCCCTTCCTTTTTCTGTGCTTTATCATAGCATAAAACCTCATTCCCGTAAAGTCAGGATTCCGCAAAAAAGGAGCCCTGCCCCTTCGGGCAATGGCTCCTTTATATTTACTGAATAATATGTCTTGGGCAGGCTTCTTTACATGCCCCGCAATTTGTACACTTGCTGTAGTCAATATGTGCGCAGAAATTATCCACTGTAATCGCACCATTTGGACAGGTCTTCTCGCATTTCTTACATCCAATACAGCCAACCTCACAGGCAGATGTAACTGCCTTGCCTTTTGCATGAGAGCTGCACTGTACGAATGTAGTCTGGTCATAGGGCACAAGCTCGATCAGATGCTTCGGACACTTGGCAACACACTTACCGCATGCCTTACAAGCCTCCTTATC
>CAKRYE010000034.1 GCA_934426285.1 uncultured Blautia sp.
TCATCCAGCATGGCACTTCCGCCGTACTTTACAACCACAATCTTACGATTAAATCTCTGAATATAAGGAAGCGCCTCAATCAGCACCTCCGCCTTGTCCAAATATTTCTGATTAACCATCTGTATTCTCCTTTATTATGAACGATAATCCGCATTGATTTTTATATAATCATAAGTCAGGTCACAGCCCCATGCAGTTGCTGTGGCATCCCCCATCTTCACATCAGCGATTGCTGTGACGGCTTCCTCAGAAAGAATCTTCGTTGCCTCTTCTTCACTGTAATCCACAGCCACACCATTCTCGATAATCTGAATCTTACCAGCCTTACTCTCAAAGAACAGATCCACCTTCTCAGGATCAAACTTCGCACCGGAATATCCCATAGCACACAGGATTCTTCCCCAGTTCGCATCATGACCGTAGATAGCAGCCTTTGTCAGAGAAGAAGTAACAACAGACTTACTCAGTGTAATTGCCTGCTCCTTAGACTCTGCACCAATGATCTTCACTTCAAACAGCGCAGTCGCGCCCTCACCATCACCTGCAATCTTCTTTGCCAGAGTAGTATTGATATAATTCAGCGCAGCCTTGAAAGTCTCGTAATCCTCACCCTTCTCTGTGATCTCCGGATTCTCAGCCAGACCATTGGCCAGAAGAAGAACTGTATCATTGGTAGAAGTATCTCCATCAACAGAAACCATATTGTAAGTATCCTTAACATCCTCACTTAACGCTTCCTGCAGCATCTTCTTGGAAATCTTCGCATCAGTAGTAACAAACCCAAGCATGGTACACATATTCGGATGGATCATACCGGAACCCTTACACATACCACCAACAGTAACCGTCTTACCGCCAATCTCAATCTGAACAGCAACCTCTTTCTTCTTGGTATCAGTAGTCATGATCGCCTTCGCCGCCTCAGTACCTGCCTCCAGAGAACCATCCAGCTTCGGTGCCATCATCTTCACACCATTCTTAATACGGTCAATGGGAACCTGCATACCAATCACACCTGTAGAAGCAACCAGCACACTGTCAGCAGCCACCCCAAGAATCTCAGCAGCCGCATCTGCAGTCTCCTTACAATAACCATACCCTTCTGCACCAGTACATGCATTGGCAATACCACTGTTACAGATCACCACCTGCGCAGACGGATGATTATAAACAATATCCTGATCCCACTTCACAGGCGCAGCCTTCACCACATTGGTAGTAAAAGTCCCCGCAGCCACACAAGGCACCTCACTGTAAACCATAGCCATATCCGTTCTGCCCTTATACTTAATCTCAGCCGCAGCCGCCGCTGCCTTAAATCCCTTAGCCGCCGTAACGCCGCCCTCTATAATCTTCATAAAGTCCTCAATCCTTTCTATATATAATAAAACCAAATAATTTCCGGAGCGTCCCCTTTTCAACCAATCATTACGGACACATCGGCACCTGCAGCAGTCCCTCAGCCTCCTTAAATCCAAACATCAGATTCATATTCTGCACAGCCTGTCCCGCAGCACCTTTCACCAGATTATCCATAGCCCCCATCATAATAACTCTGTGAGTTCTCGGATCAATCTTAAAGTTCACATCCACATAATTACTTCCCTCCACGCACTTAGTCTGCGGACAAACATCCTTATCCAGCACACGGACAAAAGTCTCATTCTCATAATATTTATCATAAACTGCCTTCACTTCTTCATAAGAAACATCCTTAGTCAGAGAAGCATAAGCAGTCACCAGAATACCACGATTCATAGGAATCAGATGAGGTGTAAAATTGATCAGCACCTCTTTGCCACACGCATAGCCAAGCTGATCCTCAATCTCCGGTGTATGTCTGTGATTTGCAACACCATAAGCCTTAATATTCTCGTTTACTTCACAGAACAGATTGGCAACCTTGGCTCCACGTCCTGCTCCTGAAGTACCGGACTTCGCATCAATGATAATCGTAGACGGATCGATCAGCCCCTCTTTGATCAGCGGATAAATAGAAAGTGTAGAACATGTGGGATAACATCCCGGATTCGCAATCAGTCTGGCTTTCTTAATCTCCTCACGGTTGATCTCACATAAACCATAAACCGCCTCATCAATAAACTGCGGAGCCTTATGCTCAATTCCGTACCATTTCTCATATTTCTTCACATCTTTAATACGGAAATCCGCACTCAGGTCAATAACTTTCGCCTTGGAAAGAATTCCTTCATTAATTAAAGAAGCACAGAGTCCCTGAGGAGTAGCTGTAAAAATCACATCCACTTCATCAGCTAACGCTTCCATATTATCATCCATACATTTCGCATCTACCAGCTTAAAAAAGTTCTGATAAACATCTGAATATTTCTGATCAATATAACTTCTTGAACCATACCACGCAACTTCCACATCTTTATGTCCCAGCAGCAGTCTGACAATTTCGTTCCCTGCATAACCAGTGGCACCGATAATACCTGCTTTTATCATAATGTTCTCCTCCGTATCCTGACTGTGCTCTCTCTGCCCTGCTCAAAAAACTATTTATTCTGAAGTTTTTTATCCGGCGATCTGCACTTCTGTCTCTATCTCTATAATCTCTAAGCTCTGAAATCTTTTTTACAGTGTTTTAACCGAATCAAGCAGCAAAGCGGATGATTTTATCCGCTTGACTGAACCATAACACACTACCGTATCAGAGCGATGGATTAATTATACATCTTACCTGCATATTATGCAATAGCTATTTTCCATTGTTTTACATATATTTTATTTTATCTCCTGCAATTCCCCTGTATTTTTCAATATTTATTGCATATTTATGCAAAAACAAATAAAACTTTTTTCTATTTTCCTATTGCATATTTATAAAAAAAGGTGTATATTATCACTTGTCAAACACTTACAAATGTAAACTGTGTTTTTCTCATTGAATATTTATACAAAAATATTTTCTTATAAAAATACATTTCAGGAGGACTATTATCATGAAAGAAAAAGTCGTTTTAGCATACTCAGGCGGTCTTGATACCACAGCGTTAATCCCGTGGTTAAAGGAAACCTTCGATTACGACGTTGTCTGCTGCTGCGTAAACTGCGGTCAGGGAAACGAACTTGACGGGCTGGAGGAAAGAGCAAAATTATCCGGTGCTGCCAAATTATACATTGAAGATATTGTAGATGATTTCTGTGATAATTATATTATGCCATGTGTACAGGCAGGTGCTGTATATGAACACAAATACCTTCTTGGAACCTCTATGGCACGTCCGGCAATTGCCAAAAAACTGGTTGAGATCGCACGTAAAGAAGGCGCTGTTGCTATCTGCCACGGTGCTACAGGTAAAGGTAATGACCAGATTCGTTTTGAACTTGGCATCAAAGCCCTTGCTCCTGACATCAAGATCATTGCTCCATGGCGTATGACAGACAAATGGACCATGCAGTCCCGTGAAGATGAAATTGATTTCTGCAAAGCTCACGGAATCGATCTTCCATTCGATATGAGCCACAGCTACAGCCGTGACAGAAACTTATGGCACATCAGCCATGAAGGTCTGGAACTGGAAGATCCTTCTTTGGCTCCAAATTATGAAAACATGCTTGTGTTAGGTGTTACACCTGAGAAAGCTCCTGATAAAGATACTGAAATTACAATGACATTCGAGCAGGGTGTTCCGAAAACATTAAACGGCAAAGAAATGAAAGTTTCCGAAATCATCACAGAACTGAACAGATTAGGTGGAGAGAATGGTATCGGTATCGTAGATATTGTTGAGAACCGTGTTGTTGGTATGAAATCCCGTGGTGTATATGAGACTCCTGGCGGAACCATCCTGATGGCAGCTCACGAACAGCTGGAAGAACTGACACTTGACCGTGAGACAATGGAAACCAAGAAAAAACTTGGCAGCCAGTTCGCTCAGGTTGTTTATGAAGGAAAATGGTACACACCTCTGCGTGAAGCAATCCAGGCATTCGTTGAATCCACACAGAAATATGTAACAGGCGAAGTTAAAATGAAACTGTACAAAGGCAATATCATCAAAGCCGGTACAACTTCTCCATACAGCCTGTACAACGAATCTCTTGCATCCTTCACAACAGGTGACCTCTATGACCACCACGATGCAGACGGATTCATCACACTGTTCGGACTTCCTCTGAAAGTTCGTGCTATGATGTTAAAAGAAGTAGAACAGAACAAGAAATAATTTCCAATAATAAAAACAGGCTGTGATGCACAGATGCACCATAGCCTGTTTTTATTATTAAAAATCCTATGATTCTTTTTCAAAAAAGCTTCCTTCCGCTTCTTATTTCAGCTCTGCTTTTTTTCGATCCAACAGCTCCTGAAGTTTTTCCAGATCCTCTTCTGTAAGTCCTTCGGTTTCCAGAAGCGCATGCATCATTTCCACCGGAGAAATCTTTCTGCTCTGTGCATTTCCTTTCAGATATTCTTCTCTGGTGATCAAAGGTGTATAGTTTCTCGCATAAACCTTGCCATTCATAGAGGTTCCAGCTACCTTTATCAGATTTTCCTTCAAAAGAAGTTCCAGACATCTGCGCACAGTAGGCATTTTCAGCTCAGGTGCAATCTCGTTGATCTCAAAAGCAGACAATGGTCTTCCCTCTTCCCAAAGCACATTCATGATATCATACCGTTTACCTTTTAATATGTCCATTTTAAGATCCCCTTCCAATTTTAACCAAATATCAATATAATAATACTGGAATATCAAATTAATTACAATTACAGTACCCTTACGTTCCTTTACAGAGGCTTTACAAATTCATATCGGTCAGTTGATATTTTCGTCATATTTATTACAATTGACACTATGCCCAAAACACTTTATAATTTCATCTGATATTCCTTTTATTTCAAAGAAAGAAGGTGGCAATAATGCTTACAGATACATTTGCCCTGAAGGGTACCATTTGTTACAGTATCTCCCCTCAGGAACTTTCCATCACCCCAAACAGCTATCTGATCTGCAGCCAGGGAAAATGCGCCGGAATATTTCCAGTGCTCCCTGAAAAATACAGGGGAATCCCCTGCACAGACTACAAAGATGACCTGATCATTCCCGGTCTGACAGATCTGCATGTACATGCTCCCCAGTATACATTTCGTGCCTCCGGCATGGATCTGGAACTGCTGGACTGGCTGAATACCTATGCTTTTCCTCAGGAAGCCAGATATGAAAATCTGGAATTTGCACGCTCTGCCTATTCCATTTTTGCAGAAGATATGAAAAAAAGCCCCAATACCAGGGCATGCATTTTCGGAACTCTCCATGTTCCGGCCACAGAGCTTCTTATGGAGCTTATGGATAAAACCGGTCTGAAAACTATGATCGGTAAAGTAAACATGGACAGAAACGGTTCTCCCATTCTGCAGGAAACCAGTGCAGAAGCATCTGCACAGGCTACTGTCACCTGGATAGAGGATACTCTGAACAGATTTGAAAATACCATGCCTATCCTCACTCCGCGCTTTACCCCTGCCTGCACAGACCAGCTTATGGCAAAGCTTTCCCAGATCCAGAAAAAATATCATCTGCCTATGCAGTCCCATCTCTCAGAGAATTTCGGCGAAATAGAATGGGTGAAGGAACTTTGCCCAGGTACTCATTTTTACGGAGAGGCTTATCATCAGTTTCAGTTATTTGGCGGGGACTGCCCTACCATTATGGCACACTGTGTCCATTCCTCTGAAGAAGAGCTTGCACTTATGAAAAAACAGGGCGTATATGTTGCTCACTGTCCTCAGTCCAATACTAACCTTTCTTCTGGCATTGCCCCTGCAAGGCACTACCTGGAAGCAGGACTTCACGTAGGACTTGGCAGTGACATTGCGGGAGGAACTTCACTTTCCATTCTTCGCGCTATGGCTGATGCTATTCAGGTTTCCAAGCTCTACTGGAGACTTGTGGATTCTTCCGCAAAGCCACTCACCCTTGAAGAAGCCTTTTATCTCGGAACTGAAGGCGGAGGTTCTTTCTTCGGCAAAGTAGGAAGCTTCAGAGAAGGCTATGAATTTGATGCTGTTATCCTGAACAGCTCTACAATCCCTACGCCATTAAGTCTTTCACCAAAAGACAGACTGGAACGGCTTGTCTATCTTTCCGATGACCGCAATATAACCGGCAAGTATGTTTCTGGAAGGAAAATTCTGTAAATACTGAAAAATATAAAAGAAGGATTATAAACATCATGAATAAACAACAGATTCCTTTGAAAAATTCCCTGTTCCTGCTTTTGGCAGCAATCATCTGGGGTATTGCATTTGTTGCTCAAAGTGTAGGTATGAAATATGTAGGAGGCTTCACTTTCAGCGCTGTCCGTTCTCTTATCGGTGCTGCTGTTCTGCTTCCCCTGATCTTTATCCTGGGGCGGAAAGAAGCTTCTGCTGCTTCATCATCGTCCAGACCTACTTCAAGAAAAGACCTGGTCATAGGCGGAATCTCCTGTGGGACCTGCCTCTGTCTGGCAACCAATTTTCAACAGTTTGGTATCAAATATACCACTGTAGGCAAGGCCGGATTCATCACTGCCTGCTACATTGTGATCGTACCTGTAATCGGTATTTTCCTTGGTAAAAAATGCTCTAAATTTGTCTGGGCAGCAGTGGCTATGGCTCTGGTCGGCTTATATCTCCTGTGCATTACAGACGGATTCTCCATGGGAAAAGGCGATCTTCTGGTATTGGTATGTGCATTTTTATTCTCTTTACATATATTGGTGATTGATCATTTTTCTCCAAAAGCAGATGGAGTGAAGCTGTCCTGCATCCAATTTTTCACCTGCGGTATCCTGTCCGGTATCCCTGCCCTGCTTTTTGAACACCCGGAATTATCATCTATTCTGAAAGCCTGGCAGCCTATTCTCTATGCAGGAGTTATGTCCTGCGGTGTAGCCTATACCTTACAGGTAATCGGTCAGAAAAATATGAATCCAACGGTAGCTTCTCTGATTCTCAGCCTGGAATCCTGTATTTCTGTGCTGGCTGGATGGATCATCCTTGGCCAGCAGTTAAGTATAAAAGAATTCCTTGGCTGTATTATCATGTTCGCAGCCATTATTCTTGCCCAGCTTCCGCAGAAAAACACTCCTTAAGATTTTTTATCAGCAAAACAGGCACTGCATCCGTTTTCATAACGGATACTGTGCCTGTTTTATTTTTTCAGCAACTATTCAAGCTCACCGATATTCTTCAGAAAATATTCTTTGATTCTATCAAAACTCTCATCACTGAGATCATGCTCCAGTTTACACGCATCCTCTCTGGCCACCTCAGGATTCACCCCAAGATGCTCCAGCAGACTGCTAAGCACTCTGTGGCGTTCATAAATATGGTTTGCAATCTCAGCCCCTTTATCCAGAAGAGTAACCGTACCATACCTGTCCATAGCAATATATCCGTCTTCACGAAGCAGCTTCATGGCATGGCTCACACTGGGCTTGGAAACACCAAGCATGGTAGCAATATCAATAGACCGAACTGCGCTGCCCTGCTTCGATAGCATTAAAATTGCTTCCAGATAATCCTCCGCTGATTTTCTGATCTGCATTCAAAATACCTCCCATATTATATATCCAGATATCAGATTCCCAACGCAATTTCCATCATCTTATTAAAGGATGTCTGTCTGGCTTCTGCTGAAATGGCCTCATCTCTGAAAATATGGTCAGAGATAGTCAGAATTCCCAGAGCCTGCTTTCCTGCTCTCGCTGCATTCATGAACAATGCTGCACACTCCATCTCCGCGCAAAGAACTCCCATTTTCCTCCATGCAGCAGATGAATCCGGATCATCACTGTAAAATACATCAGATGAAACTACAGATCCTACATGAACCGGAGTTCCCTGCTCTTTGGCAACCTCTACTGCTTTTGCCACCAATTCATAGCTTGCAGTAGGAGCAAAAGTTCCCGGCAGTTTGTACTGGCTTCCATAATTGGAATCCGTGCATGCACTCATGGCAATCACTACATCCATCACATTTACATCATCCTGCAGAGCTCCCGCAGAGCCAATACGGATAATCTGCTCCACATCATAAAAATTGTACAGCTCATAGCTGTAAATACCCATAGACGGCATACCCATACCGCCTCCCATTACAGAAACCTGCTGTCCCTTATAAGTTCCGGTATATCCAAACATATTTCTCACGGTGTTAAAGCACACCGGATTCTCCAGATAAGTTTCTGCAATAAACTTCGCACGAAGAGGATCTCCCGGCATCAGAACCTTTTTTGCAATATCACCTTTTTTTGCAGTATTGTGTGGTGTTGGAATAGACATAATATTTCCTCCTTTAGTTTATTTTTATCACATTATTTCTGGTCAACATACTAATTATATTTTACCGCATTTTACCCAATCTTACAAACATAATTTTGTCAATACGCAACCTGTGCTTTTCCTTTTCCGCGCTCCAGCAGAGCCTTCTGCAGCCGAACAGCCTCCTGTGTCAGCGTCTCTGTATCTATTTTCAGCTTTCCGTTATATTTCAGGAATTCCCCGGCAACCATTGTATATTTTACATTCTGACTGTTACTGCTGTAGAGAATGGCTGAAATCGGGCTGTAGAATGGAAAAGTATCCGGCTGATAAAGATCCCAGATCACCAGATCTGCAGGAGCCCCTTCCTTCAGTCTGCCGCTTCCAAAAGGAAAAGCCTGATGGCTTGCCATAAGATGCTGCCATATTTCTGTTGCTGTATAAGCTGCAGAATTTCTCTCCTGATATTTTCCCATCAGGCCAAACAACCTTGCCTGTTCCACAGGATTTAACGTGTTTGAACTTGCCGCTCCGTCTGTACCAAAGCCATAATTCAGCTGTTTATAATAATCGAAGAATCCACCCTTACCGGAAGCCAGCTTCATATAGGTTTTTGGACAGAAAGCAAACCAGGTATCATCCCGCAGGTATTTCAGATCCTCTTCCTCGATCCAGAGTCCATGACCAATCAGTACCTTACAGTCAAACCCCCCTGCCTCATAGAGAATCCCAAAAGGAGTCAGCCCTGTCTCTTCTCTGGCCTTCTCCACCTGCACATCTTCCTCTGATACATGGAGATGGATAGGCAGATCCAGTTCCTTTGCCACATCAATGATCTCTTTCAGCGTAGGTGAGGGACAGGTATAATTGGCATGAGGTCCCATATGGAAAGAAATCCTGTCTGAATCATTTCTGTGTTCCTGGATAAACGCTTTTACCTGTGCCAGACGCTCATGGAAATCAGGTGTCATCCCAAACAAGGTAGGCGCCAGGTCTCCCCTGATCCCCGTCTCCTTTACAGCCTTCAGCACCTGTTCTTCTCCAAAATAATGATCTGCAAAAACAGTTACGCCATTATTGATCATTTCTGCGATTCCCATCAGGGTTCCCACATAAATATCCTCATCTGTCATCTTGCTCTCATAAGGCCATATCATTTCATTGAACCAGGCATCTGCTGTAACATCCTCCGCAATTCCCTTAAAGATATTCATGGCAGTATGGGTATGCAGATTTGCCAGTCCCGGACTGACATAATATTTACTGCAATCAATTGTCTCATCTGCATGAATGGATTCTGTATCCTCTGCTGCAGGCAGAATTTTCAGGATTTTCCCTTCCTGCACATATACATTCTGATTCAAAATGCAATTTGCTTCTTCATCCAAAAGCCCTGCATTTTTTAATAAAATTGTTTTCTTCATGATGAAATCATCCTTTCTATATTGCCAGTAAACCCTGATTGTGATAGCATATTCTCCGTAAGTGAGAAGAAAATATTTTTAATTTTGACCACTTTAAAGGAGCTATCATGAAAAAAGTACTGATTATCGGATCTACTGTTGTAGATATTATTGTAAACCTTGTGGATTCTTTACCCAAAACAGGAGAAGATGTCCACATCCGCAGCCAGCACATGTCCCTGGGTGGATGTGCCTATAATGTCTCGGACTCTGTCCGCCATTTCCAGGTTCCCTATATTCTCTTTTCCCCTGTAGGACAGGGAGTATATGGTCACTTTGTCAGGGAAGAACTGAAGAAACGCGGGATTTCAAGCCCCATTCCCTCCCCTGATGCAGAGAATGGATGCTGCTACTGTTTCGTAGAAAAAAGCGGGGAACGAAGTTTTGTCTCCTACCATGGCGCGGAATATCTTTTTGAAAAAAGCTGGTTTGACCTGATAGATGTGTCTGAAATTGATTCTGTATATATCTGCGGTCTGGAGATTGAAGAAAAAACCGGCATCAACATTGTTGAATTTCTGGAAAAAAATCCCCAGCTCACTGTATTCTTTGCCCCCGGTCCAAGACTTACAGTCATTGATCCTGCACTTACAGAGCGAATCTATAAGCTCTCTCCTGTCCTCCACCTTAATGAAACAGAAGCCCTGGAGGTAAGCGGTGAAACAGAAATCAGCAAAGCAGGTGCTTATTTATACCAGAAAACCCACAACACGGTAATCATCACCCTTGGTGAAAAAGGCTGCTATTATTATAACGGAAAAAAGGAAGAGATCATTGCTCCCATTCCTGCCATTCAGGCAGATACCATCGGAGCCGGAGATTCCCATATCGGGTCTGTGATCGCCTGTCTGAAAAAAGGAGACAGCATCCCAGTTGCCATATCCAAGGCCAACCGCGTTTCTTCTGCTGTGGTTGCCACATCTTCCGCGCTTCTGCCGGATGAAGACTTCCGGAAACTGAATATTTAGAGCTCAATACACATCAGGCAGAGTCCGCGATCCGCAGCTCTGCCTGTAATTTTTTATAACCTATTGTAACTGCAGATATAGCAGACAGCTACCTTCTATTTTCCACTGAGGCGTTCTTTTTTCTTCTTCTGTCCATAATAATAAACTCCCAGTCCTACCAGAGTCGTAAGATATGGCACCATCAGAATAATCTCATAAGGCATCAGTGAAGTCAGCTGCATAACATTTGCAACTGCCTGGGCAAGACCAAAAAGTAAGGATACCAGGAAACCTCCAACAGGAGTATCACCACCCATACTGGATGCAGCCAGTGCAATAAAGCCTCGTCCGCCGGACATATCTTTGGTAAACATATTCATATAACCGCCGGAAAGATAAAATCCTCCCATAGAAGCCAGTACACCACTAATGATCAGCGCAATATACTTAATCTTTCTGGAACTGATTCCTACAGATTCCGCTGCATTTTTATTCTCTCCTACTGCACGGATCGCCAGACCAAGAGGAGTCTTATACAAAAACAGATGGAGCAGGATCACAGCCAGAATCGCAAGCCAGGTCAGTATATTCTGTCCGGAAAGTACACTTCCGATAAAAGGAATTTTCTCAATCAGAGGCAGGGTGACCGTAGGTGCCGATACACTTCGGATTGAGGAAGAAACGCCTCTGTCTCCGGAAAAAGCAACCATGATCAGAACCGTACCGCCTGTTGCCGTCAGGTTAATGGCAATTGCTGCCAGGATTTCATCCGTCTTCAGATTCAGGATAAAGAATGCCAGGATCATGCCAATCAAACCGCCAATAACCATCGTGATCAGAAGTCCCAGCCACGCACTATGGGTAAGGGATGAAAAAATTACCCCAAACAACGCAGAGAACAACATAATGCCCTCAAGTGCCATGTTACAGATACCGGATTTGGCTGCAATCGCAGATGCCAGTGTGGCAAACAGAATCGGAGTTGCAGATCTTAAAATCGTAGAAAAGAAATCCGGTGATAAAATTGCATTCCACATACTTATGCCACCTCCTCATCTTTCAGTGCTGCCTTTGCCTCTTTGGCAATGATCTTATGTTTATACTTACTCAAGAATTGTTCTGCCACAACCAGAAGAATGATAATACCCTGGGTGATCTGTACAATTTCCAGTGTTACATCTGTTCTCCGGGCCATAATGGAAGCACCGGTACGCAGATAAGCAAGAAACAGTGCTGCAAAAGGTGTATACAGCGGATTTTTCTTTGCAAGGGTACAGATAATGATCGCATCCCATCCATATCCCAGAAGTGAAGTCCATGTAAATCTGCTGTAAATCGGGCTGAGCATTTCCACTCCACCGCCAAGACCTGCCACAAAACCACCAAGGATCTGAGAAAGTACAATAACCTTTACGATATTGACTCCTGAATATCTGGCAAATTCTTCATTCTCACCTGCCAGACGAAGTTCATATCCCATTTTGGTCCTGTACAGAAACAAATATCCAAGCACTGCCACTGCAATGGCAATGATAAAGCCCAGATGTACACGGGTTCCCTGAATCAGCACCGGAAGCTCAGATGCTTCGCTCAGCTTATAGGAAGCAGCACTTGCCTTTGGATCTCCGATCACATTGTTAAGCATATAGTTTCCAAAATACAGCGCAATGTAGTTGATCATCAGAGAGGATACCATCTCAGATGCTGTAGTCGTAATCTTCATAATAGCAGGGATCACAGTAAATAAAGCACCTGCCAGACCAGCGCAGACCAGAGCTGCAAAAGGAGATACAAAACCTGCCGTCACTTTAATGGCAATACAGGAAGCGATCAGACCTCCGATATGAAAAGCACCCTCGCCAGCCAGGTTGATCTGGTTTGCAGAAAACATAATACATACGCCGGTTCCCGTAAAGATCAGCGGAATCATGGATTCCACCACATTACCCATACTCCGCTTATTAGTCAGCGGACCAATAAGCAAATATTTAATAGCCTCCAGCGGCTGATCACTTACCATGAAGATAATTACAAAAGAAATGGCAAGCGCGATCAGAACTGACAAGATCGTTCTGATAATATCAAATCTTTTTGCACTATTCATAAGTCACGCCCTCCAGTACATCATCATGCTTGATTCCCAGCATATGCTGTCCAAGCTCTTCCTCTGTCACTTTCTCCACATCTGTAAAGAAACCGGCAAATTTTCCTTTGTACATAACTGCCAGCCTGTCACTGAGAGAAAAGATCTCTGTAAGGTCTGCCGAAATCAGGATGACTGCACAGCCTGCATCACGAAATTCCAGAAGTCTTTTGCGGATAAAAGCAGCCGCACCCACATCAATACCACGGGTTGGCTGGTTTGCAATAATAATATCCGGTCCTGTAGAAAACTCTCTGGCAACGATTACTTTCTGAATATTTCCTCCGGAAAGCATACCCACATTCTGTTTTCTGGATTTACATTTCACCATATATTCTCTGATCAGCTCATCACTGCGTTTTTCAATTGCTTTTTTCTTTAAAAATAATCTGCCGGAATACGCTGTATTTTTGTACTGATTGGAAAACATGTTTTCCTGGATAGAAAGATTACCTGCACAGCCGGAAGTCATACGGTCTTCTGGAATATGGGCAAGCTTCAATGCCCTGATCCCTTCAATGGAAGTATTCGCAATATCCTCTCCCTTGATCTTTATCTCACCTTTGTATTTCTTGTTCAGACCGGTAAGGGTATCGATCAGCTCACTCTGTCCGTTTCCCTCTACACCGGCAATTCCCAGAATCTCTCCACCCTTTACGTCAAAGGAAAGATCATCCACCTTCAGCACACCTTGGGAATTATGCACAGTAAGATTACGGACTTTTACGAATATATCATCAGTAAGATGCTGTTCATTCTTATCAAATGTCAGAGATACCTCACGACCAACCATCAGTCTGGACATTTCCTGTGTAGTGATATCCTTCACCTCATAGGTTCCCATGCTTCGTCCGTTTCTCATAATAGTTGCACGGTCACAGATCTTTTTGATTTCATCAAGTTTATGAGAAATAAAAATAATCGTGTGCCCCTTATCCTTCAATTTCATAAGCTGGACAAAAAGCTCATCTGTTTCCTGCGGAGTAAGCACTGCCGTGGGTTCATCCAGAATCAAAATTTCTGCCCCTCTGTAAAGAGCTTTCAGAATTTCTACCTTCTGCTTAATACCTACCGGTATTTCCTCCACCTTCTGATTAACATCAAGGTCAAAATTATACTCCTCTGCAATATCCCGGGCAGCCTTTACAGCTTTATCCATATCAATAAACAAGCCTTTCTTCGGCGCAACACCCAGAATAATATTTTGTGCCACTGTCAGAGAGGGTACCAGCATAAAATGCTGATGTACCATTCCAATCCCCTTGCTGATAGCCTCCTGTGGAGATTTTATTGTTGTTTTCTGACCATTCAGAATAATATCACCCTGATCCGGTGCTTCCAGGCCAAAAAGCACCTTCATCAATGTACTTTTCCCGGCACCGTTTTCTCCCAGAAGTGCATGGATCTCTCCTTTTCGGAGCTCAAGGGATACATCTTCATTGGCAACCACACCATTTCCATAAATCTTCATAATGTGGCTCATCTGTAAAACCGTCTGATTATCCAATCGACTCACCTCATCTCACATTAATGTTTATATTTCGGTTAAACACAGAGTGCGCATCATGCTTTACATGATGCGCACCTTTGCAATCCACATCTATACGGATGAACCGCTACTGTTCACTTTTTCTGTAGTAACGATCAGCCTACTTTTGCAGAATCGATCAGAGCCTTGATATCATCCTCGCTCATTGCATCATCGCCAAGAGCTGTAGGAACTGTAATCTTTCCATCAATGATCTGCTGCTTCAGATCCTCAATCTTTGTACGGATTTCTTCCGGAACAACTTCTTTATAGTGATCATCCTCTACCAGCTCTACACCACCGTCAGAAAGTCCCAGATACTCCAGAGTACCATATGGAAGCTCACCATCCATATCCTCTTTGATGGCACGGATCAGGGAATTACCTACATTCTTCAATGCAGAGGTAGGAATATTAGCTGCGTAATCCGGCAGAACTGCTGCCTGGTCAGAGTCAACACCAAAAGCATATCTCTTTGCATCTACTGCTGCCTCGATCTGTCCAAGACCTGCACTTCCTGCTACGTTAAATCCAACGTCAGCACCATTCTGATACTGAGTAAGAGCCATATCTTTTCCTGCTGCAGAGTCATAGAAGTTTCCTACATATGCCAGAGCCACCTGTGTATCAGGATCTACATCCTTTGCACCCTGAATGTATCCAACCAGGAAGTCATTGATAACAGAGTTCTCCATACCACCCAGGAAACCAATGATCTTGTTGGATGGGTCGATCATGTCCAGAGACTCATCTGTAGTCATCATAGCAGCCATAGCACCGATCAGATAAGATACCTCATTCTGTTTGTACATTACGTTATATACATTATCCTCTCCGCCTGCGCTGAAATCAAAGGCTTCGTCAAAGAAGATAAACTTCTGATCCGGATAATCATTTGCAGCATTTGTCAGTGCATCCAGCATCTGATAAGTTCCACAGATAATTACATCATAAGAACCATCATCACAGTAATCATACATGGTAGGCTCCCATTTTGCTTCATCAGCAGAAGTAGCACCCATCTGCTCAACCTTGAATGTAAACTTATCATCGCCCAGTTCTTCCTGAAGTGCTTCCAGACCTGCATTTGCAGAATCATAGAAAGATTTGTCACCCAGAGTTCCGTTCAGGAGCAATGCTGCCTTATATGGTTCACCATCTTCCTTTGCCATAACCGGCACTGTTACCAGTCCTGTGGAAAGGATCATTGCTGCTGTAAGAGTTGCTGCTACTAATTTTTTCTTCATATTATAGTTCCTCCTTTTTCTCATACATGCCCGGTATTCTGCGCTCCAGCCCTGCAGATACTGTCTACGGTTTCCTGAACCAGTTCCTCCAGAGAGATTTCACGGTATTTACCTCTCATATAGGTCTCCAGCTTCTCAAAAGCCGGATGGATCAGTTCAGAGGGAATAGACTGGATTCCCTGTTGGATTGCCAGAAGCGGCATAATCATTCCCGCATTGCAGTCTACATCAATACCGCACATAGTAATGATGTGAAGGGTTTCACGGAAATCACCGTTTCCATATATTAATGCAATGATCTCACAACAGGCATTGGGATATGCATGGATCCAGTTGTAGGTATGATATTTGTCCATACATTCCTTCAGTGCATCCTGCCAGCTGTCACAGCGCATACAACAATCATACGCATATGAGATCACTGAATAATATTCACTTTTTTTCGGGATCATATCAATAGAAGCTTTTACTACACTGTGAATATCTGTATTCACAAATGCAAGTGAGGTCATCACAGCATTGAAAACCTCTCCCAAAATTCCATTGTTTGCATGGGAAACTTCGCCGTCCCGCCATGCAAGTCTCGCTGCCATATAGGGATTACCTGGTGCTGCCATTCCGCATATTCCGGCTCTCATCTGAGCACCGATCCATTCATTGAACGGATTGCAGTGGGTACCACTTTCCGGAGGGAAAATACCGCTTTTAATATTTCGGATAGCCAGCTCCTCTGCCGACCATCCACAGGGAATAAATCCTACCCATCTGAGTGCAATATCCTCCGCTGTAACTTCATATCCCTTCTCAGCAAAAGCATCCAGAAATGCCAGTTCAAAGGTAATATCATCATTATAAGTATTTGGTTCCCGCAGATAACCTGTCACATCCCCAAATGCTTTCTGCAAATTCTCACTGGTATAGCCCTCCACCATAGTTCCCATAGCTCCGCCAACCAGCTGTGCTAACCATCCGGCACGGATCTTTTCTTTGAAATCTTCTGTGGAAGTATCAACTGCTACAGCATCCGGAAAGCTTACTTCCTTCTCATACTCCTCAAAAGAATGATAATATCTGTATTTCCAGTATTCTGAGTTTTCATCCTTTTTGGCATTCATCAGCTCTCTTCGTAAAAGCGCTGACAATTGATGGAGCTTCACAAAATCCCGCTCCTGATGTGCTGCAAGTCCCTGCTCCAGGAACCTGTATCCAGCCTCGCTGACCTGATAGCCCCTGTTCTCAAGTGCCTGAACAGCTGCCACCATAATCTTCTCCGGAGCCCCTGATCCCGGTACATTACTGCCCCAATCCAGAGACAGATTATCATCATAGAATTGGGATACGTCTACGTTATCCGTCCAGGTCTGCTCCTCCTCCGATCGTACCACCGGTCTGGCTTCACGAAAAATCTGCTGTGCTTTTTCCCAGGCTTTCATATCTTTCTCCTTTATCCATGACAGATACTGATCAGACATCAATGGCAAATAATGCTCTGATCCTCTTCGGTTCTGTACATACAATTGTAATTCAGTTCTTTTATTGTACCTTATTTCAAATAAAATTTCCACCCATTTCTCTCAAAATATAAAAATAAAACAAATTCATTACCTGTTTTTCCAAAATCTTCAAAATATTATATAGGTCCTGCCAAAAGAATTGTAAGAAAAACAGTTTTCCTGTATAATGTTGTGTGATAACAATTTGAGGAGGAATTTTTATGTACGCTTTGTTTACCCTTCTGGCCGGTGCCTGTCAGTCTGCCATGGGCAGTCTGAACCGTATGCTCACCGATTATGTGGGAATGTTTGGTATGAGCCTTGTGGTTCATGCAGTAGGCGGGATTTTACTTATTCTGTATATGAAGCTCTTTGTTCATGAGAAACTGAAAATCAGTGGAATGCCCTGGTATCTCTATTCTGCCGGTTTTTTTGGAATTTTTCTGGTTGTCACTTCCAGTTACTGTATCGGTGTTCTGGGCGTCTCAGTGGTAACCTGTCTCTCTGTAACCGGTCAATTGGTGATTTCTGCAGTGATCGATCATTTCGGATGGTTCGGTGTACCCAGAATTCCTTTTAACCTGAAACGTTTACCCTGCTTTGCACTGATCCTTGCAGGGCTGATCATCATCACTCTTTCATGAAAGGACATTTATCATGGCATTTATATTAACTCTCGCATTCGTAAACGGATGTGCCACCGTTATTTCCAAAATGATCAATTATCGATGTACGAAATATCTTGGAACCAACAATGGTTCTCTGGTGAACTATGTGGTGGCTTCGGTCTTATCCTTTATTTTACTGGCAGTATCCTCAAAATTTTCTATTAACCTCTATTCTTTCAGCCAGGCTCCCTGGTGGGCCTACCTGGGCGGAGCCTTCGGGATCGTGGCATTTATTATTTCCATGATCACACTCTCTCATCTGAAAGTTATGGAATCTACCATTCTTTTACTGACAGGACAGCTTACTGCCGGCATTTTGTTTGATGCCTTTATGTTCCACAATATTAATCCGAAGAAGCTTCTGGGAATCCTTCTGGTAGCTGCCGGAATCATCTGGGATAACAAAATTTCTCATATGCCGGAAAAGTAATTCTCTTTCCTGATAAAAAAAAGATTTTCACATGGCAAAGGAGTATTTTACTCTTAAATTCTTTCCATGTAAAAATCTTTTTTATTCATTCTATGATGTTAGTTCAGCATTCTGCTGATATGCGCAGTCTCTTCTATCGCTGCCTCCAGGATTTTCTCTCCATCCAATTCCTGGATATCAATTCCGTCTGCATACACACAATTATACTGATCAATCCCAAAAAACTGGCATAAAGCTTCCATATATCTGCTTCCAAGCTCCATATGGCTATCTGCCCAGATACCTCCACGGGTGGTAAGGAACAGCATCCACTGGCCCTTACAGATTCCATGCATACCGGATTCATCGCACTTAAAGGTAATACCATCTGCCGAAATGTTTTCAATGTAAACCTTCAGCACTGCCGGTATACTCAGATCCCAAAACGGCGCTGCCACAACAATTCCATCTGCTTCCCGGAACTGATTTCCATACTGAAATACAGGAGCTGTATAATCCCCTTTCATCAAAAGCTCATCCCTGGCCTTTAAGGTATCCGTTGTCCAATATTTCAAATCCATTTTGTTCAGATCCAGCACCTCAAATTTCCAGTCCGGATGTTGCATTTTCATAGTATCCAGGGCAGTCGTAAGTAATCTTCTGGTTCTGGATTCCTCCTGTCTGACACAGGCATCAATTACAAGAATCGTTTTTTTCATAATTATTTATCATCTCCTGTCAGTCTTAATACATCCCGGATCTCTTCCACATCCATATCCAGGATAATCGCCAGTTCCTCCACACTGAATTTAGATTTTTCATCCTCATCATCTTCTGTCAGTTCCCGCACTGCCGCTTCCAGCTTTTCTACTTTTGCCACCAGATAATCATCTTCGAATTTCTTCTGTGTCTGCTCCTCAATGGCCCGAAGGATTCCTGCGCGGACTCTTCCCAGAAGCCATTTTTCATCCTTGTTGTCACTCTCCTCGTCCAGAGCCATAAGCAGACTGACATTTGCCTCCTGGATCAGATCTGCCAGGAAAATCTCCTCACAATTCAATTCCGCTGCCATCTGTGCCGCCCTGGGCAGATATTTCTGAGAAAGTTCTGCTGCTGCCAGAGCATCTCCCTGATTCAGCAGCCCGAAAAGCTCTTCTGTACTGCGTAAAACCTTTTTTTGTTCTTCCAGATTTTCCAGGTATTCCCTCAGGTATTCTTCTTCCTCTGCAGTAAGCGGTACCTTTTTTTGTGCTTCCTCTGTTTCCGGTGTTTCCGGATCTGCAGGTTTTTGAAGAGCTTCTGCCCCCTCAATGGAAATCCCCTGGAGCTTCAGGTACTGAAGAATTTTGATCAGCTGTGATTTGTCAAGATCCATATCTCCAAAGCATTCCTTTATCTGCTCCGGCTTCAGTGCCTTACCATTTTCTTCACCGAGCTTACAGATTTCTGCCAGTTTTTCCTGAAATTTATTTATATCCATATAGTCTTCTCCTTGCCAGATCATTAATCAGATTTATTGCCCTTATCTTATCATGAATCATTTTTTCACACAAGTCACAGGATTTATATGATCTCGCAAATTTTACACAAATTTTTCATTAGCGCGCATGTGTATTTTACAAACCATTTTTATAATAAAGTACATAGAATGAAAAAAGAAAAGAGGAATCATTATGTATCAGACATTATGGAATTCTATTAATAAACAGGTAAAAAACTCACATGCTTCCGCAGCTTTTCTGGCTGTTTC
>CAKRYE010000035.1 GCA_934426285.1 uncultured Blautia sp.
AGAAAACCGATGGATTTGACTGTTATCAGTTTATACCATTGGTTTTCTCATGTCCAGCTAACCTCTGAACAGTAACCATAAATCGGTGCTTGCAGCATATAAAATGAGATACAAATAGCGTTTTTATTTCGGTATTGTTAAATCTATTATTATCTCCCATATTTCACCAAACTTTTGTTTTATTGTCTGAAAAGCTGTCAATAATGTTTCCGGATCATTAATGATCAATATGTAAATAACCTCAATTGCAAGCGCCAGCAGAACCCCGATCAAAACACATTTGATAGCACTTGGTTTTTGGTGCTGCCTTTTTCGTAATTCATGCTCTACCATCTTTTCATGGTTGTCTTTCCATTTATTGTAGTTATAAATCTGTTCCGCTTCCCTCTGGGCATTTTCAATCTTTGCTCTCTGTATGGTTTCATCCAGGAAGTGCTTTGAATTTTTGTTATTCATAGTGATTTCTTATCCAATCTGTAAATCTGATAATTTTGTTTTCTGTTTTTTAATCCCAGTTTTTCACCTATTTCCTTACCTGTTATATGGTTTTCTTTACATAAAAATTGATTCGTTTGTAGGTGAACATTTTCCCTTTTTACACTTTTGCGATATTTTCGCATTATAATCAAAACTACAAAATGCGATACCTTTATTGCTTTGTTAATGTTTAATTCTACCATTACAAGCTGTATTTTTCAACGAATTTTGTTCTAAATCACCAGTAATATAATTATGTCCAAACAGTGCAAGACTATAAATTTTCAGCAGGTGCTTCAATGTTAGTTAAAAGCAGCCTTTACATCAGAGATCAATGCAAGGTTTATCTGCATCTTGCATTTCTCTCTATTTCCCAGACACCTTTATTTTCCATCAACAAAGAAAAACACCGTCCCCGCAGCTCCTACGTCTGCAAAAACAGTGTCTTTAGTGCGCCTTCAGGGGCTCGAACCCTGGACACCCTGATTAAGAGTCAGGTGCTCTACCAGCTGAGCTAAAAGCGCTTATTATTTTTAATTTTCTGAGGTATTGTGCCTCAACGCAAGTGATATTATATTAAATACCTCAGAAAATGTCAATAGGTATTTTAAAATTTTTTTATTTTTTTTGTTTTTCCTTTTTTTTATCCTTTTCAGACAGCTTATTTAGCATATTGTTGACTTCTTCCACGGATTTTCGCAGTTCATTAAAGGCATTTGGCACGGTTCTGTGCTCATAGCTGAACTGGATCATTTTATTATGGAAGGAACCCTTACGTTTACGCTTCACCGGCAACTCCTGAGGACATCCTGCACAGGCAGCCTGAGGATCAGCCCGCCTGTCTGCACACATGCCCTGGCAAACTCTTATTCTTATTCTATGCTCTGTTCTTCTTCAGGTTTCACTTCGATCCTCTGAATATTATTCTCACGCCTCCATATCACTCCCATGATACGGTTCTTCTCCATCTTTCAGTTCTGTCCTCTGGAGATTACCATCTTACAAATGGGATTTCCCATAGAGGAAAATTTCTCCTCATATTCCGTCATTACGTTTCCCTCAGACATCTGAGCATCGTGATGCAGATCAAAGGTAAATGCTTCCAGATTCCATCCGGCCTCCTTCACCTCTTCCAGGGAAAACTCAAACAGCTCTCTGTTATCCGTCTTAAACTCTACCTTACCCTCCGGCACCAGGATCTGATCATACCGTGTCAGAAACTGCCTGGAGGTCAGACGTCTTTTCGCATGACGTGCCTTTGGCCAGGGATCAGAGAAATTCAGATAAATCTTATCCACCTCACCCTTTGCAAAAATCTCCGGCAAAAGTCTGGCATCCACCCGCATAAAATAAAGGTTCGGATAAGTGATCCCCTCCTGCTCCAGTTCCGCCCTCTTCTGCAGCCCTCTTAGAAGCACGCTGTCGTACATCTCAATTCCTACATAATTAATTTCCGGATGCAGCCTGGCCAGATCCATAAGAAAACGCCCTTTTCCCATGCCAACCTCAATATGAAGGGGCTGCTTTTTCTCAAACACATCTCCCCAGTTTCCTTTATGCTTCTCCGGCTCCTGAACTACATAAGCACTCTCCAAAATCGCGTCCTGCGCTCCCGGTATATTTCGTAATCTCATAAATCCTCCTGATACCCTTTCTATCGTCATAGGGATAAAAAACCCAACATTGTCTTTATAACGTACCATAACCGCCCTCTCCCGTCAACCACCATCCACACTGCTGCCGTCCCACCAATCCCCCTGTGTTACTGTTCGCTCCGTTCTCAGCAATACACTTCACGATACACAGAATTTATGCTAATCGCATAAATTCGCGCAGTATGTCTCAGGTTTTCTGTAGCCTTCGCTCACACAAAACACCTCACGTGATATTGCCAGTGAACACAAACAGATATTCTCAATCCGCTTCCCTACTTGCTCATAACCAAATAACTGCTTCGCTAAATAATTATCAAATTTTTACCCATACGTAAAATTTAGATGGTTTTTTTCTCCAAATAGGTGTATGATATCTAACAGATATTACTATTTTGCACATAGTACATCTGTCTTTTTTGTAAAATTTTGCCAACAAAGGAGGTTGAAGATGGAGCAGATACTTAACAAATTATCTGAAATCGAACTTACAGCCCAGCACATCATGGAAGACTGTAATCAGACTAAACAGCAGCTATCTGCAGAAGCAGAAAAAAACTGCCAGGATTACGACCAACAGCTGGAAGCTCAGACCTCTGCCCAGATCCGGCAGATCCGTCAAAAACTGGAAGAGGAAAAAGATACACGCCTCTCTGCCCTGCGCGCAGAAACAGAAGCAACCTTTTCCGCTCTGGACACATATTACGATGAAAATCACGTGCGCCTTTCCAAAGAACTTTTCCAGAAGATCCTGGAACTGTAAAAAGCACTGTTAATAGGAAAGGAAGTGAACACAAAATGGGAGGTGTACTCTCCTACAGCGGACTTTCCACGAAAATCCGCGCAATGCAAAGCCGGCTGACCACCATGGACCAGTTTGAAGAAATCCTTCAGCTGGCAGATGTCCAACAGGTAGCCGCCTATCTGAAACGAATGCCGGAATATTCCTCCAAATGGAATTCTCTGGATGAAACCACTCTGCACAGAGGGCAGATTGAAAAGCTTCTGAAGAAATCTATTTTCCAGAATTTCTCCAGGCTCTATCATTTTGCCAATCCGGAACAGCGCAAATTCCTGGATCTGTATTCCAGGCGTTATGAAATCCGTGTACTCAAGGAGGTCATGACCAATATTTTTGACCACCGCGCCACGGACCCTGTAGATGTCTCCCCTTACCGGGACTTTTTCCGGCATCACTCCAAAATTGATGTGGACCGGCTCACCACCTGCGCCACCATGGAGGAGCTGATCAACAGCCTGAAGGGAAACGAATTCTATCATCCCCTGTGCAAAATCCAGGAGCATGAAAACGCCCTGCTTTTTGATTACGGCATGGCACTGGATCTGTATTACTTCACACAAATCTGGAATCTGAAAAAGAAGCTTTTCAGCGGCAAAGACCTGGAAGAAATTACCCGGACCTACGGTGAGAAATTTGATATGCTGAACCTGCAGTTTATCCAGCGTTCCAAACGCTGTTACGGTATGCAGCCGGCAGATATTTATGCCCTGCTGATCCCAATGAACTACAAACTGAAAAAAGAAGAGATCACAGCTATGGTAGAGGCTCCCACTGAAGAAGAAAGCCGCAGGATTTTCCAGAAGACCTGGTATGGCGCCAAATATGACAAGCTGTCTGTAGCCAACCTTGAGGAATTCTACAACTATATTCTGCGAACTGTCCTGGAAAAGGAAGCACACCGGAATCCATACTCTGTGGCTATGATTTATTCCTATTTATACCACAAGGAACATGAGGTAAACCGTCTGACCATCGCCATTGAGTGCGTTCGATACGGTGTGGCTCCCACTGAAGCCATAGAATATATTAAGAACAATTAACCAAACAGGAGGTGACAATATGATTGAGAAAATGAAATTCCTGAGCATTACCGGGCCCAAGGCCGATATTGACCGGGTGGTAAATACCTACCTGTCCAAATACGAGATCCATCTGGAAAATGCTCTCTCTGAACTGACCACAGTTCAGAACCTGACTCCTTTCCTGGAGATTAACCCTTACAAGGAGGCACTGAACACAGCCAATCTGTTCTGCGAGGAACTGAACAGCTTTGCAGCCGATACTGTAAAAGCTGAGACAACCCAGGCTGCAGCTCAGACAATGGATGTGGAGACAGCACTGGATACTATCCGCCGCATTCAGACGGACTATCAGGATCTGGACAAAAAGCGGGCTGATCTGGAGAGCCAGTTGAACACTCTGGATGAATCCCTGCGGGTGATCCGACCTTTCCGTAATCTCAACTTTGATATTTCCTCAATCCTGAAATTCCGGTTTATCCATTTCCGTTTCGGAAGGATAGGAAAGGAATATTACCAGAAATTCGAGAAATACATCTACGATAATCTGGATACGATCTTTATTAAATGTGACGAAGATGACCAGTATATCTGGGGAATGTACTTTGTTCCGGAACCAGAATCCCAGAAGGTAAAGGCTGTATACTCCTCCATGCACTTCGAGAAGATCTACATGCCGGACTCTTATGAAGGCACCGCGAGAGAAGCTTTTGAGCAGCTTACCCAGAAACGAAGCCTGATCCTGTCAGATTTCAACACTGTCAGCCAGAAGAGAAACGATTTTCTCATTTCCCATTGTCAGGAAATTCTTGCTGCCAGAGATGCCATTGCCAGACTTTCCGGCAACTTTGATATCCGCAAGCTGGCAGCCTGTACCAAGGGCAAAGGCGAAAATGATATCTTCTATATCTTATGTGGATGGATGACGGAAAAGGATGCCCATTCCTTCCAGACAGATATCAAGGATGACAGCAAAATTTTCTGCATTATTGACGGTGAGGACGATGAGCATATCCAGCCTGAAACTCACCAGCAGCCACCAACCAAGTTAAAAAATCCGAAGCTTTTCAAGCCTTTTGAAATGTATATCAATATGTATGGCCTTCCGGCTTACAATGAGATGGATCCTACCTGGTTTGTGGCCATCACTTATTCCTTTATCTTCGGCGCCATGTTCGGAGATGCAGGACAGGGACTGCTGTTGTTTATCGGCGGTTTCCTTCTTTACAAATTCAAACACATTGCACTGGCAGGTATCATCAGCTGTGCAGGTGTATTTTCCACTATCTTCGGAGTCCTGTTTGGAAGCTTCTTCGGCTTTGAAAACCTGTTTCCGGCATTGTGGCTGCGCCCGATGAATAATATGATGACCGTACCTTTTATCGGTAAACTGAATACGGTATTTATTGTTGCCATCGGATTTGGTATGGGACTTATCCTTCTGTGTATGATCTTCAATATCATCAATGCATGGAAAGCACACGATACAGAGCATATCTGGTTCGACACCAACTCTGTGGCAGGTCTGGTCTTCTACGGCTCTGCTACAGTTTCCATCGCACTGATCCTCACAGGACATACACTTCCGGGAGGAATCGTACTCTTTATCATGTTTGGCATACCGCTGATCCTGATCTTCTTCAAAGAGCCGCTTACAGCTCTGGTAGAAAAGAAATCTGAGATTATGCCAAAGGAAAAAGGAATGTTCATTGTACAGGGTCTGTTCGAAATGTTCGAAGTCCTGCTGAGCTATTTTTCCAATACTCTTTCCTTTGTCCGTATCGGAGCCTTCGCAGTCAGCCATGCAGCCATGATGGAGGTTGTACTCATGCTTGCCGGCTTTGAAAGCGGCCACCTGAACTGGGTAGTAGTAATTCTGGGAAACCTTTTTGTAAGCGGTATGGAGGGTCTGATCGTAGGTATCCAGGTACTTCGTCTGGAATATTACGAAATGTTCAGCCGCTTCTACAAGGGTACCGGACGCAAATTTGAACCATTCCGCCCTACAAAATAATAAAAAAATCAACGAATAAAAAGGAGATCAATTATGACAACAATAGCACAGATTATTTTAGCAATCGCACTGGTACTCAGCATCATCCTTCCCTTCGGCTACTATCTCATCGGCGAGAAAAACCGGGGACGTTACAAAACCGCCATTGGTGTAAACGCATTTTTCTTCTTTGGCACCATGCTTATTGCTATCGCAGTTATGTTTACAGGTGCTTCCTCCGTACAGGCAGCAGCAGGCTCTGAGGCAGGACTTGCTACAGGTATGGGATACATCGCAGCAGCTCTTGTAACCGGACTTTCCTGTATCGGCGGTGGTATTGCCGTAGCCAGTGCGGCAAGTGCAGCCCTGGGCGCGATCAGCGAGGATCAGAGTATCCTTGGTAAATCCCTTATTTTCGTAGGTCTTGCAGAAGGTGTTGCCCTCTATGGACTGATCATCTCCTTCATGATCCTGGGACAGTTATAAGATGCAGATGTTTCTGATCAGCGACAATATCGATACCTATACAGGGATGCGGCTGGCAGGTGTAGAGGGTGTGGTTGTCCACACACATGATGAATTAAAGGATGCCCTGGAAAAGGCCATCTCCAACAAAGAGATCGGGATCATCCTCCTGACCGAGAAATTCGGCAGAGAATTCCCCACTATCATTGACGATGTGAAGCTCCACCACAAAACCCCTCTGATCATCGAAATCCCGGACCGGCATGGTACCGGACGAAAACCGGATTTCATCACATCCTATGTAAATGAAGCAATCGGATTGAAGCTATAAGGTATGAATAAAAACAACAGGCAGGTGTTAGCATGACAATTGATGAAAAACTCAGCCATTTCTATGATGTTACTGTAGAGGATGCCCAGGCAAAAGCAGCCGGTATCCTGGAAGAACACAGAAAAGCTCTGGCACAGATGACAGAAAAACACAAGGCTGACAGCCAGGAAAACGCCCAGGTACAGATCAAGGCAGAAACTGCCAATGCCAGACGCGAGATCAATAAAGCACTTTCTGCAGAACAGCTTACCATCAAACGTGACTGGACCAAAAAACAGAACGAATTAAAAGAAAAGCTTTTCGCAGAAGTAAAAACACAGCTGGAAAATTTCCGAAATACCCCGGACTATCCGGCTTATCTGGAAAACAAAATCAAAGAAGCCCTGGACTTCGCAGAGCAGGATAAGATCAATATCTACCTTTCTCCTAAGGACAGTGCCCTTCTCCCGGATCTGGTAGAACGCACAAAAGCCTTTATTACAGTTTCTGCTGAAGACTTCCTTGGAGGGATCAAGGCAACGATCCCTCACAAAAATATCCTGATCGACCACTCTTTCGCAGGAAATTTCCAGGCAGTATACAAAGAATTCAAATTTGACGGAGGGCCAAAGCATGAGTAATACAGGTATTATCTACGGTGTCAACGGCCCGGTCATTTATCTGAAGGGTGACAGCGGCTTCAAAATCTCCGAGATGGTCTATGTAGGTCCTGAAAATCTGGTAGGTGAGATCATTGGCCTGAAAAAAGGCATGACAACTGTACAGGTCTTCGAGGAAACCACAGGACTGAAGCCTGGCGATACAGTTACAGGTACCGGAGATGCCATCTCCGTACTTCTGGGACCCGGAATCATCCACAACATTTTTGATGGTATCCAGCGTCCTCTGGAGGAGATTGCCAAAGCCTCAGGTAAATATATTTCCCGTGGTGTCAGCGTAGACTCCCTTGACACACAGAAAAAATGGAACACACATATTACAGTAAAAGAAGGGGATGTAGTAGGACCTGGATCCATTATCGCAGAGACCCAGGAGACTGACTCCATCCTGCACAAATCCATGGTTCCTCCTAATCTGACAGAGGCTACCGTAATCCATGCAGCAGCTGACGGAGAATACACAATCCTGGAACCCATCGTAACGATCCAGTTTGCAGACGGAACCACCAGGGACCTGGCACTGGCACAGAAATGGCCAATCCGTATTCCCAGACCTACCCACCAGCGCTTCCCTGCAAGTGTACCGCTGGTTACAGGACAGCGTATCCTGGATACCCTTTTCCCAATTGCAAAGGGCGGTACTGCTGCAGTTCCCGGAGGTTTCGGTACAGGTAAGACCATGACCCAGCATCAGATCGCCAAGTGGTCTGACGCAGATATCATCATCTATATCGGCTGTGGAGAGCGTGGAAATGAAATGACTCAGGTTCTGGAGGATTTCAGTAAGCTGATCGACCCCAAATCCGGCAATCTGATGATGGACCGTACCACCCTGATCGCCAATACCTCCAACATGCCTGTTGCAGCCCGTGAGGCTTCTATCTATACAGGTGTGACCCTTGCTGAATATTACCGCGATATGGGCTATGATGTAGCCATTATGGCAGACTCCACTTCCCGTTGGGCAGAAGCTCTCCGTGAGCTGTCCGGACGTCTGGAGGAGATGCCTGCAGAAGAGGGCTTCCCTGCATACCTTGCCTCCAAGCTTTCCGCTTTCTATGAGCGTGCAGGAATGATGCAGAACTTAAACGGAACCGAAGGCTCTGTTTCCATTATCGGAGCAGTTTCCCCTCAGGGCGGTGACTTCTCAGAGCCTGTTACCCAGAACACCAAGCGATTTGTCCGCTGCTTCTGGGGACTGGACAAAGCACTGGCTTATGCCCGCCATTTCCCTGCTATCCACTGGCTCACCAGCTACAGCGAATATCTGGAAGATCTGACCCCCTGGTACAGAGAACATGTCTCTCCCAAATTTGTGGCAGACAGAAATCAGCTTATGGCTATCCTGAACCAGGAAAGCTCCCTCATGGAGATCGTTAAGCTGATCGGAAGTGATGTTCTCCCGGATGACCAGAAGCTGACTCTGGAAATTGCCAGAGTGATCCGTCTGGGATTCCTCCAGCAGAACGCCTTTCATCCAGAGGATACCTGCGTACCTATGGAAAAGCAATTCAAAATGATGGAGATCATTCTCTATCTCTATGAGAAATGCCGCGCCCTGATCAACCGTGGAATGCCGGTTTCCGTACTGAAGGAGGACAATATCTTCGAGCGGATCATTTCTATTAAATATGATGTACCAAACAATGAACTGGACAGATTTGAACAATACCACAAAGACATTGATACCTTCTATGACAAAGTCATGGAGAAAAACGGCTGATAACAGAGAGGAGAAGTTTATATGGCAATTGAATATTTAGGACTAAGCGAAATAAACGGCCCTCTGGTTGTCCTGGAAGGCGTGAAAAACGCTTCCTATGAGGAAATCGTAGAATTTCACATGGATGACGGAACACGTAAGATCGGCCGTATCATAGAGATTTATGAGGACAAGGCTGTTATCCAGGTTTTTGAAGGAACAGACAGCATGTCCTTAAGCAACACCCACACCAGACTGACCGGACATCCTATGGAGATCGGGCTTTCCCCTGAAATCCTGGGACGTACCTTTAACGGTATCGGACAGCCTATTGACGGACTGGGCGATATCACTCCTGAGGTAAACTTAAATATCAACGGACTGCCTCTGAACCCGGTAGCCCGTGAATATCCACGTAACTATATTAACACCGGTATTTCCGCCATCGATGGACTGACCACTCTGATCCGCGGCCAGAAGCTTCCCATCTTTTCCGGCAATGGTCTGCCCCACGACAAGCTGGCTGCACAGATCGTACAGCAGGCCTCTCTGGGAGAGGATTCCGATGAGAAATTTGCCATTGTTTTCGCAGCAATGGGTGTTAAATATGATGTGGCAGAATTTTTCCGCCGCACCTTTGAGGAAAGCGGAGCCTCCGATCACGTAGTTATGTTTCTGAACCTGGCCAATGACCCGGTAGTAGAGCGTCTTCTTACACCGAAAATCGCCCTGACTGCTGCCGAATATCTTGCCTTTGAAAAAGGCATGCACATTCTGGTCATCCTGACAGATATTACCTCCTTCTGCGAGGCCATGCGTGAGGTATCCTCCTCCAAAGGAGAAATTCCTTCCAGAAAGGGTTATCCCGGTTATCTGTACAGTGAACTGGCAACCCTATATGAACGGGCAGGCATTGTAAAAGGCAAACCGGGCTCTGTAACACAGATTCCGATCCTGACCATGCCAAATGATGATATCACCCATCCGATCCCTGACCTGACCGGATATATCACCGAGGGCCAGATCGTACTGGACCGCCAGCTCCATGGCCAGGCAATCTATCCGCCTATCAATGTACTGCCTTCTCTTTCCCGTCTGATGAAGGACGGCATTGGTGAGGGCTACACAAGAGCAGACCATCAGGATGTAGCCAACCAGCTCTTCTCCTGCTATGCCAAGGTTGGAGATGCCAGAGCCCTTGCCTCTGTTATCGGTGAGGATGAGCTCTCTCCACTGGATAAAAGATATCTGGTATTTGGAAAGGCCTTTGAAAGTGAATTTGTAGGCCAGTCTGAGACAGAAAACCGAAGCATCACTGAGACCCTGGATAAAGGCTGGGAGCTTCTTGGACTGCTTCCAAGGGAAGAGCTTGACAGAATTGATACCAAGATCCTGGATCAGTATTACCATGAGACAGTACGCTAGAGAAGTGAGGTGATTACATGGATCCCAATACCTTTCCCACCAAGGGAAATCTCATACTTGCCAAAAACTCCCTGAAGCTCTCCCGCCAGGGCTATGAGCTGATGGACAAAAAGCGTAACATCCTGATCCGTGAAATGATGGATCTGATCAGTCAGGCCAAGGATATCCAGACACAGATTGACGTCACCTTCCGTACTGCATATGCAGCTCTCCAGAAGGCAAATATGGAGATCGGTATCGCCTTTGTACAGCAGATTGCAGGCACAGTTCCTATTGAGAACTCCATCCGGATCAAAACCCGGAGTGTTATGGGTACAGAGATTCCTCTGGTGGAATATGAGCCCACCACCAACAGACCGACCTACGCTTACTACAGTACCAAAATGTCTCTGGATGAAGCTAAGGCAGCCTTTGAAAAGGTAAAAGAGCTGTCCATCCGCCTTTCCATGGTGGAAAACGCAGCCATCCGTCTGGCGGCCAATATCAAAAAGACGCAAAAACGTGCCAACGCACTGAAGAATATCACCATACCAAAATATGAGACACTGACCAAGGATATTCAGAATGCGCTGGAAGAAAAAGAGCGTGAGGAATTCACCAGATTAAAAGTGATCAAAAGGATGAAGCAGGGAGCATAGCTGCAGATCCGGAATCAAAAAATTGCCAGGAAGTTATTTCCTGGTAATTTTTATTTTCCTGTAGAAATATTGTTACTGTCTGTTCCCTTCTCAGTAACCTGATGTGCCTGCTGATCTGTAGAATTATGCAGAATTCAGTTTTCACATTATGTGGAAAAGTATTTTTCAGACTATATTCTATGTGGATTATTAAATATTACAGAATTATTACATATCTTTTACATTGTGTTTCCTATCCATCTGAAGCACCTATAACCCTTTCCCTGCTCACAGATTCTTTCATTCTGCTATTCAGCCTGATTCCAAATCAAATTCAAGAATATTCTGAAATTATCCCTTTATATTTCTATATTTTATCTTTTTCCCAAAATATTCTATGATTATTAGAATATAAAAAAGTCAATAGACTTCTTATATCTTTTTTAATATTTATGTCGATTTATCACTTTATACAAAACATTTGTTTTTTTCTTTTTTATGTAAATCAAGTATTCCACACACATAAAATGTGGATAATGTGGATAACTTTGTGCATAACTCTATTTTATGGGCTTTTCCACCATTCTCCTGTGTGGAAAGAATGTGTATGGTTTTCCACACCTTTTTCTTTTTTCGACAGAATTTGTGCAAAATGTTGAAAGTTCGATTTTCCTCTCTGTTCTGCGCAAAAATACAACAAAAGGAGCCATCGGCTCCTTATGCATTCTCTATAAGATATTTCTGGGCAGAGACCACAGCATTGGCACCATCGGCCACTGCAGTTACCACCTGGCGGAGCATCTTTGTACGGACATCTCCTGCAGCAAAAATCCCCGGCGTACCGGTAGCGCCTTCCTCTCCTGCAATAATATACCCAGCCTCATCCAGAGGCACCAAATCTCCCAGCCATTGGGTATTGGGAATAATTCCCACAGCAATAAATACGCCATCTGTATGGATCACAGATTCCTGTCCTGTCTTCACATTGGAAAGCTTCACTCCTGTCACCTGCTCTGCTCCCTGTATTTCCACAGCAACACTGTCCCAGATGATCTCCACATTCTCGCAGGATCTCAGGCTGTCCTGCAGGATCCTGTCCGCACGGAACTCATCCCTCCTGTGGACAACATACACCTTCTCGCAGATCCTTGCCAGGAAAATAGCATCCTCCACTGCAATATTACCGCCACCGATCACCACAACCCTCTTATTTTTGAAAAAAGCACCGTCACAGGTAGCGCAGTAAGAAACTCCCATGCCGGACAGCTCTGCCTCCCCCGGAATATCCAAAGTACGATGACTGGCACCACAGGCCAGAACCACAGTCTTCGCTCTGTATTCATGCTTTTTCGTGCGGATGATCTTCTCACTGCCGGCATTCTCCACAGCCAGAACCTTCCCCCTGACAGGGGCAATTCCCAGCTTTTCCGCGTGATTTCCCATAGCCTCTCCCAGATCCATCCCTGAGATTCCCGGAAGCCCCGGATAATTATCCACCTCATAGGTATTCAGCACCTGGCCACCCTCTGCAAACTGATTATCTAGCCACAGAGCCTTCAATCTGCCCCTGACTGCATAGATCGCCGCGCTGATCCCCGCCGGACCAGCCCCCAGAATCGCTATATCGTAAAGTTCTGACATCTCTCATACCTCCGTATTTTATGGAATTGCTATAGTAATAATAGCATACTGCCCCTCTGTTTCCAATAAGATAGTAAAAAGTCCTCCTTCGAGGTTTCTATGAAAATTCTGAAAAAAATACTTGCCCTCACACTGGTCTTTGCCCTGGGGATAAGTGCAGGGTATGTGTCTGAACATCCTGTCACAGAAAATTCCCGTTTCCAGGCCTTCACAGAAAAGCTTTTCCAGACTGAAGTCTCCGCCAATGCCCTGACCCTCCACTATACGCTGGCAGACCCGGCTGGGGCAGGTATCCGCCCCACAGAAACGACCCTGGGCACCCTGGACACAGATTCTTCTGAAACAACCCGGCTCTGTAACGAATATGAGAACCTCCTCCGGTCCTTCTCTTACTCCAGATTGTCCAGAGACAATCAGCTTACACTGGATATGCTGCTTCTGTATTTCCACACCCGCGCTTCCCTGGGAGAAAATTACATACTGGAGGAACCTCTGGGGCCAAGTCTGGGAATCCAGGCTCAGCTACCTGTCCTGCTGGGAGAATATGCCTTTCACTCCACCAAAGATCTGTCCGATTACCTGAAGCTTCTGGGCACCATCCGGCCTTACTTCCATAGTATTCTCCAATTTGAAGAAAAAAAATCCCAGGCCGGCCTCTTTATGAGTGATGCCACCCTGGATCGTATTCTGTCCCAATGCCGTTCTTTTATCCGTGATCCCAATTCCAACTACATGGATGAGCTTTTCGCCCAGCGCCTGAAAGCCTTCGGAAAGCTGACAGAGAAGGAGCAGAACCATCTCCTTACTTTCCATCACCAGCTGATCACAAAACAGGTGATCCCTGCCTACCAGGAGCTGATAGACGGGCTGGAGAAGCTGCGGGGTACAGGCAAGACCAGCCGTGGGCTGGCATACTTCCCCGGAGGCAGAGAATACTACCAGTATCTTCTGCGTATCCAGACCGGCTCCTATGTTCCCGTAAAGCAGATCCAGAAACGGCTCTCTGATCAGCTTCTGACGGATTTCAGGCAGATCAAAGCTCTCATACAGACAAATTCCTCCCTGGTTGCTTCTCTGCAGAAATATTCCGACCAGATCTCCCTTACTCCTGAGCAAATGCTGAAAAAGCTTCCCGGACTGATGAAAGAGGATTTTCCTCTATTAAAGAATATCTCCTATGAAGTCCGCCAGGTTCATCCCTCCATGAAAAAATTCCTGAGCCCAGCCTTTTATCTGACTCCTCCGGTGGATACCCAGACTCCCAATGTGATCTACATCAACAACTCCAAAGGCACCTCCAGCCTGGAGCTTTTTGGCACCCTGGCACATGAAGGCTTTCCCGGACACCTGTATCAGACCGTATCCTTTGCCAGAAGCGCTCCTGACAATATCCGCTATCTGATCACCAGTCCCGGATATATAGAGGGCTGGGCAACCTATGTGGAAGGCTACGCATACAGATATGCAGCCTCACTGATCTATGATATTATGAAAAATTCCGCTGCTGCCTCCTCTGATAACACATCCAGCTCTGTGCCTGACCGGAAGCTTATCCAAAACGCCACACAACTGGCATGGCTCAGCCGCAGTACCAACCTGTGTCTCTATTCCCTGCTGGACATCGGCATCCACTACGAGGGCTGGGATCAGGGCAGAACCACAGCTTTTCTCAAAGCCTTCGGCATCACCCAGGAATCCGCAGTAAAAGAAATCTACCAGTACATTGTAGAAACTCCCGGCAATTACCTGAAATATTACTGGGGCAACCTGAATTTCCAGGATCTGCAGACACGCTGCAGGAAAAAGTTGGGCGATGATTTTAATCTGAAGGAGTTTCACCGCCGGATCATGGAAATCGGCCCTGTACAGTTCCCGGTGCTGGAAAAATATCTGTTCCTTTCCTATGCCTGATAGCTGCGGAAAAATTTCTGCAGCTTGGTAAGGGCCCTGGTAAGCGCATCGGTCTCCTCCACATTCAGGTCCTTCAGGATTGCCAGAACCATTTTCTCATGGAAATCCCTGTGATGGCAGAAAGCCTTCTCCCCCTTCTCTGTGAGAGAGATTAATACTACCCTGCGGTCCTCCTCACTGCGCACACGCTGGATATACCCCTTCTTTACCAGGTTATTCACTGCAATAGTCAGGGTGCCCACAGTCACATTCAGCGCCCTGGCTACTGTGGACATATTTTTCTGCTCCCGGATCCCCACTGCATCCATAATGTGCATATCATTTACAGAAATATTTTTATACTCCGGCGTGATCAGCGCCCGCTCTTCCAGATCCAGAATCTCATTAAACAAATTTACAAGCACATCATTGATCGCCTCATAATGGTTCATCCGGTCCTCCCCCTTTCACATATCAGTCACTGTCTCCGTTCTCAGCAACCTTTGTCTCTCATTATACACTATATTACTTTGCCTTACAAAGCATTTTTAGGCATTTTTATCCGACAATACAGATTTAATTGCCTCTTTCTTTCAATAGTAAAGTTTGATATAATCATTACAATAATAATTCTGCCATTATCTATGGTATCAAAGGATAGATTTTATGAAAAAAAATAATATTCCCCTTAATTTCAGGGAAAAAAATAATTCAAGAATCAGTCTGCTGTGTTCTGCGGTGGTTCTGATCGTGCTGGTTTTCCTGATGCATCAGCTGGACTACGGCCTGATCACTAAGCCTCAGGAAAAAGCCACCCAGGAAGCACAGAAGAAAGAGGAAGAGGCAAAAAAAGCTGCGGAAACTCCGGAGATTGCCACTGCAAGTGTGATCGCAGTCGGAGACAATCTCTATCACAGTAAGCTGTACGAATCCGGTGAATATGATTCCGGCAATTGGAATTATGACCATATTTATGCCAATGTTCTGGATGAGATCCAGGCTGCAGATGTGGCCATGATCGACCAGGAGACTGTCTTTGCCCCGGATCATGATTCCGTCAGTACCTACCCCTCCTTTGCAACTCCCCAGGAGGTTGGAGATGCCATCATCAAGGCAGGCTTCGATGTAGTGGAATCTGCCACTAACCATGCAGATGATTATGGATACGATTACCTGAAAACCACTCTGGATTTCTGGAGTTCCAAATATCCCACAATTCCTGTGCTGGGTATCCACTCCACCCAGGAGGACGCGGATATCGTCAAGGTCAAAGAAGTAAACGGGATTAAGATTGCTTTTCTTGATTATACATATGGCACCAACAACTCTGGTGCAGGCGAAGGCTACGAATACATGATCGACATCTTTGACAAGGACAAGATCACCACTATGATCCAGAAAGCCAAATCCATCTGTGACTGCCTTATTTTTGTTGCACACTGGGGTACAGAAGACGAGACCATGCCAAACGAATATGAGAAGCAATGGGCAGCCTTCCTTATGGAGCAGGGTGTAGATGTGATCATAGGCGGACATCCTCACGTGCTTCAGCCTTATGGCCGTCTCTCAGATGACCAGGGACACAGCACACTGGTATTCTATTCTCTGGGAAATTTTGTTTCCACGCAGCAGGAGCTGCCGGAGCTACTGGAGGGTATGGCAAGCTTTACCATTCAGAAAACAACCCTTAACGGCAAAAGCACTATTGAGATCCTTTCACCTGAAGTAAAGCCTATGGTTATGCACTACAACCATGATGCAGGAGAATACGGCCCCTATATGCTCTCTGATTATACAGAGGAGCTGGCTTCCCAGCACAGCGTCCGCAATGTGATCGGTGATGAATTCACCCTGGCAAACCTCCAGGCTAAATTCAAGGAGATCATGTCCATGAATGTGAAGCCATCCACCAACACCAATCTGCTGAACGTAAAATTTGACTGGCAGGGCAACATGATTGACAAAACTACAGGAAATGTGGTAGAGGATACAGAATCCATCCATTCCTGGGAATACCTGAATTCATCGGGAGATACTTCAGATTCCTCCGGCACAGAAGATTCTTCTGACACAGGAGATTCCTCCGAAGCTGACGGAGACTCCTATGATGGTTCCTCTGACGAATCCTATGACAGTTCTTATGATGACGGATCCTATGACGAATCCTACGACAATTCCTATGATGACGGATCCTATGACGAATCCTATTGATAGTTCCTATAATAACAGGTTCTACGATGAATTTTATTAACGACTGATAATTTGTGAAATAAAAAAACATCTGATTTCTTACTCACTTGTGTTATCGGCAGTTACTTTGCCGATGTATCCAGGCTGAGCATCATGAAATCAGATGTTTTTTATTTTCATATATATATATAACTATTGAATAATCTTATATTCCCAGCAGTCTGCGTGTATTTTCCCTGGTAACCTCAATAACCTCCTCAGGGGTTACCTGCTTCAGTTCTGCGATCGCCTGAACTACATAAGGCAGATACAGAGAAGAATTGCGTTTGCCGCGATTGGGCTCCGGAGCCATGTACGGGCAGTCTGTTTCCAGCACCAGCTGTGACAGAGGTGCATACTGCACAACCTCCTTCAGCTTCTTTGCATTTTTAAAGGTAACCACACCTCCAATTCCCAGGTAAAGTCCCATATTCAGATATTCTGCGGCGATCTCACGGCTGTAGGAAAAACAGTGAATGATTCCTCCATACATGCCTCCCTGCATATATTCCCTGACAATATTCAAAGTATCCTCCGCTGCATCACGGCTGTGGATCATAAAAGGAAGCTTCTCCTCCCTGGCAATCTCCATCTGGGCACGGAACATCTTCTGCTGTATCTCATGTTCCTTTTTCTCCTTATGCCAGTAATAATCCAGACCAATCTCTCCAATGGCGATCATCTTGTCCATATGAGAAATACGGCGGATCTCTGCCAGCGTTTCCTCAGTCATCTGCTCTGCATCATCCGGATGCACTCCCACAGCCCCGTATATAAACGGATACTTTTCAATCAGCCTCGCAGTATCCTGCAAGCCATCTATAGATGCACAGACATTTACAAGCTTCTCGATTCCATGCTCCTGCATAGATGCAAGAAGCACCTCCCTGTCTGCGTCAAAAGCCTCATCATCATAATGGGCATGGGTATCTATGATCATTTTTTATTCCTCCTTATTGTCATTTTCAGACAGACCACGCTGTCAACAATGAACCAAAATTGCACTTTACGCCTACGGTAGCACATCCAATACAGCTTGTCCACATTTTTCAGAAAAATTCTAAAAATCCCCCATCCCGGAATATGGAGAACTCCGGAATGGGGGAAATATATTACTTGTTTTGTTTTTTATTTTTCATCTTTTCTGCGGTGTTTGAAGAATACGGCTGCTCCGGCAATCACTGCTGCAGCTGCAAACAGTGCGATAAAGCCTCCGATCGGTGTAGAATCACCGGTTCTCACTGCAGATTTTCCTGAAAATCCACCAGTTGTATTCGGCGTATTCGGTGTGCCAGGTGTAGGTGTAACCTTTGTTGAATTCTCTTTGTTGGTAATAACTACGTTTGCACTGAGATTATCATCATTCAAGGTTACCTGCGTATTATCAACTGTCACATCATACTTAAAGCTTGCTGCTCCTGCAACCGGCTTTCCGTTGGAATCAACCTCTGTCACATACAGGGTAATGGATCCGCTTTCCGGAAGTGCCACATTAACCTGAGCAGTTGCTTCTGAGCCACCGGCCAGATCTAACGGTACAATATTCTCAGAAACATCTGTTGAAAGCTGTGTGAAGCCTTCATCTGCAAAAATTCCTGCATAGAAGATCTCATTGCTGTTCTTTGCTTTTCCGTCACTGCCAACCAGCTTCTTGGTAATGTTCAGTTCGGCTTCCTTATAGTAACCATCCGGAATATTCTCAAACTGATTGTCAAAGTATACGGTTGTGCTGCCGTCAGCATTGTCAACTGTAACTGCATTTCCGTCTGAGAAATCTACCATATACATGGTTCCGTCTGCACATATATTTGCCAGATAACAGGTTCCGTCTGCCTCACACTCACCTACATAATAAGTCTGTCCCTTCTCCAGTCCTGTAAAGGTTACTGTAGATGAAGAAGCGTTCTTAAAGTTAAGTGCCAGCACATCAGAAACTCTCTGTGTACAATCAGCATCTGAATACAGAGCCACATAATAAGTTGCATCCACAGCTCCGATCACTGTTCCGTCAACAGTTACCAGCTTCTTGGTTACAGATACGGAAACATCCTTGCTCTCTTTCTTCTCATCTTTTACAAGAAGTGTATCATCACTGATGGCTGTTGTAGTATTTGCAGTATCGATCGTTCCATCCTCATTCAGCTGGAATGTGGTATCCTCTGCCACCTTATAGCCCTTCGGTGCTGCTGTCTCATGGAGAGTGTAAACAACTCCTGGTTTCAGATCTGTAAGAGTATAAGCATCCTTATCGGAATCCCATTCAGCCACTACCTTGCCATCCGGGTCAATCACCTGAAGGTGAGCACCACCCAGAACCTCATAGGTGTCGGCGTCTACTTTGCTGATCTTAACTGAGACATCCTTGGTTTTAGTATAGATGTTCGTAATAACTACATTATTATTGCTATCAACTCCCTCTACTTTTTCAATCTCAAGAATATTTGTCTCCACATTTTTCTTTACTGTCACAATTACTGCATGAGCAGTGTTATCATATTTCCAACTTCCATTCTTATCTGCATCTGGTTCCTGACTTGTTTCTGTAACTGTATACTTATACGTTCCTTCTTTTGTGAATTTCAGGATTGCAAAGTTTGCAACTTCTGCACCCTCAGTCGTTATAGTTTCTATTACATTTCCTGTTTCATCCTTAAGATCAAAACTAAATTTAGTTTTGCAATTATCAATTCCTTCTACTTTCTTCTCTACACCCAATTGATAAGTAACTTCTTCCGGTGTTTTTTCTGTATAGGTATTTGTAATAACTACATTCCTGTCTTTATCAACTCCAGTTACATTCTTGATCTCAAGGGTGTTTGTTTCTGTGTTTTTCACAACCTCGATCGTAACGGT
>CAKRYE010000036.1 GCA_934426285.1 uncultured Blautia sp.
TTAAAGGAACTGGAAGACCTGATTCTTGGGGCAGAGGATAAGCTGTATGCTCTGGAATATGAACTGTTCTGTGATGTAAGAGACACAGTCGGGAAAGAAGTTATGCGTATCCAGAGGACTGCCAAGGCAGTGGCTGCACTGGATGTGTTTGCTTCCCTTGCCCTGGTTGCGGAAAGAAATCATTTTGTACGTCCGAAAACAAATACAACCGGTGTGATAGATATTAAAAACGGACGCCATCCTGTTGTAGAGCAGATGATAGAGAACGATATGTTTATTGCAAATGATACATATCTGGACAACCATAAAAAAAGGGTGTCCATTATCACAGGTCCAAATATGGCAGGTAAGTCTACCTACATGAGACAAACTGCCCTGATCGTACTGATGGCACAGATCGGAAGCTTTGTTCCGGCGGAGAAGGCAAATATTGGCATTGTTGACAGGATCTTTACCCGTGTGGGCGCATCGGATGATCTGGCAAGCGGTCAGAGTACCTTTATGGTGGAAATGACAGAGGTTGCGAATATTCTGAGAAATGCCACTTCCAGAAGTCTTCTGATCCTGGACGAGATCGGACGTGGTACCAGTACCTTTGACGGCCTTGCCATTGCCTGGGCGGTGATCGAGCATATCAGCAATACCAAGCTCTGCGGTGCCAAAACATTATTTGCCACTCATTACCATGAGCTTACTGAACTGGAGGGCAAGATTCCGGGAGTCAATAACTACTGTATCGCTGTCAAGGAAAAAGGGGACGATATTGTATTTCTGCGTAAGATCGTCCAGGGCGGCGCAGACAAAAGTTATGGTATCCAGGTTGCCAAGCTTGCCGGTGTTCCGGATTCTGTGATCCAGAGAGCAAAGGAACTGGTGGAGGAACTCAGTGATGCGGATATTACGGCAGCAGTAAAAGACCTGACATCTGCGAAAAAGAAAAAGCCTGTATACGATCAGATGGATATGGCACAGATGTCTCTGTTCGATACAGTTAAGGATAACGATATCATTGATGAGATCAAAGGTCTTGATATGGGGAATATGACTCCTATCGAGGCAATGAATACACTTTATAACCTGCAGAACAAGATTAAGAACAGATGGTGATAAAAGTTGAGAAAAATTGCAGTATTAGACCAGCAGACCATAGATAAGATCGCTGCCGGTGAGGTAGTGGAACGTCCGTCCTCCATTGTGAAGGAGCTTGTGGAGAATGCAATTGATGCAGGAGCAACTGCTGTAACAGTGGAGATCACAGACGGCGGCAAAAAGATGATACGTATCACAGATAATGGCGGGGGTATGGAAAGAGATCAGGTACCCCTGGCATTTTTGCGTCATGCCACCAGTAAGATTGAGAAGGTTGAGGATCTGGAACACATTGCGTCTCTTGGATTTCGCGGTGAGGCTTTGTCCAGTATTGCTGCTGTTGCACAGGTGGAACTGATCACAAAAACCCCATCTGCATTAAGCGGCGTCCGTTATGTGATCAACGGTGGTGTACAGGAGTCTTTAGAGGATATGGGAGCACCGGAAGGAACTACTTTCCTGGTGAGAAACCTTTTTTACAATACACCTGCCAGAAGCAAGTTCCTGAAATCAGATACTACGGAGGGAAATTATGTCAGCACTTTGATGGAGCAGCTGGCATTGTCCCATCCTGAGATTTCTTTTAAATATATCCAGAATAAACAGGTGAAGCTTCATACTTCCGGAAATTACAATGTAAAAGATGTGATCTATAATATATACGGAAGAGATATCACCAAAGCACTTCTTGAGGTATCCTACGAGAATGATTTCATGAAGATTGAGGGTTTTGTGGGAAAACCGGAGATTTCCAGAGGTAACCGTACCTTTGAGAATTATTATATTAACGGACGTTTTGTAAAGAACCGGATTATTGCAAAGGGGATAGAGGACGCCTATAAGGGTTTTCTCATGCAGCATAAGTTTCCCTTTGTTTCTCTTCATATTCAGATGGAGGGAAATGATCTGGATGTAAATGTGCATCCAAGCAAGATGGAGGTGCGGTTTGCAAGAGGAACAGAAGTTTATGATGCAGTTTACGAGACAGTCCACAGGGCTCTTACCACAAGAGAAATGATCCAGACAGTACCTTTTGGAAAAGAAGAACCGGTAAAGAAACAGCAGTCTGTGGTAAAACCGGGGGATGTACCGGAGCCATTTGAAACCAGACGTCGGGCTGAAATTCCGGAGTATCGTCCACAGACTGCAAATACAGCTTCCAGGGTTTCTGAGCATACTGCACTTCCACGAGGAACTGTTACAATGGCAGAACAGGCAGTGCGTGAACAGCAGATCTATCAGACCAGGGATCCTCTTACCAAGGCAGAGGAACAGCTTTTTGAGGGAACACTAAGCGATAAAAAGAATGAAGAACAACCGGTATTTTCAGAGACAAAGCAGGAAATTGCAGAACAGAAAACTGCAGAATATCTGAAGACTGCTGTGGATTTAGAAGGAAACAGAAAACAGATAGAACAAAACAAAAATGTCATATCAGAAGAAATCAGGCCACAGCAGCTGGAATTGTTTGAGGAAAAACTGCTGGCTCCGGAATCCCGCAGCCGCCACAAGCTGATCGGGCAGATTTTTGATACCTACTGGCTGGTGCAGTTTGAGGATAAATTTTTTATTATCGACCAGCATGCTGCACATGAAAAAATCTATTACGAACGTTTTGTAAAAAGGTTTCGTGAACAGACGATAGAATCTCAGTATCTCAGTCCGCCGTTGATTGTATCCCTGAATCTTCAGGAAGAGTCCATTCTCAAAGCTAACCGTAAGTATTTCGAAGATTTTGGATTTGAGATTGAACCCTTCGGCGGTAAAGAATACTGTATCAATGCAGTCCCGGCCAATCTGTATGGCCTTGAAGAAGAAGAACTTTTTCTGGAAATGCTCGACAATCTTGCCTCTGAGAAAGATAAGGATCCTCTTGGGATTTTTGCTTCCAGACTTGCTACTATGGCATGTAAAGCGGCAGTAAAGGGCAATCATCAGATGTCTACCCAGGAGGCAGACGCACTGATCGATGAACTTCTCACGCTGGATAATCCCTATCATTGTCCTCACGGAAGACCAACCATTATTTCCATGACTAAAACAGAGCTTGAAAAGAAATTCAAGCGTATCGTATAATAAAAGTATCTGACAAAAAGGGAGAGTTGAAAATGAAGAAGCCACTGATCGTTCTCACAGGGCCGACGGCAGCAGGAAAAACACATCTTTCCATTGCGCTTGCAAAGGCAGTAAACGGAGAAATCATTTCTGCAGACTCCATGCAGGTCTATAAATATATGGATATCGGTTCTGCCAAGATCCGGCCGGAGGAAATGCAGGGAGTGAAACATTATCTGGTAGATGAGCTGCTGCCGGAGGAAGAATTTCATATAGTGAAATTCCAGCAGATGGCAAAAGCGGCTATGGAAGAAATATATGCAAAGGGTAAAGTTCCAATCCTGGTAGGAGGAACGGGATTTTATATACAGGCAGTCACAAAGGATATTGATTTTACTCAGGCAGAGCAGGAAGATGGCTACCGCAGGGAACTGGAGCAGCTGGCAGCAGAAAAAGGAAATGATTATCTGCACAGCATGCTGGAGGAAGTGGATCCTGTCAGTGCAAAGGAAATCCATGCCAACAATGTAAAGCGTGTGATCCGCGCTCTGGAGTTTTATCACCAGAATCAGTCCCCTATTTCTGCCCATAATCAGGAGCAGAAAGAACATGAAACGCCTTATAATCTGGCCTATTTTGTGCTGAATGTACCCAGGGAGCTTCTCTATAAGCGTATTGATGACCGTATTGATGAAATGCTGGAGGAGGGACTTCTGGAGGAAGTAGAGCAGCTGAAAAAAAGGGGATATCATCGTGGTATGGTTTCCATGCAGGGACTGGGGTACAAGGAAATCCTGGCATATCTGGACGGGGAATATCCTCTGGAGGAAGCAGTCCGGGTCCTGAAAAGAGATACCAGACATTTTGCCAAGCGTCAGCTGACCTGGTTTCGGAGAGAAAAAGAGACGATCTGGATGAATAAAGATGAATTTGATTATAATGAGGATCTGATCCTTGAGAGAATGATGGAAATCTGTAAAGATAAGAAAATTCTTGACGAACAGATGAAAGATAAAAATATAAAATAAATAAGGAATAAGAAGATTATGAAAGAAATGTATGCACAGCTGGGAATCTCCTCAGAAGTTTATGACTTCGGCCATAAAATTGAGGAATCCTTAAAAGAAAGATTTGAAAAATTTGATAAAACTGCAGAATATAACCAGATGAAAGTTCTCCTTGCCATGCAGAAGAACAAGGTAAGTGCAGAATGCTTCGGCAGCTCTTCCGGTTACGGCTATGATGATATTGGCCGTGAAACTCTTGAGAAGGTTTATGCAGATACCTTTCACACAGAAGCATGTCTGGTACGTCCGCAGATCACATGTGGAACTCATGCACTGGCAATTGCCTTATTCGGAAATCTCCGTCCGGGAGATGAACTTCTGGCACCGGCCGGAAAACCATACGATACTCTGGAAGAAGTCATCGGTATCCGTCCGTCAAAGGGCTCTCTTGCAGAATATGGTGTAACTTATCGGCAGGTAGAACTTCTGGAAGACGGAACCTTTGACTATGACAGTATCCGCAAAGCAATCAATGAGAAAACCCGTCTCGTAGAGATCCAGCGTTCCAAGGGATACCAGACACGCCCCTCATTTTCCGTAAAGCAGATCGGGGAACTGATTGCTTTCGTTAAGAGTATCAAACCAGATGTGATCTGTATGGTAGACAATTGCTACGGTGAGTTCGTAGATACCATTGAGCCAAGTGATGTTGGTGCAGATATGATCGTAGGTTCTCTGATCAAGAACCCGGGCGGCGGGCTTGCACCGATCGGCGGATATATTGCAGGAACGAAAGAATGTGTAGAGAACGCTTCCTACAGAATGACCTGCCCAGGACTTGGCAGTGAAGTAGGTGCAACTCTTGGAGTTAACCGTTCCTTTTTTCAGGGATTTTTCCTTGCACCAATGGTTACCAAAGGTGCATTAAAGGGTGCTGTATTTGCAGCAAATATTTATGAAAAATTAGGATTCCCTGTAATTCCCGATTCTACAGAAGAACGTCAGGATATTATCCAGGCAGTAAGCCTTGGTACACCGGAAGGACTGATCGCCTTCTGCAAGGGAATCCAGGCAGCAGCACCTGTAGACAGCTATGTGGATCCGGAGCCGTGGGATATGCCTGGATATGACAGCCAGGTTATTATGGCAGCAGGAGCCTTTGTTCAGGGATCCTCCATTGAGCTTTCAGCAGACGGACCTATGAAACCTCCTTATGCAGTGTATTTCCAGGGAGGACTTACCTGGGAGCATGCAAAGCTTGGGGTACTGATGTCTCTGCAGAAGCTTGTTGATAAAAAACTGGTTACTCTCTAATTATGTGGCCTGAAGGGGCCGGGAGCAGATCATTATGAAGAAAAAACATGTAATCATTGTGGGAGCAGGGGCTTCCGGACTGATGGCCGGAATCATGGCAGCCAGAAATGGGGCCACTGTGACCATTCTGGAACAGAATGAAAAACCGGGAAAAAAAATCAATGCTACAGGAAATGGCAGATGTAATTATACAAATCTGGGAATGCCTGAGAATGCATACAGGGGGGAACATCCTGAGTTTGTGCAGGATGCTCTTTCTCAGTTTTCTGTGTCTGATACCATAGAGTTTTTCAAAGAGCTGGGAATCTATCCTCTGGACAGAAAAGGCTATCTCTATCCCAGAAGCGGCCAGGCCCAGAGTGTGACTGAGGTTCTGTGTATGGAAGCGGCAAATCTGGGAGTGAAGATAAAGACAAATGAAAAAGTGGTATCTGTCCAAAAGCAAACAGATGGTTTTCGTGTGCTGACAGAGGGATGGCACTACGAAGGAGATGCCCTGATCCTGGCAAATGGTTCCAGAGCCTCCGCAATTTCCGGCTCTGACGGAAGCGGTTATGAACTGGCCAAAAAGCTGGGACACCATATAGTCCCTGTATGGCCGGCACTTACTGCACTGAAGTGTAAGGGGAATTTCTTTAAAACCTGGTCAGGGGTGCGTACAGAGGGGAAAATCACCCTTTTTTCAGAGGGGAAGCCTGTTGCCTCAGAGCAGGGAGAGCTGCAGCTTACTGATTATGGAGTTTCCGGAATTCCTGTGTTTCAGATCAGCAGATATGCAGTACGGAATATAAAAGAAGGCCGTGATGCAGAAATCACCCTAGATTTTATGCCGGAGCTGTCTGCAGATGAATTCCGGGAGCTGCTTTTGAAAGGAAAAAAAGCCTGTCCCTATAAAAATGACAGAGAACTTCTCATTGGATTATTTCCGGAAAAGCTGATCCGGGTTTTTGCCGGACAGAAGGATCTGGTGAGGGCGGTTAAGAGCCTGACCCTTACAGTAACAGACAGTCTTTCTTTTGCCCAGGCTCAGGTATGCTCCGGAGGGGTGGATACCAGGGAGATTCATTCCCGTACTATGGAATCACGTAAATGCAGGAATCTGTATATTACAGGAGAGCTTCTGGATATAGACGGAACCTGCGGCGGTTATAATCTTCAGTGGGCATGGAGCAGCGGGGCAGCAGCCGGTGTACATGCAGCTGCAGACATTTAAGGAGAATGGATTATGATTCGAATTTCACAGCTTAAGCTTCCTGTTTCCCATACAAAGGGACAGCTTGAAAAAAAGATCGGAAAGGTTCTGAAAAGTCCGTCAGCTTCCTTTTCTTATGAGATCAGAAAACAGTCTCTGGACTGCAGACATAAAAATGACAAAATGTTTGTATATACCATTGATGTAAAAATTAAGGACGAACAGAAAATTGTAAAAAGAGTTAACAATAACAATGTTATGTTAACAAAAGAGAAGCCATATGTATTTCCGGAACCTGGGCAGGATTCACTTTCCTGCCCGCCGGTTGTGATCGGCAGTGGTCCGGCCGGACTTTTCTGCGGCTGGTATCTGGCAAAGGCAGGCTATAAGCCCCTGATCCTTGAGAGAGGAGAAGAAGCAGACAAACGGCAGAAAACAGTAGAAAATTTCTGGAAAAACGGTATTCTTGATCCGGATTCCAATGTGCAGTTCGGAGAGGGTGGAGCAGGAACCTTTTCTGACGGCAAATTAAATACCCTGGTTAAAGATCCTTATGGAAGAAATCATGAGGTTCTGAAGCGCTTTGTGGAGGCCGGGGCACCGGAGGAAATCCTTTATCAGCAGAAGCCTCATCTGGGTACTGATGTACTGATCGGGATCGTGGAGAAAATGCGCCATGATATTGAGACGATGGGAGGAAGTTTCCGTTTTCGCGCCAAAGTAACAGATCTCCATTTTGAGAAGGGCGCATTAAAGGAAATCCAAGTGAATGACGGGGAAATCATTCCTGCCCAGGTATGTGTGCTGGCTGTAGGACATAGTGCCCGAGATACCTTTGAAATGCTTTACCGCCGCGGACTTTACCTGGAACCCAAAGCTTTTGCTGTGGGTCTGCGCATTGAGCATCCCCAGTCCATGATCAATATGGATCTTTATGGTGAGGAAGAGAATGAATTTCTGGGTGCAGCTGCCTACAAGGTAACCCATAAGTGTGAAAACGGAAGAGGGGTTTACTCCTTCTGTATGTGTCCCGGAGGATACGTAGTCAATGCCTCCTCGGAACCAGGCAGACTGGCAGTCAATGGTATGAGCTATCAGGCCAGGGATTCCCGGAATGCAAACAGTGCTATGATTGTTACAGTAACTCCTGAAGATTTTGGCGGAGAAGGTCCTTTGCGGGGTGTGGAATTTCAGCGTGAGCTGGAACGGAAAGCCTGGGAGCTTGGTCAGGGTAAAATCCCGGTACAGCTGTTTGGGGATTACTGTAAAAATCAGCCCAGCACTGCTCTGGGAGAAGTGGTTCCCTGTATGAAGGGAGAATATGTGCTTGCCAATGTGCGTTCTGTTCTTCCCAAGGCAGTGGGAGATTCTATTGAAGAGGGAGTCCGTTCTTTCGGAAAAAGGATCACAGGTTTTGACAGGGAGGATGCATTACTCAGCGGAATCGAGAGCCGTACCTCATCACCGGTCCGCATTACCCGTGACAGTGAACTTCTGTCCAATATACAGGGAGTTTATCCCTGTGGCGAAGGCGCAGGATATGCAGGAGGGATCACCAGTGCAGCTATGGATGGGATTAAAATTGCAGAAACCATTTCTAAAAAATATAGAAATTTCTAGGGGAGAGTGTACATCTCCCCTTTTTTATGCTAGAATATAGGTTGCGATTTGCCGTCTGCATTTAAGAGAGCGGTATTGGCGAATTTATGAATCATATTATTAAGAATTTACCGGAAGAACAACGCCCTTATGAGAAGTGTTTCAAACAGGGTGAAAATACATTAAGTGACTGTGAGCTGCTGGCAGTGATTCTGCGAAGCGGTACCCAGGGAAAGAATTCTCTGGCACTGGCACAGGAGATTTTACATTTTATGGAAGATTCCGCCTATTGCGGGCTGGCAGGACTGATCCATGTATCTCTGCAGGATCTGATGAGGATTCATGGGATCGGACAGGTAAAAGCGGTACAGCTGAAATGTATCGGAGAACTTTCCAGACGGATTGCCAGAACAGCCGCCAGGCCGCAGCTGGTAATGAATGATCCATCCTCTATTGCTGCTTATTATATGGAGCAGCTGCGCCATGAGGAACAGGAGCTTGTACTTTGCATGATGTCTGATGTAAAAGGACATTTTCTTGGAGATAAGGTGCTGACCAGGGGAACGGTAACCGGATCACTGGTTACACCCAGAGAAATTTATCTGGAGGCATTGCGTTATCATGCAGTCAGCCTGATCCTGATCCATAATCATCCCAGCGGGGACCCAACTCCCAGCCAGGAGGATATGGAGATCACTGCCAGGATTTATCAGGCAGGGGAATTACTGGGCATACATCTTCTGGACCACATTGTGATCGGAGACCAGCGATACTGCAGTTTCAGGGAAACCGGTCTGTGGGATGAATGTACAGGATAAAGGGGCAGATATATGCTGTTTGAAAAAACATACGGAATAGATCTGGGCAGCAGCTCTGTAAAGGTCTATTCATTATTTAAAAACAAAAGTTATATAGAAAAAAACATGATCGCATCCAGAGGGCATAAGATCATTGCTGTGGGCAACGAAGCCTATGAGATGTTTGAGAAGTCTCCGGCAGAGGTTTCGGTGTGTTCACCCATGTCTTTTGGAATGATCGCCAATCTGGAACTGCAGGAGATCGTGCTGTACAGTATGATACGCAGGATCGATCATATTCTTGGAGTAGGATCTGTAATGTTTTTTACGGTTCCTCTGGATATGACAGCTGTTGAGAAACGGGCATATTTTAATGTGGCCAATGGATACTGGCTGCGTAAAAACCGTGTCTATATGGTAGAATCTCCCATTGCAGATGCGTTAGCCATGGGAGTGGATCTGGATGATCCCACCGGAAATATGGTGGTAAATATGGGTGCACAGAGTACAGAGATGTCCATCATCACCGGAGGAAGGATCATTATCAGCAAAAAGATACCTATCGGGGGCAGACAGATGAATGAATCCATATGCACGGAGATCCGCAAACGGTACAATCTTCAGCTGGGAACACGTACAGCCAAAAGACTGAAAATGGTTATGGGGCGGCTCAGCGACCAGAGAAAGGGTGTACGTAAGGTAGTTGGTATTGACTGTATTTCCGGACTTCCCAGAGAAGAAGTAATTTCTTCTTATGTGGTAAATGACGGGATCATGAACTGTGTAAATGAGATCGCTTCCGAAATGAAAACCTTTCTGGAGCGTATTCCTCCTCAGATTTCCTATCATATTGCGAAACAGGGAATTTATATTACCGGAGGCAGCACCAGGCTTCCCTATCTGGACAAATATCTGGCAAGCTATACTGGTTTTACCTTTAATATGTCAGATCTGTATGAGAAATCAGCAGTTTCAGGTCTGGAAAAGATCATTAAGAACAAAGAACTGCGTAAATGGGCAATGCCTGTGAAGCAGAGAAAATTATAAATTTTTAGGGGTATATCATGAAAAACCTGAAAAAGAAAGTACGAATCAGAATTCACTTAAAAAGTAAACATCTGTTGGCGATTATGACTATTTTCTGTGTCAGCTGTATTGTTGCCACCTTTGCATCAGGGGTAACGACAGTGCCTCTTCAGGAGGCAGCAGGGATGATCATTGTTCCCTTTGAAAACAGTATTAATCATATCAGTTCTGTTTTCAGCGGGATTTCAGACCGAATGAAGGATAAAGAGGAGATTCTTGCGGAAAATGAAAAGCTTCAGTCCCAGGTGGACAGCCTGACAGAACAGAATAATAAACTGATCCAGGATCAGACGGAGCTGGTAAGACTGGAACAGCTGTATGACCTGGATCAGCAGTATACAGAATATCCCAAGGTTGCTGCCAGGATCATTTCCAAGGATCCGGGCAACTGGTATGATACTTTTATGATCAACAAGGGAACTTCAGACGGAATCCGGGTAGATAACAATGTTATTGCCGGAAAAGGACTGGTGGGGATCGTCACAGAGGTGGGAGCTCACTGGGCAACTGTGCGTTCCATTATTGACGACAGCAGTAATGTCAGTGCAATGACTGTGAGTACACAGGACAATTGCGTGGTTGAGGGAGATCTTGAACTGATCGATGAGGGAAAGCTAAGCTTCAGCCAGCTGTATGACCAGGATAATAAGGTTACAGTGGGAGAACGTGTTGTTACCTCCAATATCAGCGAGAAATATGTGGAGGGACTGTTTATCGGATATATCAGTGAGATTTCCCAGGACAGCAATAACCTGACAAAGAATGGAACCATCGTTACACCGGTAGATTTCGCTCATCTGAAGGATGTGCTGGTAATCACAGTGAATAAGGGGGATTCTGTTAATGAAGAGTAAGATTACTCTGTTTTTTACTATTCTCATATGTTTCCTTCTCCAGAGTACAGTTATATCCAGGATTGCCATTGGATCGATCACTCCTAATCTGATCCTGATCCTGTGCATTTCCATGGGTCTGATGAGAGGCAGAAAAAGCGGAATGTGGACGGGATTTTTCTGCGGTTTTCTGGTGGATATGTTTTATGGATCTGTTTTTGGGTTCTATGCACTGATTTATATGTATATTGGTTTTTTAAGCGGATATGCACACAGGATCTGTTATGATGATGATGTAAAGGTTCCCATATTTCTGGCCGGTGCAGGTGATATCCTGTATGGACTGGCTGTGTATGCATTGCAGTTTCTGCTTCGCGGCAGGCTTGGACTTGGGACCTATCTCAGCAGGATCATTTTGCCGGAAACATTTTATACGATTATTCTGACACTGATTGTTTATCGGGTTTTTTACTATATTAACTATCACCTGATGAGTCCGTTAAAGAAAGAAAGTGAGTCTATTTGGGTACTAAAATAAAAAGATTTATAAAGAAAATACGAATAAAAAGGACAACCGTACTTGTTGTAGTATTTGTTCTCATGTCCGGTATCCTGGTGAAGCAGCTTTTTGAACTGCAGATCATTCAGGGGCAGGATTACATCAGCAAATTTGAATCCCGTATTACCAAAAAACGTGCCATCAACAGCACCCGCGGAAATATTTTTGACAGAAACGGAGAGGAACTGGCTTCCAATGTTCTGGCTTATTCTGTGACTTTTGAGGATAACGGAACTTATGATACCACCAGGCAGAAGAATCTTACCCTGAACGGTGTTGCCTACCGGGTTCTCAAGATCCTGGAACATAACGGAGATTCCATCAGCCGTGATTTCCATATTGTGCTGGATGACGGCGGCAATTATGTTTTTGATGTGGATGAGGGCTTTACCCTGGATCGTTTCAGGGCTGATATTTACGGACAGGCTCTGATCGATAACCTGACTGCGAAACAAAAATCTGCAACTGCAGATGAAATGATGGAATATCTTACCGGAAAAAGTGGGTTTTCCATTGCCCTGTACGGAGAAGATGCCTATACCAAGGAGGAGCTGGAAGCTTATGATCTTCCTGAGGAGCTTTCCAAACAGGAGATCCTGGATCTGGCGATCATGCGCTATGAGCTGAGTACCAACAGTTTCAAAAAATATATGGCTGTAACCATTGCCACCAATGTAAGTGAGCAGTCTGTGGCAGCAATCAAGGAAAATCAGACAGAGCTTCAGGGAATTGATATTGTAGAGGATTCTGTCCGCAAGTATATTGATGATCCAAGTCTGGGACCGATCCTGGGATATACAGGACGTGCTTCTTCAGAGGAATTGACGGAACTGCGTAAGAAGAATCCGGAATATGCCAATGATGCCATTGTAGGTAAGGTTGGCATCGAAAAATATATGGAAACAACTCTGCAGGGTACAGATGGTGAGGAGACTGTCACAGTAGACAATCTTGGTAAGGTTCTGAAAATTGATGATTCCACACGTGTGGAGCCTGTGGCAGGAAATGATGTATACCTGACAGTGGACAGTAAATGGCAGTCTGCGATCTATCAGATCCTGAAGCAAAGAGTTGCAGGTATTCTTCTTTCCAAGATAGAGGCCACAAAAACCTATGACTATAGCGTTAATAATGCGGCACAGATTAAAATTCCGATTTATGATGTATACAATGCTCTGATTTCCAACAGTGTGATCGATATCCGGAAATTTAGTGAGGATACGGCTTCTGATACAGAAAAAAATTTATATGCCAAATTTCAGCAAAAACAGCAGCAGGTATTTGATATAATAACAAACAGACTGACAGAGGAGAATCCTCCTGCACTAAAGGATGAGAATGATCAGGTTCAGGAATATCTCACTTATATCTGTAATGATCTGTTGCGGGATACTTTGGGTGTAATTTCAAAAAATGCCATTGATACTGCTGACGCTACTTATAAGGCATGGAGTCAGGATGAAAGCATCAGTCTGAAGGATTACCTGACCTATGCAACAGGACAGAACTGGATTGATATTTCCAAGATTTCATCTGAGGGAGAATATCTGGATTCTGAGGAAGCATATAAGGCTCTTACAGATTATATCATTAACTATCTGAAGACAGATAACAGCTTTTCCAAACTGCTGTATAAGTATATGCTCCAGGAGGATACTATTTCCGGCAGAGAGATCTGTCTGGTACTCTATGACCAGGGAATTCTCTCAAAGGATGACGGAATGTATGATTCTCTGGCATCAGGTGCAATGACAGCCTATGATTTTATGGTTAATAAGATATATACTCTGGAAATCGAGCCGGCACAGCTGGCGCTGGAGCCATGTTCTGCATCAGCAGTGATCACAGATGTCAAAACCGGAGATGTGCTGGCCTGTGTTTCTTATCCGGGTTATAACAACAATCTGCTGGTAAATGATATGGATACTGATTATTATGCCAAGCTTTCCACGGATCAGTCCAGTCCCTTTTTCAACAAAGCGACACAGCAGACCACAGCTCCCGGTTCTACCTTTAAGATTTTATCAACCATTGCAGGCATGTCAGAGGGTGTGATCGATGACAGTACTTATATTGAATGTACAGGTTCCTTTGACCTGGTAACTCCACCGATCAACTGTTGGAATATTAACGGGCATGGTCCGATCGAGATCAGGGAGGCCATTGAGCAGTCCTGTAACTATTATTTCAATATGGTTGGTTTTAAGCTTGGACAAGATGGGGAAGGTAATTTCTCTGAAAACCGGAGTCTCGCAGTTCTTCAGAAGTATGCATCTTTGATCGGTCTGGATCAGAAGACCGGAATAGAGATCACAGAATCTTCTCCCCATGTGTCAGATTCTCTGGCTGTACCTTCTTATATCGGACAGGGTACCAATGCCTATACCACCAGTCAGCTGGCAAGGTATGCCACAGCGATTGCCACCAGTGGGAATGTATATGATCTGACACTTCTGGGTAAACTGACAGATTCCAGGGGAAATACCCTGAAAGAATACGAGCCTGATGTGATCAATACTTTGGATGTGGATTCCAGTGTATGGGCGGATATCCATGACGGAATGTACCGTGTGGTCCAGACTCACAAACAGTTTGATGGCCTGGGAATGGATGTTTCCGGAAAAACAGGTACTGCCGAGGTAGATGGTGTCTACCATCCGAACCATGGTATGTTTGTGGGATATGCACCTTCCACTGATCCCCAGTATGCAATTGCCGTACGTATTGAAAATGGTTATACATCAGGAAATGCGTGTCTGGCAGCAGCTGATATTTTTAAATACATTTTTGAACTGACTGATGAAGGAAACATCCTTACAGGTGTTGCTTCCAGTGATACCAGTGATACTTCAAACGACTAAGCATCAAAAGAAAAATACCAGGAGTATGGAAGCCTATCGATCAGGAGGAAAACAAACTATGAGTGAAGCCATTGTAATTACTTCCGGGAAAGGCGGAGTGGGAAAAACCACCACTGTCGCTAACATTGGAACAGGTCTTGCCATGCTTGGCAGAAAGGTTGTAGTGGTTGATACGGATATCGGTCTGCGCAATCTGGATGTAGTCCTTGGACTTGAGAACCGGATTGTTTATAATCTGGTAGATGTGATCGGCGGAAACTGCCGTCTGCGTCAGGCTCTGATCAAGGACAAACGTCATCCCAATCTTTTTCTGCTGCCGTCTGCACAGACTAAGGATAAAAGTGCCGTTTCCCCGGAACAGATGATTAAGCTTACAGATGATCTGCGGGAAGAGTTTGACTATATCCTGCTGGACTGTCCTGCGGGAATTGAGCAGGGATTTAAGAATGCCATAGCAGGAGCGGACAGGGCACTGGTTGTAACTACACCGGAAGTATCTGCCATCAGAGATGCAGACCGTATCATAGGACTTCTGGAAGCAAATGATATCAGGGATATACAGCTGATCATCAATCGGCTCCGGCCGGATATGATCGCCAGGGGAGATATGATGTCCGTGGAGGATGTAACGGAAATCCTTGCTGTGGATCTGATCGGAACCATTCTGGATGATGAACAGATCGTGATAGCTACCAATCAGGGGGAACCTCTTTCAGGAAAATCTTCCCAGGCAGAAGAAGAGTACAGAAATATCTGTCAGCGCATCATAGGTGAAAATGTACCATTTATGAACATTGCTGAGAGAAAGAGTTTCTTCAGGAAAATCGGTAACATGTTTCGGAAATAAAATATCTGGAAGGAGGGACTCCGTGTGAAAGCTTTTTTCAGAGAAAAGAAACGCTCCGCCGGATATGCCAGGGACAGAATGAAGCTTCTTCTGTTGTCTGAGAGGATTGACTGCTCTCCGCAAATGATGCAGATGCTGAAAAGTGATCTGATACACACAGTAAAGAAATATTTAACCATAGAGGAAGAACAGGTAAAATTAAAGATTACCCAGGAGCCGGCTGTGCTCTATGTGTACGTTCCTGTTCTGGATAAAAAGGACAGATAAAATGTTAAAGCAGTATAAATTACGATTTTACAATTTCAGACTTATTATATTTCTGCTGGCCGTCAGCCTTATCGGTGTTACACTGGTAGGAACTGCCGCAGAAGATCTTAAGTCCAAACAGTTTGCAGGAGTAATTCTCGGACTGATCATTATGGTGATCTTATCTTTGATGGATTATTCCTGGATTATGAATTTCCAGTGGTTTATGTATGGATTTAATATCATCATGCTGATCGTAGTCCGAATCGCAGGTTCCAGTGCCAATGGAGCTGCCCGATGGATCGGAATCGGTTCTTTTCGTTTTCAGCCTACAGAGTTGTCCAAAATTATTCTGATCGTCTTTTTCGCAAAATTTTTCATGGATCATGAAGAGAATCTGAACACTCTGAAGACACTTGCTGCTTCAGCAGGATTACTGGCTGTTCCTCTTGTACTTATTCTGGAACAGCCGGATTTAAAAAATACCCTTACTGTTATTGTGATCTTCTGTATGATGATATATATTGCAGGTCTAAGTTATAAAATCATCGGAGGAGCACTGTTAATTTCCGTTCCTCTTCTGATCATCTTTCTGTCTATTGTGGTTCAGCCGGATCAGAAGCTGCTGAAGGATTACCAGAGATCACGTATCATGTCTTTCTTATATCCGGAAAACGAGGAGTATTCTGATAATATTGAACAGCAGAAGAACTCCAAGACAGCTATCGCATCCGGAGAACTGGTTGGAAAGAGAATCAGCGGAGATGACAGTACGGCATCTGTAAATGAAGGTAATTTTGTTTCCGAAAACCAGACAGACTTTATTTTTGCTGTTGCGGGAGAAGAGTATGGATTTATCGGATGTACAACGATTGTCCTGCTGCTTCTGGCAATTTCTTTTGAATGTATCCGCATGAGCCTGCGGGCCAAGGACCTGTCCGGCAAAATCCTGTGCTGTGGAATGGGAGGGCTGATTGCCCTGCAAAGTTTTATCAATATCTGTGTTGCTACAGGAATGGCACCGAATACAGGAACACCTCTTCCCTTTGTAAGCTATGGACTTACCTCTCTGGTCAGTCTGTATATTGGTATGGGGCTTGTTCTTAACGTTGGACTTCAGAGCAGCGCATATAATAAAGAAATTATGAAGAAAGAGCTTGACAGGAAAGAGGACTACTTATGATGTTTGGAAAATCATCTGCCGGAAATAAAAATGAAAAAAAATCGGCCAGGCCATATAAAAACGAGAGAAGTGTCCATGGGTCACATTCCGGGAAAGCTTCCCAGGTACAGACAACTGCACTTCCCAGATCACAGAGACCTTCCAGACAAAAGCAGAGAAGGCGAAAACCCATAGGGCATACCATATTACTGCTTTTGCTTATGGTATTGATAGCGGCAGGAGCATTTTTTGCTATCCGCTTATTAAATGGCACTTATCTGGGCAAACCGGTAAAAGCTTTTCAGGCTTCTGAAGTGTTTACCAGCAGTCTGGCAGGAAAAGAAAATATGAAGGCCCAGCCCTTTGCGCAGAAGCTTTGTGTTTCTTCCAAGGGCAGTGTGGATCGTATTAAAAATGCCTCTCTGGAGGAAGGACAGAAGGGACTTCTGTTTAATCTGAGTAATCATAAGGTATTGTATGCCAATGGGATCTATGACAAAATCTATCCAGCCAGCATTACAAAAATCATGACAGCTATGCTTGCCTTAAAAAGCGGAAAGCTGGATGATACAGTTACGATCACACAGGAGAATGTTACTTTGGAGGCCGGCTCCCAGGTATGTGGATTTGTAGCCGGAGATCAGGTTACCCTGGATCAGCTGCTCCATTGTCTTCTTGTGTATTCCGGAAATGATGCAGCTTCTGCAATTGCGGAATATGTTGGCGGTACCACAGAGAATTTTGTGGAGATGATGAACAGCTATGCCAGACAGCTGGGATGTACGGGAACTCATTTTACCAATCCTCATGGACTTCAGGATGAAAATCATTATACAACACCATATGATATTTATCTGATGCTGAATGAAGCTATGAATTATAAGGAATTCACCCAGATCACCCAGATGCCGTCGTATACTGTTACTTATACAGGCGCTGACGGAGAATCCCACAGTGTCAGTCTGGAAGCTACAGACCATTATCTGACCGGTGAGGCAACCCCTCCCAAAGATGTAACGGTTCTGGGCGGAAAGACAGGAACCACTGCTTCTGCAGGTAACTGTCTGGCGATCATAACCCAGAATGCTTTTGGGAAACCTTTTGTATCCATTGTGCTGGGAGCATCCAGCAAAGAGCTTTTATATCAGCAGATGAATTCCTTACTCCAGAACATTAATAGCTAAAATGGAATCAATATTCCCTAATGGTGACATGCTCCCGCCACTTCAAAATCTGTAAGATTTAAGTGGCGAGAGCATGTCACCCTAAAAATCAAGCCGAAATCTGATTATCCCTTGAAAGCACTGTATCCACGGGTATTTCAGACAGGTCAAAACCACCTCATTTACTACGATTTTACTACTGTTGAGTGAGACTTGACACGCTGAAAGACCACGAAATGCCGAGATATGGGTACAGCACCCGTCAATCGGGGCCTCCGTCCCGTGACCATATAACTGAATACAGACCGGCCATCTGCCGGGGCAACGCCATGGGTAACACAAACCTGTGGCGTTTTTTTATGCCCTGCCGGGGGCACGCAAAACTGTATGAAAACGGGTGGGAAATCCCCTTATTTTTCGCCTGTGGGCGGCGATACAGGGGCGCAAACCCGCCGAAACGAACACTTTTCAAAACCGAAGGAAGGAGGTATCCAACATGGCGGTATTCCGCATTGAGAAAATCCGCGATTACACGGTGATGTCCAACCATCACCTGCGGGACAAGTCGCTCTCGCTGAAAGCGAAGGGCCTTCTCTCCCTCATGCTCTCCCTGCCGGAGGGGTGGGACTATACCACCAAGGGGCTGGCCCGGATCTGCAAGGATGGCGTTGACAGTATCTGCGCCGGGGTGCGGGAGCGGGAGAGCTATCGATGGCATGGCGGCGGGTCCATACAAATTCAATGTCGGCGGTCTCCGCGGTGCAGCTGAAGGAGGACACCAGAAGCTTCCCATCCGTCTTGTCTGGATTGCAGATATAGTCGATGGCCGCTTTCAGCGTTGACTTAATAGGATGCGTCTTTGTAACTGCCATATCTGCTCCAATCTCTCCCGTATCTCCTCCATATCGGCCTGATAAGCAGGGCCCCCGGCGTTCATCTTCTTGGCGATCTGGCTGATGTTCCGGCCGATGGAGCCCAGGGCCTTTGTCATCTCCTTGATGTCGGTGGTGTCCACCTGGATGATGTATCCGTCAATCGCCATTTTCCGCAGGTATGCCTCATACCGCTTTGTGGGAAGCTGGGCCATCTTCTCGTCGATGAGCCGCTTCTCCTCCTCCGTCACCCAGAACTTCATCTGGATGTTCCGTTTCCGATTTGCCATTCCGCTTTGCCTCCGTTTCTCATAAGAATCTGGAACTATCCCAGCAAGCAATTTTTGTGTTTAGGGGCAGGGGTCCCCCTAAACACAAAATCCGCCAGTGGGTACTCGCTGGCTGTGCTTGCTACCGTAACCCTTCCCTCGTTTTCCCCTCTACTAATACTACAATTCGGAGGCTTGAAAATGGCAAAGAGGTGAATTGAATTTTGATGCAAAAGAAGATATAATTAGTTACAACAAACTCGGAGGCCAAGTGGACTTAGGAGGAATACAATGTTCGATATAACCAAAGAAACAGGGGTATACATAATGCTAATGAATGTTTTTGAAGGTATACTGATTCCATTTGTTGGAACAACGCTAGGTGCAGCATGCGTGTTTTTTATGAGAAAAACACTTAGCAAGTTACTGCAATGTGCACTTGCAGGGTTTGCAGCAGGAGCTATGCTATATGTCGTGGTTGAAGAACTAATTCCGGAAATGTCTCAGGGACAGCACTCGAATAT
>CAKRYE010000037.1 GCA_934426285.1 uncultured Blautia sp.
TTTGCCCAGCCTTTTTCATCTTTGTATGCTTCTTCTACGCGCTTCTGAGCGTCTGCGTAGGAGCGGAAGTCTGCAAGAATGAAGTAGCGGTCTGCTCTGTCTGTGTTCTTGTTGGTGAGCAGGGAATCGTACAGGTCGCGGAAGAGCTCTGTATCGCTGGAGAAGGTTCCGTTGATGAGCTGCATCAGTACCTGGCGGATTTCTTCGTCTGTGTTGTAGATCACGTTTGGATCATAGCCGCCGTTGTTTTCATAGTTGATAACTTCATCGGAGCTTAAACCGAAGATAAATGCGTTTTCTGCACCTACTTCCTCTACGATCTCTACGTTGGCACCGTCCATGGTTCCCAGTGTAGGTGCACCGTTGAGCATGAACTTCATATTACCTGTACCGGAAGCTTCCTTGCTGGCTGTAGAGATCTGTTCGGATACATCTGCTGCCGCAAAGATGATCTCTGCGTTGGATACACGGTAGTTTTCAATAAATACAACTTTGATCTTTCCATTAATAGAAGCATCGTTGTTTACCACATCTGCCACGGAGTTGATCAGTTTGATGATCTTCTTTGCTGTAGCATAGCCTGCAGATGCTTTTGCACCGAAGATAAAGGTTCTTGGATAGAATTCCATTTCCGGATGCATTTTGATCTGGTTGTACAGATAGATTACATGGAGGATATTTAACAGCTGACGTTTGTACTCATGGAGTCTCTTAACCTGTACATCAAAGATGGAATGAGGGTCTACCTCTACCCCATTGTGTTCCAGGATGTATTTAGCCAGGCGCTCTTTATTCTTGAATTTAATATTCATGAATTCCTGGAGTGCCTTTTCATCATCTGCATAAACCTTCAGTTTCTTTAACTGGGACAGGTCTGTGATCCAGTCCGGTCCGATATGCTCTGTGATCCAGTCTGCCAGAAGGGGGTTTGCATGAAGGAGGAAACGTCTCTGGGTGATACCGTTGGTCTTGTTGTTGAATTTCTCCGGCATCATTTCATAGAAGTCTCTCAGCTCCTGATTCTTAAGGATTTCTGTGTGCAGACGGGCAACGCCGTTTACAGAGTAACCTGCTGCGATTGCCAGATGTGCCATCTTCACCTGTCCGTCATAGATGATCGCCATCTTTTTGATCTTCTCATAGTTGCCAGGATATTTTGCCTGGATCTCTGCGATGAAACGGCGGTTGATCTCCTCGATGATCTGGTATACACGTGGAAGCAGTCTGGAGAACAGCTCGATTGGCCATTTCTCAAGTGCCTCGGACATGATGGTATGGTTGGTGTAAGCAACGGATTTGGTTGTGATCTCCCATGCTTCGTCCCAGCCAAGTCCCTCTTCGTCCATGAGGATACGCATTAACTCAGCTACTGCTACTGTCGGATGGGTATCGTTCATCTGGAAGGTTACTTTTTCATATAATTTATGAATGTCATTGTGTTTCTTCTTATATTTAGCTATTGCTGCCTGAAGGCTGGCAGATACAAAGAAGTACTGCTGTTTCAGTCTCAGCTCTTTACCTGCATAATGATTGTCGTTTGGATAAAGAACCTCTACGATATTGCGGGCAAGGTTCTCCTGTTCTACTGCTTTCTTGTAGTCACCCTTGTCAAAGGAATCCAGCTCAAAGTCTACGATAGGCTCTGCATCCCAGATACGGAGAGTATTTACCACATCATTGTCATAACCTGTAATAGGCATATCATAAGGAATGGCTTTTACTGCCTGGTATCCTTCGTGGATAAATCTGGTAGCGCCCTTTTCAGGATCGTACTCTGCTCTTACATAGCCGCCGAAGTGTACTTCCTTGGCATATTCCGGACGACGGAGTTCGAAAGGATAGCCGTTTTTCAGCCAGTTGTCCGGTACCTCGATCTGGTAGCCGTCTTTGATCTGCTGTTTGAACATTCCGTAATGGTAACGGATTCCACAGCCATATGCAGCATAGTTTAATGTTGCCAGAGAATCAAGGAAGCATGCAGCCAGTCTTCCCAGACCACCGTTTCCAAGTGCTGGATCCGGTTCCTGGTCTTCGATGCAGTTCAGGTCAAAGCCCAGCTCTTCAAGAGCTTCTTTTACTTCACCGTATCCGCAAAGGTTGATGAGATTGTTGCCCAGGGCACGTCCCATAAGGAATTCCATAGACATGTAGTATACGATCTTTGGATCCTGTTCGGCATATGCTTTTTGTGTTTCCAGCCAGTTGTCAATGATAACGTCCTTGACTGTGTAGCTTACAGCCTGGAAAATCTGCTCCTGTGTAGCTTCTTCAATTGTTTTTCGATAGAGGAATTTTACATTGTCTTTGACACTTTTTTTAAATGCCTCTTTCTTGAACATTTCGTTTGTCATTTTATACCTCCCGTAGTGTAGTTCCGTTGCTGTTTACTCTGTGAGTAGTAACAAATTGGGGGCAGAGAATCCTCTGCCTCCAATTTTCTCTCTGAAATCAGTTTATCCAAAAGTATGATACTCTTTTTTAGACAAGCTGTCATCTGTATAATTGCCGAAATTTGTAATATTTTTTTGTAGGTGTGCATGGGAAAAGCACAATGTTTTACAAGCTCTTAACACTTAGGATTACAGTTTCTTAACACCCATGGTTACAGCTTCTTTATTAATATTCCATTCTTTCACATAACCATCGGTCTCGCCAAATACCATTTCGTCTGCAAGTACTTCGGACTTGATCTCGTCTTCGTGTGCTTTCATGACATCCTGGATCTTGTCATTTCCGTCAGCGTAAACTGTGATCTTATCCATCACCTCAAAGCCAGCTTCCTTACGCATGGTCTGGATCTTGCTGATGATCTCACGTACGAATCCCTCTTCGATCAGTTCAGGTGTCAGGTTGGTATCCAGGACTACGGATGTTTCACCGTCAGATTCGGATACATAGCCTTCTGTCTGTGCTGTTTCAATAAGAAGGTCTTCTTCTGTAAGCTCTACATCGTTTCCATTGATATCCAGTTTCAGGACGCCGTTGCTTCTCAACTCGTTCATTGCTGCTGTTCCATTGATGTCTGTGAGAGCCTGTCTGATTCCGCCAAGGAGTTTACCGTATTTTGGTCCTACTGTACGGAGCTGTGGTTTGAAGCTGTAAGAGATAAAGGATTCTACGTCATCTGCAAATTTCACTTCTTTTACATTCAGTTCGTCTGCGATGATATCTGTGTAGAATTCGCTCATTTTCTTCTCAGCCTTTACATACATGGTTCCGATCGGCTGACGGTTCTTGATGTTTGCTGTATTTCTGCAGGCACGTCCCAGAACTACGATCTCCAGAAGCTCTTTCATGTCTGCTTCCAGATCTTTGTCGATCCATGCTTCGTTTACAGTTGGGAAGTCGCAGAGATGGATACTTTCAATAGCATCTTTGTCCACGCTTCTTACCAGGTTCTGATAGATATCTTCTGTCATGAACGGGATCATCGGAGCTGCTGTCTTGGCAATAGTTACCAGTGCATGGTACAGAGTCATGTAAGCATTGATCTTATCCTGCTCCATTCCCTTTGCCCAGAAACGTTCACGACTTCTTCTTACATACCAGTTACTCATCTCATCTACAAATTCCTGAAGTGCTCTTGCTGCTTCCGGGATCTTGTAGTTTGCCAGATCATTGTCTACAGCCTGAACTGTTGTGTTTAATCTGCTGAGCAGCCATTTGTCCATAACAGGAAGCTGGTCATAGTTCAGTTCATATTTGGTCGGATCGAAGTTATCGATATCTGCATATAATACGAAGAATGCGTAAGTGTTCCACAGTGTGCTCATGAATTTACGCTGTCCCTCTACTACTGCCTTGCCATGGAAACGGTTGGGAAGCCATGGTGCACTGTTGATGTAGAAGTACCATCTGATGGCATCTGCGCCGTATTTGTTCAGTGCGTCAAATGGGTCAACTGCGTTTCCTTTGGACTTACTCATCTTCTGTCCGTTCTCATCCTGGACATGTCCCAGAACGATTACGTTCTTGTATGGTGCTTTGTTGAAGAGCAGTGTGGATTCTGCAAGGAGTGAGTAGAACCATCCACGAGTCTGGTCTACTGCCTCGGAGATAAAGTTTGCAGGGAACTGCTGCTCAAATAATTCTTTGTTTTCAAATGGATAATGATGCTGTGCGAAAGGCATTGCTCCTGAGTCGAACCAGCAGTCAATAACCTCCGGTACACGATGCATTTCTCCACCGCACTCCGGACACTTCAGTGTGATCTCATCGATGTATGGACGGTGAAGCTCTACTGTCTTGGCTTTCTCATCACCGCTCATCTCGAATAATTCCTGACGGCTTCCGATGGAATGCATATGTCCGCATTCACACTGCCAGATGTTCAGTGGAGTTCCCCAGTAACGGTTACGGCTGATACCCCAGTCCTGAACGTTTTCAAGCCAGTCGCCGAAACGTCCTTTACCGATGCTCTCAGGGATCCAGTTGATTGTATTGTTATTTCTGATCAGGTCATCCTTAACTGCTGTCATCTTGATGAACCAGGATTCTCTTGCATAGTAGATCAGTGGTGTGTCACATCTCCAGCAGTGTGGATAATCATGCTCGAATTTCGGAGCATCGAAGAGCTTGCCTTCTTTGTCCAGATCTGTGAGGACCATAGGGTCTGCTTTCTTTACGAAAACGCCTGCGTATGGTGTCTCTTTTGTCAGGTTACCCTGTCCGTCTACAAACTGTACGAATGGAAGCTCATAGTTACGTCCGATTCTGCTGTCGTCTTCACCGAATGCAGGTGCGATGTGAACGATACCTGTACCATCACTCATGGTAACGTAGTTATCACAGGTTACGAAATGAGCTTTCTTTTTCTGTTTTGCTGCTGCCTCTCCTGCACATGCGAAAAGCGGCTCGTATGCTTTGTATTCCAGATCTGTTCCTTTGTAGGTTTCCAGAACTTCGTATGCTTTCTCGCCTTCTTCTTTGGCAAGCTTGCCAAGGACTTTGTCAAGGAGTGCTTCTGCCATATAATAGGTATATCCGTCTGCTGCTTTTACTTTGCAGTAAGTCTCATCCGGGTTTACGCAGAGTGCAACGTTGGATGGAAGTGTCCATGGTGTTGTTGTCCATGCAAGGAAGTATGCATCTTCACCAACGACCTTGAATCTTACAACTGCGGAGCGTTCTTTTACAGTTTTGTATCCCTGGGATACTTCCTGTGCAGAAAGAGGTGTACCACATCTTGGACAGTAAGGAACGATCTTGAAGCCTTTGTACAGAAGCTTCTTATTCCAGATCTCTTTCAGTGCCCACCATTCGGATTCAATATAGTCATCATAATAAGTTACATATGGATGTTCCATATCAGCCCAGAAACCAACGGTAGAGGAGAAATCCTCCCACATTCCTTTGTATTTCCAGACACTTTCTTTACACTGCTTGATAAATGGCTCCATACCGTATTCTTCGATCTGCTCTTTGCCATCCAGACCCAGCTTCTTCTCTACTTCCAGTTCTACCGGAAGTCCGTGGGTGTCCCATCCTGCTTTACGCGGAACCATGTAGCCCTTCATTGTACGGTATCTGGGGATCATGTCCTTGATAACACGGGTCAGTACATGACCGATGTGTGGTTTACCGTTAGCGGTAGGCGGTCCGTCATAAAATGTATAGGTTTCTCCTTCTTTTCTGTTTTCCATACTTTTCTCAAAGATATGGTTCTCTTTCCAGAATTCCTCGACCTTTTTCTCACGGTCTACGAAATTAAGATTCGTATCAACTTTCTGGTACACAGCTGTTTCCTCCTATTTCTTCTGATAATAAAAAAATCGCCCTTTTTGTAAAAGGACGAAGGTTTCTCTACTTTCGTTATACCACCTGTTACACGGTACGGGCGTCACTGCCGATACATGCATCCTCTAACGGGGATTACCGTCAGCTCTTACACGGCGCAGTGCCCCTGGGAACTGAAACTCCGGAGTGATCTTCTCCTGCATTTACTTGCACCGGACTCCCACCATCTCCGGCTCGCTGCTGCTTTCCTCTACAGGTTACTGTCTCCATCTTTGTCTTTGTGGTTATTATGGCCGCGGCATGGTAAACCGCAGCATTTCCATGAAGTTTATTATAAGGGCTTATTTTTCAGGATGTCAAGTGTTTTTTCTTATATTTATAGTTACCTAGTAATTAATAAAAATACAATCATTTAATTTTACACAGACGTTGTAAATAATGATATAATGGGGTAAAATATGCTGTCAGGAACGAACAGTAACACTATTGTTTATCAGATAAAGGATTACACTTCATATGTTTAGAGGAAATTTTTATAAAATCATAAAGCAGGGCATGTCTGCCCTTCTCTGCGGAGGACTTCTTTTTTCCCAGCCGGGAATTATTTATGCATCGGAAAATACAGCTGCACAGGTTACGGCTGCACCGGAGCATTCCTCCACCTACTCCCAGGCTGCAGATACAGACTCTATCAAGGGCTGGCCTGCAGGACCTAATATTGAGGGAGAGTCTGCTGTTCTTATGGATGCAGTCACAGACACTGTCCTGTATTCCAAAAATGCAGATAATAAGCTATATCCTGCAAGTATTACCAAGATCATGACTGCGCTGCTGGTCTGTGAGAATCTGGATATGAATGACAGTCTCACTATGTCCGAGGCTGCTGCCTACGGCATTGAGGCCGGAAGCTCTACTATCTATGCAGAAACCGGAGAGGTCTTTACTGTAGAACAGGCTGTGATGGCACTGATGCTGGAATCTGCCAATGAGATGGCTCTGGCACTGGCCGAGAAAACCAGCGGTTCTGTAAAGAAGTTCGTTGAGCTGATGAACCAGAGAGCTGCACAGCTTGGCTGTAAGCACACACATTTTAATAATCCCAATGGTCTCCATGATGAGAAGCATTATACCACTGCCAACGACATGATGAAGATTGCCAAGGCAGCCTGGTACAATCCTCTGTTCCGTAAATTCGTCACCACCCAGACCTACGAGATCCCCCCTACTAACAAGCAGCCGGAAACCCGTTATCTGCTGAACCATCACAAGATGCTGGCAGGGCAGTCCTATGCCTATGACGGAGTTCTGGGCGGCAAGACCGGATATACCACCAATGCAGGAAATACCCTGGTCACCTATGCCAAGAGGGGAAACTCCATCCTCATTGCAGTGGTCCTTAATTCCACAAACGGTGCTTTTCCGGACACTGCCTCTCTGCTGGATTACGGATTTAACAATTTTGAAAAAGTAGATTTAAATGTGGATCCGGATCCTGTGACAACTCCATTTCTCCCCTGTGAGAAATACCTGCTGAAAGACAATGGAAACACCAGTCTCTTCCCTTATATCAGGCATGTGTATGTCACTGTCCCCACGGGAACGGATACCGGCACCCTGACCAAAAAGCAGTGGGTTCTCAATAACTCTGTAGGCCCTAAGCGTATTAAGAGTAAATATTATCTGGATGACCACATGGTTGGCTATGGTATGCAATATGAAAAGGAGATCCTTTCAGATCTCCTTCTCCAGACTTCTCTTTAATTGTCGTTTCTGACGGAGGAGCTCCTTTCTCTCACGGAGCTCCTCCGTTTCTTTTGTATCTGTAAACCGCAGAGTCTTCACTGCAAAGTATTTGTTCTCGTCCGTCTTATGGATCCGGATCTTTCCCTTGATCAGCCCGTGCTCTCCGCAGGCAGAAACACTGTAATAAACTCTGGGATTGTTCATGAACCAGCGGATCTTGCGTCTGGCAGGTTTGTGACACATGGGGCAGGGAGTGCCGGCCACGCCTCTGTCCTTCATAATCCGCTCTCTGTCGGCAAATTCTCTGAATACATACTTATCATAATCCGGATAGGAAATAAAGATTTCGTCCTTTTTCTTCTTTGGGTTCTGGTACACATCCAGAGAAGGATGGTTGATGATCATAATGTTGCTGATCCTTTTCAGCACTTCCGCTGTATAGTAAGCATCCGCAAGTGCCCTGTGAAAACCGTATTTCTTCTCAATATGAAGTTCATCAATGGCATGCTCCAGCGCACACCGGGAATCCCCGTCATCCCAGGTAATGCTGTAAAGCTTCTGTACATCATAATAGGTTACAGGCCCGGGAAGCTGATCCAGCATTTTATAAAATTTCATATTTCTCTGAAGTTCCATCACATCCTGATTTCCCCAGGTAAAGAAATACCAGTCCTTACCGCACCACTCCAGGAATTCTCCTGCTGCCTGCTCGAAGGATACCCCGTCCAGCAGATCCCTGTAATCCATATGAATCACCTCATGGATACTGCTGTGGATCCTGTTATATACCTGAGGCCGGATCAGACGGTGAAAGCTGTCTGTGATTTCCTTTTTGCTGTTTACCTTCACTGCCCCGATCTCTATGATCTCAAAGGGCAGCTTTTCATTGCGGTTTTTCTTTCCATCAGGACTCTGGTTCCATTCCAGATCAAAGACAATATAATTCATGCAATCATTCCCTGCAGTTTTTTCACTGCAGCTTCTCTCCTAACTCATAAATAGCCTCTATCAGATATTCCTGGAATCTGGCTCCGTCTGCATCCATGAGTACCACATTCTCTTCACTTTCCTCATGCTGCCACCAGCGGAAATCGCAGATGGTTCTGCCTCTGGATGCACAGTCAGAGCATTCCACATCCAGCACTGCCTTCTTTGCCACAAAAAGCTCCGGATGGGTCAGATACATAAAAGGCACAGCATCATGAATGCTTACATTTCCTCTGTATTTGTTGCCGTTTGCCAGACTGTAGCCTGCCATATCCCCGCAGAACTTGGCGATCCTGTTATTGGACTGGCACATTTTCTCCACCTGGGCAGCTGTCAGTGCACATTTCTCAGTAGCATCCAGACCGCACATTACCACAGGGATTCCTGAACGGAATACGATTCTGGCAGATTCCGGGTCTTCATAGATATTGAACTCTGCAGAAGCAGTTACATTTCCTCCTGCTACAGCTCCACCCATAAGCAGAATCTCCTGGATTTTCTCCTTTACCTCGGGGAATACCTTGAGAAGCAATGCTACATTGGTGAGAGGTGCTGTACAGATCAGTGTGATCTTCTCACCTTCAGGAAGCTCTGAAATAAGCTTTTTCATAAAAAAGGCTGCACTTTCCTCTACTACATCTTCCTGAGATCTGGGAATTTCCACGTTTCCCAGACCATTGGCACCGTGATAGTCAGATGCCGGCTGCGGATCTCTCAGCAGGGGAGCTTCTGCCCCTCTTGCCACAGGAATGGAAAGCTGGTAAAGGGATACCAGATCCAGTGCATTTCTTGTCACCTTATCTATTGTCTGATTTCCTGTTACAGAGGTTACTGCCAGAAGCTCAAAGGCTTCCGGATGGGCAGCTGCATAGGCCAGCGCTATGGCATCATCTACACCGGGGTCGCAATCCATAATGATTTTTCTTTTTTCCATAATCACTCTCTTTCCGGATCATCTGTTGTTAATCCTGGCTTTTTATTTTAAGTTCTTTATTTTAAAATTTTCAATTCATATTCGCGGCTTCCAAGGCCAATTTTTTCTCCCTGATCCAGGGTTGCTTTCCACTCAATATTAGGGTTGGAGTCTTTGAAGTGGTCGTGGTGACAGTGCCATCCCGGCTCTGCCAGATGATCTCCAAGCTGACTGTTATCCAGTGGTTTTGCCTTCAGACAGGCATCTGCACAGGCCTGATCCAATGCAATAGGGTCAAAGCTTGCAAACATTCCGATATTTGGAAGGATCGGTGCATCATTTTCTCCATGGCAGTCACAGTTGGGGCTCACATCCTGTACCAGTGAAATATGGAAGCACGGACGATCATGACAGACTGCCTGTGCATATTCTGCCATTTTTCTGTCCAGAAGCTCATTGGCATCACTGTTCGGATTATAAACTGCATCGTAATTACATGCACCGATACAGCGTCCGCAGCCTTTACACTTGTCGTAATCAATCACTGCCTTCTTGTCCTGATATGTAATGGCATCACTTCCGCATTCCTTTGCACAGCGGCGGCATCCACGGCAAAGATCTTCATGGATAGCCGGTTTACCGCTGGCATGCTGTTTCATTTTTCCTGCACGGCTTCCGCAGCCCATTCCGATATTCTTGATGGTTCCGCCGAATCCGGTAGCCTCATGTCCCTTGAAGTGTGTAAGGCTGATAAAAATATCCGCATCCATAATGGCACGTCCGATCAGGGCAGTCTCACAGTATTCTCCGTTTGCTACCGGCACCTCTACCTCGTCTGTTCCGCGAAGTCCATCACCGATAATGATCTGGCAGCCTGTTGTAACTGTATTAAAGCCATTCAGATTTGCACAGTCCAGATGCTCCAGTGCATTTTTTCTGCTGCCCGGATACAGGGTATTGCAGTCTGTCAGAAAGGGCAGTCCGCCCTGCTCTTTGCACAGATCTGCCACTGCCTTCGCATAGTTCGGACGAAGGAAAGCCAGATTTCCCAGCTCACCAAAATGCATCTTGATCGCTACAAACTTGCCTTCCATATCAATATTCCTGATTCCGGCTGCAATACAAAGCTTTTTCAGCTTATCAATCTGGCTGGTGCCAACCGGACATCTAAAATCCGTAAAATAAACTGTTGATTTTTCCATCTGTTGTTCCCTCCTGCTAATTATGATCTCAAGGACAAAAAGTCATTGGCATTTGCACAATAAGACTTTTAACCTGGGATCCTAACATCTTATTATTTATCATATCACATGTCTGCTAATTATGAAATTCATACCATCACATTTTTTCAGAAATCTATTACATCCGGTTACTGTTCATCCCGTTCTCAGTAACTACATCTGCTCATATGCTTTGGAAACTTTCTTATACTCTGCAGGTGCAGTGATCTTCTCCACGATCACATCTCCGTCTTCTGCATTCTGATAACGGTAAATGTAAATGCCCTCCTGGATCTCGTCTCCTTCGATCAGAGATACTGCCATATAGTTCTGGCCTTCCACTTCAAAGGTATCCATAATGGCAAATTCCCGTTCTGTTCCATCAGAGATGGGGATATTGATCACTTCATATTCTGATGCTGTATTGTCTGCAGAAATTTCTGTTTTTACTTCTTCTTTATTCTCGCTCATTTTTTCCTCTTTTCCCTTATAATACTTAACAATAATTACGCCGCCACAAAGCAGCTCCCATCATTTCCGGTGTTGCTATCCCACATTTTAGCAAAACCTGTTGGTGAAGTCAAAAACAATCTGTGGAACCCGCTCTCCTCGAGGTAAAAAAGAAGACCATGCCCATAGGAGCACAGCCTTCTCGTTTTCTTTATTTTTATTCACTTATGCCATGATCGGTTTTAATGCTTCTGCAAGCTTCTCTTTCTCAGCTTCTGCCTCTTCCAGGTTCTTGCCAAGAGTTGTGTAATAGATCTTGATCTTTGGCTCTGTTCCGGATGGGCGGACAACTACTGTCTCACCGTTATCCAGCTTGTAGATCAGTACATTTGCTGCAGGAAGTCCTGTTTCTTCCGGTTTCTGATAATCTGTTACTTTTACGATGGCATGACCTGCGATCTCTGTGAGAGGTTTGTCACGAAGTCCCTGCATCAGAGCTGACATCTTGTCCATTCCGCTTAATCCCGGGAATTCGAAGCTGTCTACTTTGTTCAGGTAACGTCCGTACTGTGCATAGATCTCTTCCATTCTCTGTTTCAGGGAACTTCCGATGCTTCTGTAATATGCAGCCATTTCACAGATCAGCATAGATCCGATAACAGCATCCTTGTCACGTACATATGGGCCTGCAAGGTATCCGTAGCTCTCTTCAAATCCGAAGATAAATCTGTCTACTTCATCTGCTGCTTCAAGCTGTGCGATCTGATCGCCGATCCACTTGAATCCTGTAAGTACGCTTCTGAGTTCTACTCCATAGTGCTCTGCCACTGCATCTGCAAGTGGTGTGGAAACGATAGATTTCACTGCTACCGGGTTCTTTGGCATTGTGCCTTTTTCAATGCGGCCTGCACAGATATAGTCAAGAAGGAGTACACCTACCTCATTACCTGTTACCAGTTCATAGGAACCATCCGGGCATTTCATTGCAATACCAACACGGTCTGCATCCGGGTCAGTTGCAAGCATTAAGTCTGCCCCTGTTTCTTTTGCAAGATTTAATCCAAGCTCCAGAGCTGCAAAGATTTCCGGGTTCGGATAGCTGCAGGTTGTGAAGTATCCGTTTGGATATTCCTGTTCCGGAACGATGGTGATATCTGTGATTCCGATGTCCTTTAATACCTGAGTTACAGGCACAAGTCCGGAACCATTTAATGGACTGTAAACCAGTTTCAGTCCTGCTGTCTTGCAGAGACCCGGACGAACCTGGCGGGATTCGATGGCTTCATAAAGAGCCTGCTTGCAGTCATCTCCTACGAAACGGATTTTTCCCTGTTCTACACCTTCTGCGAAGGACATATATTTTGCACCTGTAAGTACATCTGTTTTCTGAATTTCCTCATATACAATAGCAGCTGCATCGTCTGTCATCTGGCATCCGTCAGGACCGTATGCTTTGTATCCGTTGTACTTAGCCGGATTATGGGATGCTGTTACCATAATACCTGCATTGCATTCATAATAACGTGTTGCGAAAGAAAGTGCAGGTACAGGCATCAGTGCGTCATAGATTCTGACATTGATATCATTTGCTGCCAGTACGCCTGCTGCTGTTTTTGCAAATACATCACTTTTGAGACGGCTGTCATAGCTGATGGCTACTGTCTGATTACCGCCCTGTGTTTTTACCCAGTTTGCAAGTCCCTGTGTTGCCTGACGGACTACATAAATATTCATACGGTTGGTACCTGCTCCGAGAACTCCGCGGAGTCCGGCTGTTCCGAATTTCAAAGCTACTGCGAAACGATCTTTGATCTCTTCGTCATTTCCTTCAATTTTGGATAATTCCGGATTAAGATCCGCATCCTGCAGATCTGCTGCCAACCAGCGTTTGTATTCTTCCTGATACATTTTGACCACTCCTGCCCTTATTTTTTTATTATTTTTTGTGTATATTACATAAGATATCTTCACTATACCATAATTTGTTCAAATCAGCAATAAAAATCACCAGAACCGATATTTCCCTGATCCTGTCCAGTCTGTAGAGAAAGGTACTCCTGTGTATAAACAGCTCCCGGGCAGCAGAAATATGCTTTTTACAATGAAAATGTAGCTGTTCCTTTACACCGTTCTTTTATTCCAGAAGATAGCAGCTGGTATAGGAAATAGTACAATCTCCGTAGTAATATTTCAGCCCATTTGCCTGGCAGACCTGGGTCACCAGCATTCCATAGGCTTCCATAGATGAAAAAGCCTGCTTTGGAAATCTGCAGGGAGCATCCGGATAGGTACAGACCTTACATTTGGTGCAGCATCCAGCACCGATTGCCAGCATATCCGGATATATTTCCCTCAGCTTCTTCTCAAACTCTGAAAAATGTTCTTTATGCCTGGCCTCTGTTTCCATCATACCTTCGCCATCCAGGGCATCCTCTAATTCTCCCACCGTCTGCACAATAATACCATTTTTATACTGCCGGACCCTGGCCTCACATTCCTCCAGCGAACCGCAGCCCGGAGGACAGCTCCAACATTTATCATATTTATGACAGCTGTCTGAGGCACACATCTGCCGCACCTCCGGCTTCAGCTCAATGGTATCGCAGTCCAACAGCACCACATGGGAAAAGCCCTGCTCCATTCCCATTTTTTCTAATTTTCTAATGTCCATAATCTAAGCCCCCTTACTCTCTAATTTCTTGTATCATCTATATCAATTCGCGTCAGGCGGATAAAATCATTTACCTGTCTCAAATCCCAGCTCATCAATAAAATAATCCTGAAAATCAGCCGAAGCAGCCAGCTCAACGAATTCAATCTTTCTCACCAGCTCATCCATCTCCAGCATTTCCTTCTCATTCACAAGTGCGATCTTCGCACCCTCACCGGCAGCATTTCCCACTGGCTTCACTTTCTTCACAAGCGTCGCCGGAAGCAAGCCAATCTTCCCTGCACTGACCGGATCCATATAGTTGCCAAAAGCACCTGCAATATATACCGAACTGATATCATCTTCTGTAATCCCAAGCCGCTCCATAAGCATCTGAATTCCCGCTGCAATCGCAGCTTTCGCAAGTTGAACCTCCCCGAGATCCTTCTGAGTCAGATAAACCCCTTTCTCATTACCGCCCCGCTCCGGCGGTACCAGAATAAACACACCTTGCTTCTCCTGTCCGCTTCTCAGCACACCATTCTCATCCAGCATTCCAGCATCCAGAAGCCCCGCCACCAGATCAATCAGTCCCGAACCACACAAACCAACAGCCGGCTTATTCCCAACAGTTGTATAACTCCACTTCCCAGCCTCATACTTCACATGATCCACAGCCCCAGCCGCGCCACGCATTCCACACTCAATCTTCGCCCCCTCAAAAGCAGGCCCTGCCGCAGTAGAACAGGTCACCATCCGCTCCCTGTTTCCCAGAACCATTTCGCCATTCGTTCCGATATCGATCATCAGAGAAATCTCCTCCTGCCGATCCTGCCTGATAGCCAGCAAACATCCACAGGTATCCGCCCCCACATATCCTGCAATATCCGGAAGCATAATCAACTCTGCACGCTCCTGCACAGACAGACCATAATCCCCCGCATTCAGCACCAGCCTCTCACTCACAGCCGGAGTATAGGGCGCATGCACCAGCGAAGCCGGAGAAATCCCCAGAAACAGATGATGCATACAGGTATTTCCCACAACACACACCTGAAAAACATCCTCTCTCCTTATCCCAGCATCCTCTGCCAGACGTCCCAGCATCTCATTAACCGCTTCCCGAACACACATACTCAACGCTTCCGTTCCATGCTCCAGCGCATAATTCGCCCTCATGATCACATCCGCACCATACTGCGCCTGCGGATTCATCCTGCTCTCAACTGCCAGAGTCCTCCCATCCGCACCATCCAGCAAATATCCCGCAATAGTAGTCGTCCCAATATCAAACGCCGCCAGACACCTCCGACCAGCTTCCTTCCTCATTTCCAGAATCCGCCGTCTACTGTAAATCACATACCATTCATCAGAATCCCTGCGCATCCCATACAATTCACCCGCAAGCTTCAGATCCACCTCCATCTGCCCCGGCTCAACCTCACCATCTGTCTCTGCCAACGCATCCAGCAGCCTCTGCCAGTCCGACCGCTTCTCCCCGGTTTTCGCCTTCTTCAGCTCAACCTGAGTCATCCGCAGTCCCGGTTCAAACACAACCTCTCTGTTAAATCCATCCGTCAAAATCTTCTCATTGCCAGCCCTGTCCAATGTCTCCACTACACAAGCCTCACCCTCACCAATCCGCATCTGACACGCCTTAACCACTTCACCATTCATCTTAACCAGACACTTCCCACATTTCCCCAGCCCGCCACAAGGCGCATCCGGCCTCAGACCCGCCTGAATCTCCGCCTCCAACACAGACATCCCGGCATTCACTTCTATCTCAATCCCTTCACGCACAAACTTAACCCAAGCCATAAAAACCTCCCACATATCCAATCCAAACATCACAACAACCAACGGCCAGCTCAGAAAAATATTTTATTTCATGTGCATTTGCAGGGGCCTTAGATATTCTTAGCGCTCAAAAATCTGCGTTATGAGCAGACTGTATCACTGTCTGAGCGAAGTCGAAGACGGAGCGAGTTTGAGAAGTCTGCTCATGCCCTTAGCAGATTTCTGAGCGCTTAGAATATCTTAGACCCCGAAACCGCACATGAAATAAAATATTTTTCTGAGCGTCCCCTTTTTTCTATTATAACATGCTCCCCAAAAATTCTAAATACGCGAAAGGACCACTCCGCCGAGCAGTCCCTCCCCCATTATATTTTCATGTTATATCCATACCCGCACAAACCAATCAAATCAAGCCGCCAACTTTTTAACCAGTGAAGCCGCACTAGCCGCATCATCTGAATAACCATCTGCCCCAATTTCCTCAGCAAAGGCCTCTGTGATCGGCGCACCCCATGACTTGCTGCATTGCCTGATCATAAACAAACAACTGATATGCAATTTATCGCTTATAACAGTCAGGTATTTTTTTTCATACGTTCCTTTGTTATACTTGCCAGCATCCTGCAAAAACAGTATAATTTTTATATACATTTATCTATAAAACAGGTGGTGATCCCAATGCATTTCAAACATATAAACCCCAGACATATCCAGCGTATTCTGCTGCCACTTCTGGCTGCCGGTATACTGGCTTCATCTGCATACTGTTATGCTTCTGAAGGTCAGGGAATGCTTTCCCCTTCATCCGAGAATTCGGACAGCGTATTCGGCGGAAATACTTCTTCTGAATCAGTGACTGATGAGAAATTACAGGTACTTTTAAACCAGCTTCAGGGACAGCTTCCCACAGGAAATGGCAGTTGGTCCGTTTATGTCTGTGATCTCTTTGAAGAATCCGAAGGCAGTATCAATGATCAGTCCATGCAGGCGGCCAGTCTGATCAAATTGTTTATCATGGGTGCTGTATACGAAAATTATGACCAGCTCACAGGCACCTACGGAAAAGACTCTATAGACTCCAGTCTCTATTCCATGATTACTGTCAGTGACAATGACGCAGCCAATACTCTGACCAATTATCTGGGCGGCGGAAATTCCACCGAAGGTATGCAGACCGTAAATGCGTTCTGTCAGGCTCATGGATACAATAATACACATATGGGACGTATGCTCCTGGCCAGCAATGCGAATGATGATAATTACACATGTGTCTCTGACTGTGGACATCTTCTGAAAGAAATCTATGCAGAAGAGGATTCCGGCTACGCGCACGCCACTGATATGTATAATCTGCTCAAAGCACAGACACGCCGCAACAAAATTCCGGCACAGCTGCCTGATAATGTAAAAGTTGCCAACAAAACCGGAGAACTGGACAACGTTGAAAATGATGCAGGAATTATCTATGATTCTGAAAATGACCTTGTAATTGTATTTCTGTCTCAGAATCTTTCGGATGTTTCTGCCGCTCAGAACACCATTGCTGCTCTCAGCAAAGAGATTTATGAATATTACAACTGTGAACAGTAACAGGCAAAGCACTTTACCAAGGAGGTATCTTCTATGAAAAAGAAACAAATTATCCTACCATTCCTCGCAGCAACAGCTTTAACCATTTCTGCTCCGGGCAATATTTATGATGCTCAGGCTTCCGTCAACACTTATCGCGTAAATGTAGCTACAGGATATCTGGCTCTGCGTACAGAAGCAGCCCTTAACACAGCCAATGAAATCGGTGAACTTTATACCGGAGATCTGGTAGAAGTTACAGATTATACAGGTGCCACCGGATATTGGTATGTATACTCACCGAAATATGACAGATATGGTTATGTAAATAATGATTATCTGGATGCAATTACTTCATCCGGCGGAAGTTCTTATAATACCACCTGGACTGTACGCGTCAAAAGTGGTTACCTTGCTCTGCGTTCTGCCAGAGCTTTCGACTCTTCCAATGAGATCGGGCAGCTTTACACCGGTGACACTGTATGGCTGTCAGACAGCAGCGATCCAACTTACTGGTATGTATACTCTCCAAAACTGAATCTCTATGGATACACAGATCAGAATTATCTGTATGGAGGAAATACCGGCAGCACAGGTACAACAACTTACTTTGGCGAAACCAGAACTGTACATGTAAACTCCGGTTATCTGGCTCTTCGCACTATGAAAGCCTATGACTCTTCCAACGAAATCGGCCAGCTTTATACAGGCGATACTGTCCAGATCCTGGAGACCAGCGATCCTCAATATTGGTATGTTTACTCTCCGAAATATGATTTGAATGGATTTGTGAACAAAGATTATCTCAGCGGCGGAACTGTATACTCTACTAAAACAGTAAGCGTTGCAAAAGGATACCTTGCTCTCCGCTCGGCTAAATCCTATGATACTTCCAATGAGATTGGACAGTTAAATACCGGCGATACCGTTCAGGTAATTGACTCCGGCGATTCCACCTACTGGTATGTATACTCTCCAAAGCTTTCTAATTATGGTTATGTAAATAAGGATTACTTATATTAATAATCTGCTGCAGCAGAGCGTACATCCTGCGGCAACCGCATGACAACTTGTACAAAAAAATAAGCAGAAAGGACCCATTCAATGAGCCCCCAAAAGCATGTAAACCACAAAATCCGTAAACACTTTAACAGTATCATTTATAACATTTCACGCTACGTAGAAATTGCACTTTCTATCATTATCCTTGTAGTAATCGCACTTGCAGGCGTCCGTCTGATCATGGAAATCGCCGGCACTTCCATTCATACAATGGATACAGAATTCTTCTCCAGTTTTCTCTCCCAGGCATTGTCTCTGGTAGTCGGAGTTGAGTTCGTAAAAATGCTCTGCCAGCACTCTGCCCAGACTGTAGTTGAAGTCCTGATGTTCGCTACCGCCAGACAGATGGTAGTCGAACACCTCGGACCGACCGAAACTCTCCTTGGTGTGATCAGCATTGCTGTTCTCTTCGCAATCCGTAAGTATCTTATGACCGACAATGATGATATGAATTCACGAAAGAGCAACCAGGCGGAAGATCATTAAGTTCAGAAACGATTTTATTTACCTGCGTCAGAACACTTCCATGACATAATAGACATAATAAAAAGACTGCATATCGGATACAATCTGTAATTCTTTCTTACAGATCATATCTGAACATGCAGTCCTTTTTATTTCCACACACTGATAAGCGGGCGTCTCAAAAAAAGTTATTTTATAAATTTTATATTCTATAATTAATGGTT
>CAKRYE010000038.1 GCA_934426285.1 uncultured Blautia sp.
ATCCGTCATTGCTTGGGGTACTGATGGAGATTCTTACAATGGGAATTTAACCGAATCAAGTAAGTTCCCTGCGGTAAAAAACATACCGGGGTACATAACGAGGTCAGACCCCATGAAATCGTTCAGACTGCTGGAGCAGGAAGAAGAGAAGGAATAATAAAAATCTTCGCAGTATGGTACATTTTATATGTTATATGCTGCGAAGACTTTTTTGTTATGCTTGTTTGGTTTCTTCTTCCGGTAACTGGGAAGTGCAGTGTGGACAGCGTGTAGCTTTGATGTCGATTTCGCTCATGCAGAAAGGACATTTCTTAGTAGTCGGAGCGGCTGGTTCTTCTTTTTTGGTACCGAAGGATGTTACTTTGTTCACTGCCTTCAGCAGGCAGAACAGGATGAATGCCATAATGATGAAGTTAATTACTGAAGAAATGAAAGAGGATGCGAATCCGGAAGCTGATTGCCTGGTTTGATCAGAATGTTTTCTGCAACAATTGTTCAAATGATTCCTGACTCATAGGCTTATAGTAGTAATATCCCTGGAGCTCATCGCAACCCTCTTCTACAAGGAAATCTACCATTTCTTTTGTTTCCACACCTTCGCAGACAATAAATTTCTTGGTCCTTTTTAACAGATGAAAAATTTCCTGAAGGACAATCTTTCCGTTTTCGGACAGATCGTCCGAGAGAAAGCGTTTGTCTATTTTTACTTCATCAAAAAGGATATCTTTTAAAGTATTCAGAGAGGAATAGCCTGAACCAAAATCATCCATAGATATCCGTATGTTTTTATCATGAAAGAAACGGATCATGGCATTTACGGCTTCTATGTTATGAATGAAAGTAGTTTCTGTGATCTCGAATATCAGATTGTGGGGTTCTATCTCATACTTCTCTATCAGATTCATTACTTTTTCAGTGAAACTTTGGATATCCCGGAAATGAACCGGTGATATATTTAAAGAGATAGGAACAATTCTCTTTCCCTCTTTCTGGCGTTGGTTCATCCAGATAAAAGTTTCTTCGTACACATAGTAATCCAACGCCTGGATTTCTCCTGTTTCCTCCAGAATTGGAAGAAACATATCCGGATACCAGATCGTCCTGGCATCCCGCTGCCATCTTACCAAAGCTTCCGCACTCGCAAGTGTTTGATCTTTACCATTCATTTTAGGTTGAAAATAAACTTTAAATTCTTTCTGGCTTAATGCGCGTTTGAACGAATGAATCGTATCTGCTTTATGCTGTTCTCTCATGGCAATATCCTGAGTATATTCGCATACACCTGATAATTTTGTCTTTGCGATACAGCGTACGATGTTTGCATGGGAAATGATTTCTTCTGCCGGAATATTGATATCTTTCAGATAGTAAATGCCGGTATTCAGATGGAAATAATTGATTGGATACGACTGCAAAATTTCCTTTGTAATCTGAACATTATATCGTTCAATGTGTTCTTTTATCTCACTTGTTTCATATCCGGTTGTATCGATTACTGCTACAAAAATATCGGAGTGATATCTGTTTACAAATAAGGATTCCTGAAAAAGTTCCATTCTTTTGAGTACAAAATTCAGGATTTTGGTTCCTGTTTCATATCCCCAGTAGTCATTGATCAGATGGAAGTTGCTGATATCTGTCATGAGAAAGGCATACTGTTTCGTACCATTAGCGTTTGTGAGAATCGTAAATATTTTCTCTTTCAGAGAATCAGATGAAATGCTTTGTGCAAGCCCATTTTGGGTAATATATTGCTGCTTACTTGTCAGCTGTTGTTTTTTATATTTTTTATCCTGGTACATTTTCTGATCAGCAGTTTTAAGCAGATCCATAATCAGATAATAATGATTTTTGCAGCTGATATCATATCCTACTGCATAGCTTAATGGGTGGTCTGCTGTCTGATTGTATTCATCAATCATTGTCTGGAGACGGATATTCATCTGCTCAAGCTGTGACCAGGTTGTGTTTTTCTGGATAATCAGAAATTCATCTCCGCCGAATCTGGCGAGATAGCTGTCTTCTGTAAGAATTCTGGTGAGAAAAGACGCGAATGTCTGGATAAACACATCTCCTTCTTCATGCCCGTATGTATCATTAATCATTTTTAAATTATTCAGGTCAAACATCATAATGCCTGTGTCTAAGGTATCATCTGCTTCCTGAAGCTGCTGTAGCTTTTTTTCCAGAGCTTTTTTATTATGTACACCTGCGACATCAAAACCGGAGCTTTGAATCACACTTTTCAGATAGTCTTTCAGTGCCAGGGAAACTCCGCAGCCAGCTAACATTGCTATGATCATAAGCGCAAAAAAAGACTTTTCAAATCCTTTTCTGAAATGGAAAATCATAGTTGCAAGAACACCTGCAAATATTATAAATTCTGTATAACAAAGACGTAATATAATCTTGTTCTTTTCCATATTGTAGTTAAAAACCTGCCTTTATCCTTTTTTTAATATTTTTATAAATTGCTGATACTAGCATTGTTTTGTTATAAATTTCTTTTGGTTTAAGCAGCGTGCAGAATGATTCGCTTTGCCATACTTTTCTCAATCCCGATTTTGCTTCCCTTAACCATGACAATGTAATAGCCATGGATTTCAGAAAGGAGTTCGACTTCACTTCCACATATAAATCCCAGGGATTCCAGATAATGGCGCTGCTTTTCCTGCCCGCAGACTTTGCTTATCCGGTATTTCTTATTAAAATCTGCTAAGTTTAATGGCATAATTGTCCCTTTCATTTCTTATTATATATCACTGTTAGAATTGACTAACATAGTATACCATAATTTATAACGAAAAGAAGTTTTTTTTGATTGTTGAGAAATTTTATCTCGACCATGAAATTTATGTGCGACAGCCTTTTATCTATTTAAACACAGAAAACCCCACCCGATTGACGTCGGATGGGGTAGTTCAAGCTTTGGAAATCAGCATTGCTATTTCGTAATGAAGCCTGTGCATCAATAAAGTGACCGTATCTTACTGCAGCAGTGGAATGCTACTTCTTATACCAGAATTTCTTACATTGTACTTTCGTTTTTCCATCTGGGGCATCCGCCATCCTTCTGATTTTGAATCTGTAATTTTTGGTCTTTCCGGCTGGAATGTTTACATTGTAGGTTTTGGTGGGCGTTGCAGTTTCATCCAGTGGTATCTCAAAATACATTGTTACCTTTGTAATGGTATAACTTGAAGTGTTTTGCATACGGGCAGTTATATACAGCTCTCCGGTGTTGGGATTATAATCATATCCTTTGTAGCTGACCTTGAGCTGGCTTAGCTTAGGGGTAGCTGACCGGTACCAGAATGATAAGCATTTTACCTTAGGTGATTTATATGGCTGCTGAGTCATTTTTGCAACATAAACAGTCTTGTTTACTGTTTTTCCGGGATTGATTGTTACACTGAAGGTCTGGGTTATGGTTCCATCCTCCATGATTGGGATCTCATATTCCATCTTTACTTTTGTAATTGTGTAACTGGAAGTATTTTTCAGCTTCAGCTTCAGATATAACTTTGCGGTATCATTGTCATATTGGAATCCGCTGCAGCTTACTTTAAGCTGCTTGGCAGTTGGCTTGGAAGCAGCCAATGTCAGTTTTGGAAAAAATGAAAGTACGGCAAATGCTGTCAGAAAGAAAAATACCAGATAGCTTCTGCGTTTTTTTATAAAGCGTTCCTTCATACTCATAAAATCTCCTCCTTACACGATAGGCTATAATAGTTTCAGGCAAATATTATGACTTTTGGTACACGTAATGCTTTGCCCAAGTTTATTCTATAGTTACCATATAATAGAAGAGAGGAAATTTCTATTAACTATTGGTTAGTTTTTTTCATTCCAGTAATCTGTTTTTGCTTCAGATTAATATTCTTACTGAAAAATACTCAGGGCAGCCTCAAGGCAAAGATTTTGCCGATGAGACTGCCCTAAATCCTTATCGTTTACTTAAGCATGATAGTCATATATTCGCTGATACCGGTTTTAGAATTAACTGCAGTAAACATGATTCTGAAACCTTTACCTCCGGCTACCGGAATCTTACTGCCGTTTGCTACAGATTCACTGCGCATCCATCCTTTTTGCAGGTATTCAATTGCAGGTTTCATACTGCCATTTGCAGGATTATTTCCACTATATATATACAATTCCTGAAGCTTCCATCCTTTTGCAAGTGTAACGGTTGTTTTTACTTTTTTTCCGGCAAACTTTGCATAACTGAGATTTGTTTCGGAAGAAGATTTAAACCTGGAACCTGATACAGTAGTTGCACCAATCTTTACTGATCTAACAGGGTTTACATATTTTTTTACAGTTACTTTTATTTTATATGTTTTTCCCTGACATTTAAAAGAAACAGTGGCTGTACCGGCTTTCTTTGGGACTGCCAGAATCGTATAGTATGTCTGTGAAGTGCCGTAGGTGAATTTTGACAGTTTAACAGTGACAACTGCCTTATTACTTGATTTTAGTCCGGAAACTTTGGATGATAAGGAAGCCAGGGATTCTGTTGCCGGCTTCGGATAGGCAACTAAGGTTGCCGATGCAGGAACATGTTCATCTGCCGCCTGGATTGTAGCAGAGTTCACTGCAAACATGGAAAGGATCATTCCAAATGCCAATAAAAAAGAGAGTAATTTTTTGCTTATTTTCTTCATTTCTTTTCCCTCCTAAAAGTGTAGGTTACCTGATGACAGCATTGCTGTAAATAATAGCATTGCTGTAAATAATAGTTAACCGAATGTTTCAGACAAAAACGGATAGCTGAAGCATCCCTATATAATCAATATATCACTCATCTTTCACAACGTCTATAGCAGATTTCACTAATTCATTCCAGTAATCTGTTTTTTGCTTCAGGTCAATATTCTTACTGAAAAATACAGGATTCTTTTTCTGCTGAATCTGTATTTCGTAATCCTTTAATGCTTTTACTACAGTATTAGACAGTATCAGGATTACCGGAATGTTGATCAACGCCATTACCCCCATCAATACATCGGAGATATGCCATAGTAATGTCATTTCCATACCTGCACCAAAAAATACTGCCAGTGCTGATACAATACGAAATCCTGTCATAAATTTCCTGTCTGGTTGTTTTTTATGAATATAAGTCAGCAGATTGTCACAGTAGAAACAATTTCCCAATAATGTGGTAAAAGCAAATAATACCATGGCGATCATGATAAAATATGGGCCAAAAGAACCCAGTGTCTTGTGAAGCGCTGCCTGCACCCATGGTGCACCTTGAAGTTCTTTTGCTGGTATCACGCCAGATACCAGACACATCATGGCAGTTGCAGTACACAATAATAATGTGTCAATAAACACAGACAACATTTGTACAAGTCCCTGCTTGACCGGATGGCTGACTACTGCAGATGCTGCCGCATTTGGTGCAGAACCAATACCTGCTTCATTGGAATACAGACCTCTTCGGATTCCCTGCATCATGGCTGATCCGGCAAAACCGGCAAAAATGGCTTTAAAGTCAAATGCTTCTTTGAAAATCTGTGCCATGACTGACGGAAGCTGTCCGATGTTTAATACTACGACAAATAAGGATACCAGAATATATGCTATTCCCATAAATGGCACCAGGGTAGAAGTTACTTTCACAATTCTGTTACCGCCACCTAGCAGACACCATCCCATTACCAGTGCCAGAATTCCGCCTATGATCCAAGGCGTGATATCCGCATTGTAAAATGGCTGGCCGGCAAAGGTAGACTGAAGATTGTAAGAAGCCAGCATATTAAATCCAAATGCATAAGTCAGGATCATGGCTATACAGAAAACCACAGCCAATCCTCTGCTGTGCAGTGCTGCTTCTATATAATAAGCCGGACCACCATAACACTTGCCATCTTCCCCTTTTTTCTTATATATCTGTGCCAGTGTGCTTTCTGCCAAAGCTGATGCACTGCCAAGAATGGCAATGATCCACATCCAGAATACGGAGCCTACACCACCGATGCAGATAGCGGAAGATACTCCCACAATGTTGCCCGTTCCTACACGAGATGCTGTAGAGACCATCAGTGCCTGAAAGGATGACACACTTTCTTTTCCCTCTGGCTTCTCCATTACAGCATTACAGGCTTTCCGGAATAAACGTACCTGCGGAAATCTGGTCCGAATAGTAAAATAGATGCCGGAACCAATTAATATCACAATCAGCAATTTGCTGTAAAGAAATGTGTTGATTGCGTCAATGATCGTTTCGAACATAAATTCTCCTCTCAACAGAATTTTTATCATAAGTTACTGTTCTGTACATGACAGATACATCGGGCAAAAAGCCCCCATTATTATTTCCGCAGTTTTGCTTCATCCAGCAAGTTTAATTTTTTTGCAGAAAGTACAAGCTCTGTCTGCAGAAATGCAAGATTGCAGGCTGTTAAAAATGCATCCATAAGTAACTCGATACTGATCACTAATGCAATTCCTGCAGAGGGGATTCCTAATTGTGCAAATAAAATGGTATAACAGGATAAACCTCCGCCGGGGATTGGCGGCGTTGCAATTGCCAGAATCGTACAGGTTATAATGGAGGTTATAATCCAGACGATGGTTATCTCTGTGCCAAAGCTCTGACCAGTACACAGGGATACAATAAAAAACTGGATCGCCACACCTGGCATAAAAATGATTTGTCCGATAGAAACACCAAAGTTAATTAATTTTTTATCTATACCAAGTGTCTTGCAGCTTTCAATGTTGGTTCCAAAAGCGGCTGATGAGGAGGAAGTAGAAAGTGCGATTAAAAAGGTAGGAAGTAATTTTTTTATTAAAACTCCAGGCTTTACTTTACACTTCCAGCAGACCAGACCAATATAAAACATGAGAGTTATACTTGTAATGAGTGTAACTAAAATAATCTGTTTTATAAGACTGGATATATTTTTCAGGTTACCGGATAAAAACAGATTCATCATGCAGATAAATACAAACAGTGGGATCAGCTTGCTGATATAAGTCATAAGCAGCTGGATTAAAGTATTGAGCTGGGAAACTATTTTTGCCATTCCGGATACGGAATCTCCTAACACCAATGTACCAGCACCGCATATACATGCGAGAAAAATGATCTGCAGTGCATTTCCTGTCTGAAATGGAGAGATAATATTGCCTGGAATAATATTTAGTACCATTTGGTAAAGGTCCATAATGGCGCTTCCTGAAACGTGATTCTTTCCTGAGAAAGATATAAAAAGCCAGGAGACCATCAAATTGGCTGCGATCAGGACCAGAAAGGAAAAGGATATGAACCGGATGATCAGACTTTTGCCAATTTTTCCAAAGGTTGCAGCATCTCCCATTTCATATATTCCGCAATATACAGCCAGGAAGATCATTGGACCTGAAATAAGAGTTAAAATGTTCATGAATGTATCAAATATTGGAGAAATAAACCAGGTCTGCACCATATTTCCTACGTCAGGCAGTCCGAAGGAAAGAACAGCTCCGCACAGGATGCCAAGAAGGATACTCAGTATCACAGGTTTTAATTGCCCGGATTGCTTTTTGGGCAGGGTTAATTTGAGAAAATTCTTTCCATTTTCATAATGGTATTCAAGAAATAAGCCCAGGGTGGTCAGGAGAGAACTTCCATTACTGATGATTGATGTCAATTCATCCTGATATTCATTGGGATTTACAACTTTTCCTTCAGCAGATAAAAGGATATAGGTTCTGCCGAATTTAGAGCCACTGGTAAAGGTACAATTGGTGTTTTCTCCAAGTTCATGCATCCAGATTTCCATAACATTTTCAATACTTAATCGAAAACGTAAAATGTCTCTTGGATTAATTTTCATTTGTTGTAATAAATGAACGGTTAATTGACTGAACCGGTCAATTTCAGATGCATGGAGAAGAAATTTTTCTGTCGTTTTTTGCATTTGGTACTCCTTTTTGGTCTTATTCTTTATTAATTTCTGCGAATCCGGCAGCATCAATCTTTAAGTCTGTTTTTTCGCCTTTTTTCAGCTCTTTCCATTCAGAGAAAGCCATTTCATAGCGCTCTGTTTCGGTTTTGCCTTCCTTTTTCTCATAGGTAGCAGTCACGAAATAGTGCTCATCCTTTGTTCCTGTTCTCTGGTTGTCTTTCAGCTTTGGTTCTGGCCAGGCTGGATTCTGGTCCCTTCCGGAATTTTTCGCAGTGTCTACCACAGTCCACCGGTCTATTTCGTAGTAATATTTTGTAGCATATACCGGTTCTTGTCGATACACTGGTTTATCTGTGGTTTCTGTATAGGTTTCATCTTTATATACAGGAACACTGGTGGTTTTCTCCTCGAAATATCCGTTTCCCAGGTCAACATGGGAGACCTCATCTTCATAATGGTCGATGACTTGGCGGGTTTTGGTTTCCGTAACTTCCTCGTAGTGGTCTATGACTTGTTCGTATGATTTAATCTCATTTTTCGTGTATTGTAGTCGTGCGTCATCTGGCAACTGCCAATCACTTTCGTTGTGTGTAACGATTTCTTCGATATCAATCGTCCGCTCCCAGTCAAAGCCGTCAATGGTGACATTTTTTACTTTCGGTGCCAGACAGGACATCATTCCGAAAATGATGACAGCAAAGATTCCCAGAAAGAGCAGAGCTCTTTTCATCAGTGATTTCTTTTGTTTCTTCTTGTTTTCTTTTTTCTTTGGTGTACTTTTTGCGGTATTTTTCTGATGCGTTTCTTTTTTCTCTTCTTTTTTGCGTTTCTTTTCTTCTTCCTGCTGCCGTATTTCGAAATAGTTTCTCTCAGAGTCTTCTTTTGTGGCTCCGCAGTTTTTGCAGATGTTCAGATTGTCACTGTTAAGGCTGCCGCAAAAACTGCACTGCCAGTCTGGATTTCGGCTGATTTTTGCAGCTTTCTCCTCTGAAACATACTCGATTGCGTCCGGCATATAGAATTTTGTGTTTTCATCCTGTGGATGCCCGCAGAGTGGACAGGTTTTCTGCCCGGCTTTGATTCTCTTATTGTCACAAAATGGACAATCCCAGAGTCCTTCGATTAATTTTCCCATACTTAATTCTCCTTTCCTGTCTATTATACATTTAATTTGACGAAAAGAACAGACTGAAAAGATAGAAGAATACCAGGTGAATACTAGGTAATAAAAAAGGACTCCTGAAAAAACAAGAGTCCCTTTGTGTATAAAGTAGGCTGGATTTATTAACTGTTGGTTGGTTTTTTCAGGAATTCCGGAACCGGCTTAAAAAATCTTTGGTTTCTTCTTTTTTCGGATGGTCAAAAATATCCGAAGAGGTTCCTTCTTCCACGATCACGCCATCGCCCATAAAGATTACATGTTTTGACACATCCCGGGCAAATGCCATCTCATGAGTCACAATGATCATAGTCAGACCGTCTTTTGCCAGCTTACGCATGACTGCAAGAACTTCCCCTACCATCTGAGGATCCAGGGCAGAAGTGGGCTCATCAAAAAGCAGGATTTCAGGCTCCATCGCAAGAGCTCTTGCAATGGCCACACGCTGTTTCTGTCCTCCTGAGAGCTGTTTTGGTTTGGCATTGATATAAGGTGCCATTCCTACCTTTTCCAGATACATCAGGGCATTTTTTTCAGCTTCTTCCTTGCTCTTTTTCAAAACCTTTTCCTGGCCTACGGTACAGTTTTTCAGGACGGTCATATTATTAAACAGGTTAAAACTCTGAAATACCATCCCTACTCTGGAACGGTATTCCGGAACATTCATATGTTTATCCATAATATCTGCACCATGATAGCTGATTTCTCCTGAGGAAGGGACTTCCAGCAGATTCATGCAGCGCAGCAATGTAGATTTTCCGGAACCGGAAGGACCGATAATACAGGTTACATCTCCGGGTTTCACTGAAAAATCAATATCTCTGAGAATCTCATGGCTTCCAAATGATTTGCCCAGATGATGTACTTCAAGGATCGTTTCACTCATAATTATTTGACCTTCCTTTCCTTGTAAGAATACATTCCGCTGGTATGTGTCAGGGTATCGGCAGTTGCCAGATCATAATTATCCGGACCGTCCATTTTTTTCTCCAGAAGTCTCAGCAGACGTGAACAGGTAAAGGTCATTATGAAATAAATGACCATTGCAATGGTAAATGCCTCAAAGTAAGTATACAGTGCACCTGCCACTCCTTTTGTAGTATAGAACAATTCTACTGTTCCGATAATAGAAAGGACACAGGTATCTTTAATATTGATGATCAGGTTATTACCGATCTGAGGCATGATATTACGCAATGCCTGGGGCAGGATCACATTTGTCATTGTCTGTACATGAGTCATACCGATTGCCTTTGCACCTTCTGTCTGTCCGGGATCAACAGAAAGAATTCCGCCTCGCACAGTTTCTGCCATATAGGCTCCTGTATTGATGGACACGATCAGAATGGCAGCGAACCACATGGACATATTGATATTAAACAGATAAGAACTTCCAAAGTAAATAAACATTGCCTGTGCCATCATTGGTGTTCCACGGAAAAATTCAACATAGCATGCCATAATAAATTTAATGATCTTGACCAGAACACGTTTACCAAGAGAATCATTCCTGCCCTCAGGAATCGTCTGAATGATTCCTACTACAAATCCTATGATACAGCCAAACAGGGTTCCTACCAGTGCAAGCCACATGCTGACACCGGCTCCTTTCAGGAAGGAGGGTCCATATTGCTGTAAAATATAGACGATCCTTCCCCAATAACTTTCAGGCAGCATTATTTTTTGCTCCTCCTATATTCCTTTATCACGTTATTATTCTTCAGAAGATAATGGCTGGACAGAAATTGCTTCATCCATCATTTTATTAAAATCATCCTCTGTCATTGTTTCCAGAACACCATTAATAGCATCTTTTAACTCATCATTTCCCTTTTTCAGTGACACACCAATATTGATATCCTCGTCAGATACTTCAAATGCGCCGTCTGTGCCATCGAAATCAAGAAGTGTAAAATCCGGATAAGCCGCCAGTGCAGCCTTACCTGTAGGCATATCAGTAACAACTGCGTCACATTTGCCGGATTCCAGTGCTACCAGCATGGCAGGGGCACTTTCCTGTGCCGGAAGGATATCTGCATCCGGGATCTGAGGCAGGCAGGAATCATACCAGATCGTATTCTGCTGGGAAGTGCAGGTTACGCCTTTCAGATCTTCTACACTTTTGGCATCTGCATAATCACCGTCAGATTTTACCAGTGTAATGATAGATGCGTAATAATATGGTTCTGTAAAATCTACCATCTGCTGGCGTTCTTTTGTGATAGACTGTCCTGCAATTACGCAGTCAACCTGTCCGGACTGTACGGCAGGTACCAGAGAATCCCAGTCAAGCTTTACAATTTCCAGGTCATAGCCTAATTCGTCCGCAATTTTCTTTGCCATCATGACATCATAACCGTATGCATAGTCAGAGCTTCCTGAAATAGGCACAGCACCATTGGAATCATCTGGCTGTGTCCAGTTATAAGGAGCATATCCGCATTCCATAGCTACTTTTAAAGTTTTCTTATCCTCTGCACTTACGCTTTGTACTCCGAAAATCCCGCAGGACATTGCAGCAATTACTGTAGCAGCGGTTAACTTTTTCCACATGTTGTTCTTTCTCATTTTGATTTCCTCCTGTATATGTTAATTTTTAGACAAAATAAAAAATGCAACGAAGCTCAAAACTGCTCCGTTGCATTTTTTGTCATTTTAATCCTTTACAATTAAAAAGTCAAGCTAAAACAGTAATTTTTCAAAAGCCTCCTGGCTCATTGGCTTGTAGTTATAAAATCTTTCTTAACAAAGAGGTAGAAATAGGCTTATGCCTTTGGTGGATACTGTGTTATAATAAAATATAATTGATACGGTGAAAAATACTACAGAAGAGGAGCAAAAAGATGCTGTATATAGGAAATCACACAAGTTCATCCCGGGGATATGTTGCAATGGGAAAGCAGATGCTGGCAAATGGCGGTAACACATTTGCATTTTTTACCAGAAATCCAAGAGGAGGGAAAGCCAAAGAAATAGATTCTCAGGATGTGCAGGCGTTTCTGCAGCTGGCCAGGGACAATCATTTTGGAAAGCTGGTAGCTCATGCACCCTACACTATGAATTGTTGTGCTGCCAAAGAAAATCTCAGAGATTTCGCCAGAGAAATCATGGCAGATGATCTGAAACGTCTGGAAATGACACCGGGAAATTATTACAATTTTCATCCGGGCAGCCACGTAGGACAGGGCGCAGAAGTGGGAATCAGTAAAATTGCAGAAATTCTCAATGAAGTGCTGACAAAAGATCAGACTACAATAGTACTTCTGGAAACCATGTCAGGAAAGGGTACAGAAGTAGGAAGGAATTTCCATGAACTCCGTCAGATTATTGACCGGGTAGAATTAAAAGATAAATTAGGGGTTTGTCTGGATACCTGCCATGTCTGGGATGGCGGATATGATATTGTAAATGATCCTGACAGTGTGTTTGCAGAGTTTGACAGGGTCATAGGTCTGGACAGACTGAAGGCCATCCACCTGAATGACAGCATGAATCCACTTGGCAGCCATAAGGATCGTCATGCCAGAATCGGAGAGGGCCAAATTGGACTGGAGGCACTTGTCCGCGTGATCAATCATCCTGCCACAGAAGGAATTCCCTTTATTCTGGAAACACCTAATGATGATGAAGGATGGACTCATGAAATCGCCTTACTCAGAGCGGAGTATAAGGGAAAATAAATAGGATAAAGAAAAGTAAAGATAAAAATTTTCTTGGACGAAAAGGAGATGTTTATGAAAATACGAAAACGGATTCTGTCAGTGATACTTACTATTGTAACATTGCTTCTGCTTGTACTGGATATTCCTGTGGCAGCAGCAGAGTCAAAAAAGGTAGACGTTTTGTTTACCCATGATACCCATTCCCATCTGGACAGCTTTTCAACCATTGTAGAAGGCCAGCAAAAAGAAGTTGGCGGATTTGCCAGGCTGAAAACCCTGATGGATGAGAAGCGAAAAGAAAATCCGGATACTCTGGTGCTGGATGGAGGAGATTTTTCTATGGGCACACTAATCCAGACTGTATATGATACAGAGGCAGCGGAGCTTCGGATGCTGGGGTATTTGGGTTATGATGTGACTACCTTTGGAAATCATGAATTCGACTACCGGTCAGAGGGTCTGGCAAATATGCTGAAGGCGGCTGTAAATTCCGGCGAGACACTGCCGGAGCTTGTAGTGTGTAATGTGGATTGGGATGCTATGGAGAAAGAGGGCTTAAATGATGGTCAGAAGCAGATCAAAGAAGCATTTGAAGCCTACGGTGTAAAGGATTATGTGGTGGTTCAAAAGGGCGATACAAAGATAGCAGTAGTTGGCGTATTTGGAAAAGATGCTCTGGAATGTGCACCTACCTGTGAACTGCTGTTTAAGGACCCGGCAGAGTCAGTAAAGCAGACAGTAGCAGAGATCAAGAAAAATGAAAAAGTAGATATGATCGCATGTGTGTCTCATGGCGGAACCTGGGAGGATGAGGATAAGTCAGAGGACGAAATCCTTGCAAAAAAGGTTCCGGAGCTGGATCTTATCATCAGTGGACATTCCCACACAGAGCTGAAGGAAGCAATTCAGCATGGGAATACTTATATTGTATCCTGTGGTGAGTACGGACGAAATCTGGGATCACTTTCCATGACACAGAAGCAGGACGGACGCTGGGAGATGACCTCCTACGAGTTGATTCCTGTGTCCGATGAGATCAGTCCAGATCAGGCAACACAGAAACGGATTGATGAATTAATGGATACCGTAGACACCAATTACCTGGCAGATTTTGGTTACACCAGGGATGAAGTCCTGGCTGAAAATGATGTTGAATTTAACAGCCTGGAAGAAATGGGCACAAAGCATGAAGAACTGAATCTTGGCGATATTATGTCTGATGCCTATGTATATGCTGTGGAACATTCAGAATATTTTGATGGAGATCCTGTAGACGTAGCGGTGGTTCCGAGCGGAACTGTCCGTGATACCTATACAAAGGGGAATATTACAGTAGAAGATGTTTACAATTCTTTTTCCCTGGGAATCGGAAAAGACGGAGTAGCAGGATATCCGCTGATCAATGCTTATCTGACAGGAAAAGAGTTGAAGCTGGCAGCAGAAGTGGATGCTTCTGTTTCAGACTTTATGACAACTGCAAGATTATATTGCAGCGGACTGAATTTTACATACAATCCTCATCGAATGATTCTGAACAAAGTGACAGACTGCTATCTGACCAGAGAGGACGGAGAACGGATCGAAATCCAGGATGATAAGCTGTATCATGTTGTGACAGACCTGTACACCGGACAAATGCTTGGCTCTGTAATGAAAATGTCATACGGTCTGCTGTCTCTTGAACCAAAGGACAAGAATGGAAATCCTATTGAAAATCTGGAAGATCAGGCAATTATGGAGGATGGCAGGGAGCTGAAGGCATGGGATGCCATTGCAAGATATATGCAGTCCTTTGAAGATACAGACGGGGATGGAATTGCCAATGTACCGGAATATTATGCAGCCACACATAACCGTAAGGTTGTAGATGACAGTAAAAATCTCCTGGATCTGGTGAAAAATCCGAATAAATTCTCAGTGATCATAGTGCTGATCTGCCTGATCTTTATTGTAATAATTGTCGTTATTATAATTCTGATCCGAAAGCTTGTCCGCAGGGTAAAAAAGAAAAGAATATAATAGAGGTATGCCATATATAGCATACCTCAGGTCTAAAAAGGAATATGTCAATATCCCCCCGCAGGGCTTACTGGTGCTGCATTTGTCTGCTATCATAGAAGTCAGTTACCAATAAAGAAAAAGCGAGGGAACATGAAATGAAAAAGGGCTTATTGACAATGGCCGGAGTGCTTCTGACTGTATCACTGGTCAGTGCCGGAACAACAGTGCCTGTACTGGCAGATGAAGAAACAACACTGGTATATGGAAGCGGAGATTATACCAGGATCAATCCTGCTATGGATGAACATGGAGAGATCAATATTCTGATCTTCAACGGTTTAACTGCACATGACGGAGATAATCAGGTAGTTCCGGGACTGGCAGAGAGCTGGGATTTTGATGATGAAACCAATACCTATACATTCCATATGGCAGAAGATGCCAAGTGGCAGGATGGCGAACCTGTGACAGCAGATGACGTTAAGTTTACCATCGAAGCAATCATGGATCCGGAAAATGGTTCTGAGAATGCACCCAACTATGAGGATGTAGAGGAGATCAATGTTATTGATGATCATACGGTTGCGTTCAAGCTTGAGGACAAAAACGTTGCATTCCTTGACTATATGACAATGGCAGTTCTTCCTAAGCATCTGCTTGAGGGAGAAGATATGCAGACTTCTGACTTCTTCCGTAATCCGGTAGGAACAGGCCCATATAAGATCGAATCCTGGGATGAGGGACAGGCGATCACACTGGTTAAGAATGAAGATTATTTCAAGGGTGAGCCTTCCATCGATAAAGTTGTATTCAAGATCGTACCGGATGACAATGCGAAAGCACTTCAGTTAAAATCCGGAGAACTTGATATGGCATTATTAACACCAAAGGATGCGGCTGCTTTTGCAGATGATGATGCATATACATGCTACGATATGAAGACTTCTGATTATCGTGGAATCATGTTTAATTTTGGAAATGAATACTGGCAGAAAAACCGTGATCTGATCCCGGCAGTATGCTATGGACTTGACCGTCAGGCGATCATCGACGCAGTTATCCTTGGACAGGGAATGCCGGCTTATGGACCTCTTCAGAGAAATATCTACAATTATGAAGATGTAGAGCATTATGATTACAATCCTGAAAAAGCAAAAGAAATTCTGGAAGCTGCAGGATGTGAGATGGGTGATGACGGATTCTACTATCGTGACGGCGAAAAAGTCGGATTTGTGATCAGTGTAAGTGCAGGAGATCAGGTACGTATTGATATGGCTCAGATTGCAGCACAGGAACTGAAAGAAATCGGCATGGATGTATCAGTAGAGATCCCTGCACAGACAGACTGGGCAGGACAGATGGCATTCCTCATTGGATGGGGAAGCCCATTTGACGCTGACGACCATACATACAAAGTATTCGGAACAGATAAGGGAGCAAACTACTCCAGTTACTCCAATGCAGACGTTGACAAGTATCTGACAGAAGCAAGACAGTCAGCTGATCCGGAAGTACGTGCAGAAGCTTATGCTAATTTCCAGAAAGCTCTGGCAGAGGATCCGGCTTACGCAATGATCTGCTATATCGATGCAAACTATGTTGCTGACAGCAATATTAAAGGAATCGATCCTGACACAATTATGGGACATCACGGAGTTGGTATCTTCTGGAATGTAGCAGACTGGACTATCGAATAATAAAATGAGACAAAGGTTGTGACGGGGGCACTAAAGGTGCCCCCTTTTTACACGAGCGGAAAAAGGATTAAAAATGGAACATTTATTAGAGGTCAAAAATCTTTCAGTCAGCATTGACGGTCCTGCCGGAGAAGTCCAGGCAGTAAGAGATGTGTCTTTTTCATTAAAAAAGGGAGAGGTGCTGGCTATAGTTGGAGAATCCGGATGCGGGAAGAGTGTGCTTTGCAAAAGTATTATGAAGCTTTTGCCGCCAAGTGCAAAGATTAAAGAGGGCAGCATCTGTGTGAACGGACAGGATATCACCTGTTACAGGGAAAAGGAGATGCAGAAACTGCGTGGAAGAGTTTTTTCCATGATCTTTCAGGACCCTATGACTTCCCTGAATCCAACCATTAAAATTGGAAAACAGATTGGGGAAGCAGTGGTAATCCACAATAAGAAATACACGAAGGAACAGGTAAATAAGAAAGTTCTGGAGCTTATGGAACTGGTAGATATCTCTCATCCAAAGGAACGATATCACCAGTATCCCTGGCAGTTCTCCGGGGGAATGCGTCAGAGATGTGTGATGGCCATTGCTCTGGCAGCAGATCCGGATATTTTATTTGCAGATGAACCTATTACTGCACTGGATGTGACCATACAGGCACAGATCCTGGATCTTCTGCGGGAAATACAGAGGAAGCTTGGAACAGCTACCATACTGGTATCCCATGATCTGGGAGTGGTTGCACGTGTGGCAGACAGAGTGGCAGTCATGTATGCAGGCAAGATCGTAGAGATCGGTACAGCAGAGGAAGTGTACTATGATCCCAGACATCCATACACATGGGGACTGATGAGATCACTGCCTGCATTTGCAAATGGAAAAGAAAGCCTGTACACAATCCCCGGTATGCCGCCTACTTTGATAGATCCGCCAAAAGGTGATGCTTTTGCATGTCGAAATGAATATGCCCTGAATATTGATTATGAAGAAATGCCGCCTATGTTTAAGATAACAGATACTCATTATGCGGCAACCTGGCTGCTGGATCCAAGAGCACCGCAGATTAAATCACCTATGGGAGGAACAGCGCATGAGTAAAGAAGTTTTATTGGATGTCAGGCATCTGACTCAGCAGTTTCATCTGACAAAAAAGATCAAGGTAAAGGCTGTAGATGATGTCTCATTTCAGATCCATAAAGGTGAGATCTTTGGTCTGGTAGGGGAATCCGGTTCAGGAAAGTCCACAGTTGCCAGATGTCTGATGAATATATATCAGCCGGCTCAGGGAGAAATCTGGTATAAAGATGTAAATATCTGCGACAAAAAGGAATTCAAAAAGCATAAAAAAATGCTGCAGACCCGCCGCCAGATGATATTTCAGGATTCCGCATCCAGTCTGAACCAGAAAATGAAGGTGTCAGATATTATTACGGAACCAATGAGGATCCAGCATATTACACCTCCGAGAGGAAGCTTTGTGAAGGAAGCTGCTTTTCAGATGGAATATGTAGGACTTGAGAACAGTTTCCTGGACCGTTATCCATCTGAATTATCAGGGGGACAGAGGCAGCGAGTGGCCATAGCCAGATCTCTGTGTATGGAACCGGAATTTCTGGTGGCTGATGAACCTATAGCTTCTCTGGATGTGTCCATACAGGCACAGATTGTTAATCTGTTCCGTCATCTGCAGGAGGAGCATGGATTTACATTTCTGTTTATTGCCCATGACCTGGCTATGGTTGAGTATCTCTGTGACCGTGTGGGAGTTATGTATCATGGAAAACTGGTAGAACTGGCACCATCGGAAGAATTGTATTCCAATCCGGTGCACCCTTATACAAAAACATTGCTGTCTGCAATTCCTGTTCCGGACCCGATCAGGGAAAGAAAAAGAGTTCTGCAGTATTATGATGGCGAAGGAATGGAAAACAGCGTGTGGACAGAAGTGTCACCCGGACATTTTGCAATGCTTCCGGCTGAAGGAAAGGGGTGCAGTATATCATGAGACAAAAAAAGTTAGTTTACTATGGTAAAAAATGCCTGATATTCCTGATCTCAGTATTTATATTGTCTGTAGCTGTATTTTATGTAGCACGTCTTGCGCCGGGAGATCCGCTGATTTCCTATTATGGCGACCGTACAGAGAAGATGAGTCCGGAAGAACGTGAATGGGCTATGGAGAAACTGGGGCTGAACGAACCAAT
>CAKRYE010000039.1 GCA_934426285.1 uncultured Blautia sp.
GAGGAAAAACAGTCCATGGAATTTATAAATCTTATGGAACGCTATCTGGTGGAACTGGAAGACCGGCTGATGAATTTCAGGGATGTGGAATACAATGGATTTGTGAAGACAGAGTCGGAGATCATTGAGCTGTTTTATTTCAAATTCCAGGATTTTCCGCTGCTTTCCAGAATGGAAGCAGTGGCAGATTACTTTATTGATGAGGTGGAGACCTTGCGAGATCGTGATCTGGCAGATGATGAGAGAGAACTGGTTCGTGAGAAATTCATGAAATTATATGCTACCAGGGATCTCTATGTGATCTACAGTCAGTTCCTGAAGGAGAATGGGTATAAAGGCCTTCCGAAAGCTTCCTATGAAAAAAGAAAGCTGAAATACGAGGATGTTTATCCTGTGCTGTATCTGAAATACCGTCTGTTCAGCCAGCAGGGAAGAAGCAATATCAAGCATCTGGTGGTAGATGAGATGCAGGATTATTCCAGGCTTCAGTATGAGATCCTTCAGAGGATTTTTTCCTGCCGCATGACCATTCTGGGTGACAGGGCTCAGACTATGGACGATAAGCAGCAGGATGTACTGACCTTTCTTCCTAAGATATTTGGAAGGGATATCCGCAGGATTGTAATGAATAAAAGCTATCGGAATACTGTGGAGATTGCCTCCTATGCCAACAGCATGGCAGGAATTACAGATATGGAGCTTTTTCAGAGACATGGAATGCCTGTTGAGGAAAAAACATTTTCAAATGTGGAAAAGACAGCAGAATATATAGCAGCTATGTTGAAAATCGGGGAAGACCAATATGAAACAGCAGCTGTTATCCTCCGGACAGAGAAAGAAGCAGAGCAAATGTGGATGATCTTAAAGGAGGTTCTGGCAGAAAAGGATTTTGATGTGGAAAATAAGCTGTCCTATCTGGATAGAAACAGCAGCACTTTCCGCAAAGGTCTGACGGTTACCACTTTCTATCTGGCCAAAGGTCTGGAATTTGATCAGGTATTTTCTGTTTTTCCACAGAGGGATCAGACGCCTTTGGTACAGCAGGCAAGGTATATTGCCGCAACCAGGGCACTCCATGAGCTTCATGTGTATGAGCTTGGAGACTGAGCGAATCAGTGCCTGCCGGGAATCCGGATTTTACAGATGGGCTTTCTGTAACTGATATATTAAAAATAATTGTAGGTTTCTCAAAATTCCATTGCCGCAGGCAATTTGACAGGGAAATAACATTGACATTGATGTAATGAAATTGTAAACTATACAATATAACAGCAGAAAAGAATGATGAATCTATTCCAAGGAGGATATTATGAGAAATAAAAAAGTACTGATGCTTTTAGCGATAACAGTTGTATTATCCGGCTCTTTGACTGCCTGCAGCTTTGGCGGCGGGGATAATGACGATGATACCAGTGTAGTGCAGGTAACTCCTACACCGGAACCGACCAAGGCACCAAAAGCGACTGCTACACCGGTACCGGCTGACAAGCAGGATACGACTTATACATCCAAGAACAAGGCTGTATCCATTAAGCTTCCGGATGCTACCTGGGCAAATAAATCAGATTCTGATGATATGGTAAGCTTTGAATCACCGGATCAGGGTAAACTTCTGGTTCTGCACGGTTCCGGAGATGAGGCTATGTCCGTAGCCATTATTCCAAGTTCTCAGGATACTGCATCTGCCCTGGTAAAGGCTGACAATCTGGTTGAGGGTACAGACTTTGAGATCCAGGATTATAAGTCAGAGGAAGTAAGCGGAGTAAATGTATACAGCTATACAGTTCATTATCTGAATGACAAGAGCGAATATGCATATGTGGTAAATAAATATTTTACAGATAATACTACAGAGTTTTACAGTGTAGCAGGATCTGTCAAGAAAGAGGATTCCCTGGCAAAGATCAAGGCTTCTGTAGATTCCTTTAAGATTGCCGGAGAATCAGGCCTGAAAGCAGCTACACCTGAGACCGGAAGCAGTGCTGCAGGTACAGAGAGCACAGGAGCAGCGGATGGAACAGCAGCTGGCGGTACAACATCAGATGGAACAACAGCAGAGGGAACATCTGCAGATGGAACTGCTTCTGATGCATCTTCTTCTGACGGAAGTTCCTATGACGGAAGCTCCTATGATAGCAGCAGCTATGGTGATGACGGATCTTCAAACGGATATTATGCAGATGGTACTCCGGTAGGAACAGATGATCCGGATTATGATACCAACCAGACCAGAACTATTTACAGAAATTCTGACGGTTATCCTCTGGTTATTTATCCGAATGGTGACGGCAGCTGGTGTGATGATGATGGCAATACCTATACATTCAGCACAGATGAGGATGTATATGATGAGAATGGCGGAGATTACTATTATGGCGGAGAGCCGGCATATGTAAGATACATGCCAAAGAATTAAGTGACAGAATGACAGGAAGAACAGGGCGGCTGCTGTAAAAGGCAGCCGTCCTGTTGCGTTAATCTTGAAAGTAACCTCTTATTTACATACTGACGGATATTATGTTACAATAGCAGAGAAATTGGAAGCTGGTGTGCCCATAAGTGGATGGTTAGGAAATCTGCCTGTCAGTACACCGGGGATTATGAGGGATAATAAATGGAAGCATATGGAAGATTTGCCGGTGTTTACGATGTTTTCATGGACAATGTAAATTATGGCGAATGGACAGACTATATTATAGAAGCACTGGTTCAGGACGGAATAAAAGATGGCCTGGTGCTGGAGCTGGGATGTGGAACCGGTACTGTGACGGAGATGCTTGCAGATGCCGGATATGACATGATCGGAATTGATAATTCTGAGGAGATGCTTGCAGAAGCAATGGAAAAGCGGGCAGAGTCAGGACATGATATTTTGTACTTACTTCAGGATATGCAGGATTTCGAATTGTACGGTACAGTCAGAGCTGTGGTCAGTGTGTGTGACAGTATGAACTATGTCACAGAGCCAGAGGATCTGGAGTATGTGTTTGCACTGGTAAATAATTATCTGGATCCGGGCGGACTTTTTATTTTTGATATGAATACGATCCATAAATACCGTGATGTGATCGGGGATAGGACGATTGCAGAGGACAGAGAAGACGGAAGCTTTATCTGGGAGAACAGCTATGACAGTGAAAATGCTCTGAATGTTTATGAGCTGGCACTTTTCCTCCCACGGGAAGATGGATTGTATGAGAAGTGCGAAGAGGAGCATGTACAGAAAGCATATTCCATAGAAGAGGTAAAGGCCATGATCGCGAAAGCAGGGATGGAGCTTGTGGCAGTTTATGATGCATATACCCAGACTCCTGGTGATGAGAATTGTGAGCGGCTGACTTTTATTGCCAGAGAACATGGAAAGAGTGCAGAAAATGACTATCATGGAAATATTCCGGAACGTGCCCGTCATACAGAAGAATAAATTCTGCAGGAAATAAAATAGAAAGTAACAAACATAAAATATAGTAATCGAATGGGAGCAACAAATAAATGAAGGATTATATTATAAGAGCAATTGCAGCAAATGATCAGATTCGTGCATTTGCAGCAGTAACTACAGAGACAGTAGAGACAGCGAGACAGGATCACAATACAAGTCCGGTTGCTACAGCGGCACTGGGACGTCTGCTTACAGCGGGAGCTATGATGGGAGTGATGATGAAAGGGGATAAGGATATCCTGACTCTCCAGATCAAAGCCGGCGGACCGTTGGAGGGAATTACAGTAACTGCAGATTCTCGCGGAAGAGTGAAGGGATATGTAGGAAATCCGGATGTATGTATTCCTGCAAACAGTAAGGGAAAACTAGATGTGGCAGGAGCTGTAGGCGTTGGGTTTATGAATGTTATCAAGGATATGGGACTGAAAGAACCATATGTGGGACAGGTTGTACTTCAGACCAGTGAGATCGCAGAGGATCTGACCTATTATTTTGCTACAAGTGAGCAGGTTCCGTCCGCAGTAGGTCTGGGTGTGCTGATGAATAAGGATAATACAGTTCGCCAGGCAGGTGGATTTATCGTTCAGCTAATGCCCTTTGCAGAGGAAAGCACAATCTCCAGGCTGGAAGAGAATATAAAGAAAATTAATTCTGTTACAGATCTGCTGGAAGAGGGGCATACTCCGGAAAGCCTGCTGGAAAAGGTACTGGATGGTTTTGATGTGGAGATCAATGAGAAGGTTCCAACAGAGTTTTACTGTAACTGCAGCAGGGAGAGAGTAGAGAGAGCACTGATCAGTATCGGCCGTAAGGAATTAAATGAGATGATACAGGAAGGAAAGCCCATTGAAATGAACTGTCATTTCTGCAATAAAAACTACGAATTTTCAGTGGAAGAGCTGAAAGAAATCCTGCGTAAATGTAAATAATTGTTTTGCAGAAGTAAGAGATACGGAAGGGAAAGAGTCAGAAAAGAGGTAGAAAATGAGACACGGTTATATTAAAACAGCGGCAGCAACACCGTATATCACAGTAGCAGACTGCAGGGCAAACGGAGAAGAGATTATCCGTCTGATCCGCGAAATGGAAAAGGAGCATACCAAGGTTATGGTCTTTCCGGAGCTTTGTATCACAGGGTATACCTGCCAGGATCTGTTTTTACAGCGACGCCTTCTGGACAGTGCATGGGAAACTCTGATGAGAATTGCAGCTGAGACTGCAGATGTGGATGCACTGATCTTCCTGGGAGTACCGGTGAGAAATAAAGGAAAGCTTTATAATGTGGCAGCTGTGCTTAACAGAGGGGAAATCCTGGGATTGGTACCCAAGTCATATCTGCCGAATTATGGAGAGTTTTATGAGCAGAGACATTTCGTATCAGGGTTGGGATGTCTGGAGTTTATGAGTATTAACGGGAAAAAAATTCCATTTGGAACAAATCTTCTGTTTGTGTGTGAAGAATTGCAGGAGCTTATTGTGGCAGCAGAAATCTGTGAAGATCTCTGGGTTAATATGCCGCCAAGCGTGATCCATGCCCAGGCCGGTGCAAATCTGATCGTGAATTTATCTGCAAGTAATGAGATGGTTGGCAAGGACAGCTATCGCAGGAGCCTGGTATCAGGACAGTCAGCCAGACTGGTGTGCGGCTATGTGTATGCCAATGCCGGTGAAGGGGAATCCACGCAGGATCTGGTATTCGGCGGCCAGAATATGATCGCAGAGAATGGCTCGATCCTGGCAGAGGGAAAGCGGTTTAAAAACGGAATTGTATACAGCGAGATTGATGTTCAGAGACTGAATGACGAGAGAAAAAGACTAACCACCTGGCAGTCCTGTGAGGACAGTGATCATCTGAGGATTACTTTTCATCTCAAGATGGAGGAGACAAAGCTTACCAGACAGTATTCCAGATATCCTTTTGTGCCTTCCCAAAAGTCAGAGAGGGATCTGCGATGTGATGAAATCCTGAATATCCAGGCCATGGGATTGAAGAAACGCCTGGATCATATTCATTGCCATAAAGCAACTGTGGGACTTTCCGGAGGCCTGGATTCCACACTGGCCCTTCTGGTAATTGCCAGAGCCTTTGATCTGTCCGGCGCAGACAGAAAAGATATTCATTGTATTACCATGCCATGTTTTGGTACGACTGACAGAACTTATCAAAATGCCTGCAAATTAAGTGAATGCCTTGGCGCAACCTTAAGTGAGATTAATATTAAAGAGGCTGTAAATATACATTTCAGAGATATTTCTCATGATCCCTCTGTCCATGATGTTGCTTATGAAAACAGTCAGGCCAGGGAACGTACACAGATCCTTATGGACAGCGCTAATCAGGATGGCTCACTTCTGGTAGGAACCGGCGATCTGTCAGAGCTGGCCCTGGGATGGGCTACTTACAATGGGGATCATATGTCCATGTATGGAGTGAATGCTTCTGTGCCAAAGACCCTGGTACGCCATCTGGTACATTATTATGCAGATACCTGTGGAGATCAGAAGCTGACAGAGGTTCTGATGGACATTCTGGATACACCCGTAAGTCCGGAGCTCCTGCCTCCAAAGGATGGAGAAATTGCCCAGAAGACAGAGGATCTGGTAGGTCCTTATGAGCTTCATGATTTTTATCTGTATTATATGCTGCGTGCCGGATTTGATCCGGAGAAAATATACAGACTGGCCTGCAGGACCTTTGAGGGTGTTTACAGCAAAGAGACCATTTATAAATGGCTTCGCACCTTCTGCTGGCGTTTCTTTGCCCAGCAGTTTAAGCGTTCCTGTCTGCCGGATGGTCCAAAAGTGGGAAGTGTGGCGGTTTCTCCAAGAGGAGATCTGAGAATGTCCAGTGATTCCAGCGCAGCCATGTGGATGGAGCAGCTTGACAGGATGAAAGAAGAACTAAAGCTTGAGATTTAACCCTATGGGAATGAGAAGAGCAAAAGCGGAGAACAGGTCAGTTGTTCTCCGCTTTTTTTAAAGCGTCTTCAATGGCATTCAGAAGTACCAGGGAGGTATATTTCTGATCCTGAGGGTATTTCAGGTTTTCCAGTGATTGTGAGGAATAAATCTGACTGGAAAGAGATTCCAGAGCCGGCTCCATGAGAGGAAACATGGCGGAAGTGCTTTCGCTTAAGTTTACCAGACGGATATTGCGGATTTTTTCTGCATCTACGGATACTTCCAGGTCAAAGGTGTTGCTGTTTAATTCAATGGAGGAAGTATAAATTCCCGGTTTATACCGGTCGGGAGAAGTACCGGCAGAGTGCTGCCTCTGTACAGGACCGAACATAAAGAAAAGTACAATTCCCAGTATAACTGCAAGAAGGAGAAAGATGCCGGTGTATATAACTTCCTTCATATGTAGGACTATGATTTTGGTTTTTGCACTCATGGTACACGCCTCCTGGATGGTTTTGTATATTCTATTACAGAAGTGCTTAAATTATGATATACTGGAAGAATGAATGTTGAGTAACTGACAGTAAGGAGAGAAGAATGTCATTACAGTTTATTATCGGCAGTTCCGGTGCCGGAAAATCTTATTTTGCATATGAGAGAGTGATCCGGGAGTCTATGGAACATCCGGAGAGAAATTACTATATTATTGTCCCGGAGCAGTTCACCATGCAGACCCAGAAAACATTGGTGGAGATGCACCCGGGAAAGGGAATCCTGAATATTGATATTCTCAGCTTCCAGCGTCTTGCCTACCGTATTTTTGAAGAGACGGGGGGAGATAACAAAAAAATCCTGGAAGATACAGGCAAGAGTATGGTTCTGCAGAAAATGGTCCAGCAGCACAGGAGAGAGCTTGTCTATCTGGGAAGCCAGATGAACAAGCCAGGATATCTGGACGAAATGAAATCCCTCCTGTCAGAATTTATGCAGTATGATATCAAGGAAGAGGATCTGGAGGAAATGAAGGAGAAAGCAGAAACTCAGACACTGCTTTCCATGAAGCTGCAGGATGTAACGGTGCTGTATCGGGCATTTTCAGAATTTCTGAAGGGACATTATATGACAGGGGAAGAGGTTATGGATGTCCTTTTAAAAGTACTTCCGTTTTCGGAGAAAATAAAAGGCGCGGAAATCCTTTTTGACGGATTTACCGGTTTTACTCCGATCCAGATCAATGTAATACGGGAGCTGCTTCTGCTGACCAGAAAAGTTTCCGTGACAGTGACAATGGATGAGAAAGAGGATATTTATTCTGTGGGGAAGCCCTATCAGCTTTTCTATATGAGTAAAAAGATGATCCATGCTCTGGCCGGGCTTACAAAGGATCTGGAAGATCCTATATATCTGAAGCCCTCTGAGAAATCCAGATTTGCCGGAGCCGAAGCACTTCGTTTCCTGGAAAAACATATTTTCCGGTATCATAAGAATGTCTGGGAGGGAGAACAGAAGGAATTGCAGCTGTTCTCTGCACCATCGCCGTTGGCTGAGATGAATGAGGTTGCCAGAAGAATGGCATATCTGGTAAGGACAAAAGGAATCAGATATGGGGAAATGGCTGTGATCACAGGGAATCTGGAAGAGTATGGAAGAGTGGCTTCGCAGGCCTTTGAGGCTGGAGAAATCCCCTTTTTTATTGATGAGAAGCATTCCGTACTGATGAATCCTTTTGTGGAATATCTTCGGGCTGCTATGGAAATGGTGGTCCAGGGCTTTCCCTATGAAAGTGTATTTCGCTATTTGCGTTGTGGTATGTCAGCAGTTACCAGAGAGCAGGCAGATCAGCTGGAAAACTATGTGCTGGCTTTAGGAATCCGAGGATATGAAAAATGGTCCCATAAATGGACCCGGGTATACAGAGGAATGGATCCCGGACAGATCCTGCAGATGAATGAGATCAGAGAAATCTTTCTGGAAGAGATTGGAGAGCTGGCAGAGGGATTTGGTCCGGGAAAAAAGACTGTGGAGGAATACTGCAGGATCCTCTATGCTTTTATTGTGAAAAGCCAGGTATGGCAGAAGCTGAAGCTCCAGGAAGAGCAGTTTAAAAAGCTGGGGGAGAAGGCTCTGGAAAAAGAATACAGCCAGATTTATGGTATTGTGATAGACTTGCTGGATAAAATGGTGGAAATACTGGGAGAAGAGACGGTGAGCAGACAGGAGTTCAGACAGCTTCTGGAGACAGGGCTTACCCAGGCCGAGGTAGGACTGATCCCACCAAGTATGGACCAGGTAATGGTAGGAGATATGGAGAGATCCAGGCTGAAGGATATTAAAGTACTGTTTTTTGTTGGAATGAATGAGGGGAATATTCCCAAGAATACACAGTCAGGAGGAATCCTGTCAGAGGTGGACCGGGATTTCCTGGGAGAACAGGGGATGGAACTGGCACCCGGACCAAAGGAACTGATGAATATGCAGAGATTCTATCTGTATCTGAATCTGACCAAGCCCTCCAGACAGCTGGTGCTTTCTTATAGTGAGACTAATGGAGCGGGAGAGGGTATTAGCCCGGCTTATCTTATTGGAAGTATCAGGGGACTTTTTCCAGATCTGGAGACAGAGAGAATCCAGGATACCAGGGAAGCCTGTATTCCGGAGATTCCGGAGGCAGGACTGGAGCTTTTTCTGGATAAGCTGGTACAGGAAACAGCTAAAATGCAGGAAACAGGATGCAGTGATGACCGCATATTCCAGGAGCTCTATAGCTGGTATCTCCGCCAGCAGGAATACAAAGATATAGTACAGAATCTGGTACAGGCTGCTTTTATGCGAAAGCCTGTGGACAGGATCAGCCAGAGTGTGGCTAAAGCTCTTTATGGAGAAATTTCTCCTTATAGTGCCACCAGGCTGGAACGGTTTTCTGCCTGTGCCTTTGCCCATTTTCTCCAGTATGGTCTAAGGCTGGCGGAGAGAACAGAATATGAATTCAAGGCAATGGATATGGGAAATGTGATGCATCAGGCACTGGAGAACTTTGCAGTACGTGTACATAAAATGGGACTAAATTGGGCGGAGCTCACAGATGAACAGCGTGAACAGATCGCAGATCAGTGTCTGAATGAGATCGTAGCAGATTATGGAAATACAGTGTTGAAAAGTAACGCCAGAAATGAATATATGATAGAACGTACCAGACGAATCCTGCAGAGAACTGTATGGGCTCTGCAGAAGCAGCTCCAGAACGGGGATTTTCAGCCGGAAGGCTTTGAGGTAATCTTTGGAGGCGGCAGGATTGACCGTGTAGATATTATGGAGGATCAGGATAAGGTGTATGTGAAGGTCATTGATTACAAGACAGGGAATACATCCTTTGACCTGGTGTGTCTGTATCATGGCCTGCAGCTGCAGCTGATGATTTACCTGGATGGTGCCCTGCAGGTGGAACAGAAGAAATTTCCGGACAGGGAAATCCTTCCGGCAGGTGTATTTTACTATAATATTAAGGATCCCATGATCAAGGAAAAAATAGATGCTGATGTGGAGAAAGTCAGCCAGGGAATTATGAAGGAATTAAAAATGAACGGTCTGGTACAGAAGGATCCGGAAATGATCCGGAAAATGGATCAGACCCTGTCTTCCATTCCTGTAGCATTTAAAAAGGACGGGGGCTTCTACAGTAATTCTTCTGTGGCAGACAGAAAGCAGTTTCAGATGCTGGGAAACTATGTGAAAAAGAAGATTCATGAAATCAGGACAGATATTCTGAGAGGAGATGCCCAAATCTCTCCTTATGAGCTGGGAAACAGAAATGCCTGTACTTATTGTCCTTATATTTCTGTATGTGGGTTTGACCGTAAGATCGCCGGATATGAATTCAGGAGATTGAAGAATTTTACGGATGATGAGCTCTGGCAGATATTTGCAGAAGAGGAGGGAGAGAACTGATGGGAGTAAAATGGACCGAAGAACAGCAGAAAGTAATTTCCCTCAGGGACAGAAATATTCTGGTCAGCGCAGCGGCAGGTTCCGGTAAAACTGCAGTACTGGTGGAAAGGATTCTCAGCAAGATCACAGATCCTGAGGCTCCAGTGGACATTGACCGTCTTCTGATCATGACCTTTACCAGAGCAGCGGCAGGTGAGATGAAGGAAAGAATTTCAAGTGCTATTGAGTCAGCACTTTATGAGGATCCGGACAATGAGCATTTACAGAGACAGTCAACCCTGCTTCATACTGCTCAGATCACAACCATTGACGGATTCTGTGCATATATTATCCGCAATTATTTTCACCTCATAGGGCTGGATCCTGGTTATCGGACTGCAGATGAGGGGGAATTGAAGCTTTTGCGAGAGGATGTGACAGGGAAGCTTCTGGAGGATTATTACAGCGAAAAGCAGGAGAAGTATGAGAAATTTGTAGAATGTTTTGCTTCCGGCAAGGATGATGAAGCTTTGGGAGGGATGATCCAGAAGCTGTATGAGATGGCTATGAGTAATCCTTTCCCGGAAGAGTGGCTGGATGCATGTCTGGACGATTATAAAATCGAAACTACAGAGGAATTGAGAGAAACAAAATGTATAAAGCTTTTGTGGAAGGCTGCAGTTGATGAGCTGGAAACTGCAGAGCACCTGGCCAGAGAGGCAAGGAAGCTCTGTGATGCTCCTGACGGCCCCAATCTGTACGGGGAAGCTTTGGACAGTGATCTTCTTTTTATCCGTAAGCTGAAGAAGACCGCAGAAGAAAAAGATTATAATGTTCTGGCAGAGCTTCTGGAGAAACCTTCTTTTGCCAGATTAAGCGGAAAGAAGATGCCGGAGGCAGATGAGCAGAAGAAACAGAGGGTAAAGGAGCTGCGTGAGGAGGAAAAGGAAATCCTCAGGGAGCTGGGACAGAAATATTTCCAGGGCACAGAGGAAGAAATCCTGGATATGCTCAAATGCAGCAGAGAGCCTCTGGAGATGCTGGTGGAACTTACAAGGCAGTTTGCAGAGCGGTTCAGTAAAGCCAAACGTGAAAAAAATATTCTGGATTTCACAGATATGGAGCATTTTGCACTGAAAATCCTGATGAAAAAGGAGGACGGACAGATGCAGATGTCCCAGGCTGCCATAGAGCTTTCGGAGAAATACGACGAAGTGCTGGTGGACGAATATCAGGACAGTAATCTGGTTCAGGAGCTTCTGACTACAGCAGTATCCGGATGGGTAAACCAGAGGAAGAACATCTTTATGGTAGGAGATGTGAAACAGAGTATATACAGATTCCGTCTGGCCAGACCGGAGCTGTTTATGGAGAAATATAAAAGCTATTCTGTAGAGGATGGAGAGGAACAGAGAATAGATCTGCACAAAAACTTCCGAAGCAGGGCACAGGTGCTGGAAAGTGTGAATTTCATTTTCAGGCAGATCATGGGAGAGGATCTGGGAGGAATCTCCTATGACAAGGACGCAGCGCTCTATCCGGGAGCTGATTTTCCGGCAGGAGGATCTCAGGAATTTGTAAAAACCGAGGTACTTCTGGTGGAGAAGGACGGGGAAGAGCTGGAGGAAGAGGCGGGAGACCAGAATGCACAGGAGCTGGAGGCTCTGGCTATTGCCCAGAGGATTCAGGGAATGGTTGGCAGAGAAGAAATTGTGGACAAAAAAACCGGGAAATACAGGCCGGTGGAGTATGGGGATATTGTAATTCTGCTGAGAAGTGCATATGGATGGTCGGAAACCTTCAGGGAGGTACTGGCTTCCCAGGGGATTCCTGTGTACTGCACTTCCAGAACCGGATATTTTTCTGCTCTGGAAATCATTACTGTGCTGAATTATCTGAAGGTGTGTGACAATCCTCTTCAGGATATCCCCCTTACCGGAGTGCTCCGGTCGCCTATGGTGGGATGCACTTCCCAGGAACTGGCCCAGATCCGGGTGCTGTATTCACAGGGACTTTTGTGGGATAGTGTAGAACAATATGTGAAAAGCCGGGAAGAAGGATGCGATGTTGCAGAGAAGCCTTTGGTTGAAAAGCTGCAGAGATTTCTGGAACTGTTGGAGAAGGTGAGAAATATGGCAACCTATACTCCAGTGCACCAGCTGATCCTTTTCATACTGAAGGAAACTGGTTATGGAAATTATGCCAGGGCACTTCCGGGCGGAGAGCAGAGATATGCAAACCTCTCCATGCTGGTGGAAAAGGCTATGGCCTATGAAAAGACCAGCTACAGAGGGTTATTTAACTTTGTCCGTTATATTGAACAGCTTCAGGCTTATGAAGTGGATTACGGAGAGGTCAATCTGGCAGGTGCAGGAAGTACAGCGGTAGAAATTATGACCATTCATAAAAGCAAGGGACTGGAATTTCCTGTGGTGTTTGCAGCAGGAATGGGAAAACAGTTTAATTTTCAGGATCTGAATGCCAGATTGCTGATTCATCCGGAGCTGGGACTGGGGACAGATGCAATACTTCCGGAAAAAAGAATCATTGCATCCTCCCTGAATAAACAGATGGTACGAAGAGAGCTTCTTAAGGAAAGTCTGGGAGAGGAGCTGAGAGTACTGTATGTGGCTATGACCAGGGCAAAGGAGAAGCTGATCCTTACAGGAGCTGTGGGAAAACTGGATAAACGTATTCCGTCCCTGTCCGGATTTCTGGAAGAAGAGGGGCAGGTGCTTCCGCTGGGAGTACGGCTGAAGGCAAGAAATTACTGGGATTTTGTATTGCCGGCTCTGGCCAGACACAGGTCCATGACAGAGCTTTTTGGAGAATACGGTGTGCCCATGCACAGGGTAGAAGGCTTTTATGATGATCATGCGGACTTTAACATAAGAAAGATCACTCTTCGTCAGATGACAGAGAAGGAAATCCTTCTTCAGACAGGAAACCAGATGCAGGAAGAAATACTGAAAAACTGGAACCCGGAACAGATTTATGATGCAAAAGTGCGGGAGGAGATCGAAGAACGTTTTTCCTATGTATATCCCTTCCGTTACCTGGAAGAAATTCCTGTGAAGGTCAGTGTATCCGAGTTAAAGAAGAGAGGCTGGCAGGACAATGAGGTTCTGCAGATGGTGCCGGAGGATACAGAAACAGAGGCAGAGATGCCTGTGCCCGGATTTATGAAAGCTTCCGGGGAAGAATACAGGGGAGCTGCCCGGGGTACGGCTTATCACAGGGTAATGGAATGCCTGGATTATTTGCAGGTAGAAACAAACGAACAGCTGAAGAAACAGCTGGAGAGACTGGTGGAAAGCCAGAAGTTGTCAGAGCAGGAAAGGGATTGTATCCGTATTTTAGATATTCGGAGATTTGTAGATTCCGGACTGGGACAGAGGATGAAAAATGCTGCTGTGCAGAAGAGGCTTTACAGAGAGCAGCCCTTTGTAATCCAGAGAAGTGCGGCTATGCTGGACGATTTGTGGCAGGAGGAAACAGTACTGGTGCAGGGAATCATTGATGCATATTTTGTAGAGGACGGTGAGATTGTCCTGGTAGATTACAAAACAGACAGAGTGAGAAGAGGGCAGGAACAGAAGCTGATCGATCTGTATCATGTGCAGCTGGAGGATTATGCCCAGGCCCTGGAGAGAATGACCGGGAAAAAAGTAAAAGAAAAGATTATTTATTCCTTTACCCTGCAGAAAGAGATTATATTGCAGGAAAAATAAAAATTCATAAAAATATCTGTTTTGGATTGCAGAAGGTGTTTGGATAAAAAGATATCCGGCAGGGAGAAGCGCGTATTATACGCGCCATCCTGCCGGATATTTATTTTTCAGGATCTGGTTGACCAGCTTTCCGAAGCCTACCGGATATCCATCTGCACAGAGAAGATGCCATCCTTTTTTGTGGGCTGCTTCTTGGGGCTCAATGTTTAAGGTCTCACCTTTCAGATAGCGGGTGAGTCTTTCATCAGAGACAGGAAGAGAAATCACAGCTTCCGCCTCTCCTTTGTGGATGGCCAGTGCCAGAGGCTGAGAGGGCTCAAAACGATTTTTCTTAAGGTCACCCAGGTATAATCCGTTTCGGAGGAAGGTGATTCCGCGGAAATCAGAAAGTACAGGTGGCAGATAATAGACTTTGTCCTTGCGAACCTCTACCCGCTCCCAGTCAAAGGGCTGGCCGCCCAGAGTTTTCAGGCCAATTTCATTCAGGAATTCTTCGATTAACGGGAAAGCGTTTTTATCAGGCCTTGTGTGTGGACGGCTGCTTTCCTGTATGGATTGTCCTTTTTTATGGAAGAGAGCCAGGAAGTGGCCTTCCCCGTTCATTTTATGGGGGAAAATGCGGATGCACTTGGTCAGCTCCGGATTGCCATTTCCCCATTCCGGGACACCCTGGGAAAATCCTTCATAGTTTTCCATTTCTGTCAGCTCCATATCCGGGCGGTTTTCCAGAAGATAAGCCACTGTCTGTTCGTCTTCCACAGGGGCGAAGGTACAGGTGGAATAAAGTAAGAGTCCACCTGGGCGAAGCATATCTGCTGCCTGAAGCACAAGCTCTTTCTGGATTTCAGAAAGCTCCCGGGATTTTTCTGGAGTCCAGTCCTTTGCAAGGGCTTCTTCCTTGCGGAACATTCCTTCGCCGGAGCATGGGGCATCCAGGATGATTTTGTCAAAAAATTCCGGGAATGTCTTGGTTAGCTTTGCCGGTGTTTCGTTTGCCACGAAAACATTTGGGATTCCGAAAAGTTCCAGATTACGCAGAAGGGCTCTGGCGCGGGATGTGCTAATATCGTTGGCTACCAGAAGTCCCTGTCCCTGAAGGGCAGCTCCTGCTGCAGTTGCCTTTCCGCCAGGGGCAGCGCAGAGATCCAGGACTTTGTCACCGGGTTCGATGGGAATACGGGAGGCAGGTGTCATGGCACTTGGCTCCTGGAGGTAATAGAGGCCGGCCTGGTAATATGCGCATCTGGAAGGGCGGGTATCCTCATCATAGAAATATCCGTTGGGGATCCAGGGGATTGGTTTCACTGGAAACGGACAGAGTTTTTGGAATTCTTCACAGGAGATTTTGGAGGTGTTTACCCGCAGGCCATAGGTGCGGGGGGCGTTAAAGCTCTCTAAGAAGGCGGTGTATTCCTGAGCAGAAAGCATTTCCTGCATGCGTGCCAGGAAGTCAGGGTGGAGAGGAGTAGTTATTGTCATAATGTGTGAAGCCCTTTCTGAAAAAAATATTTATAGTCGGGATGAATATGATGGGAAGGGGGACGCCGTGGGAAAGATATCTATGCTGGTTCGGTTCCGGGGCCTAAGTAATTCTAAGTCTGCAAAAATCTGCTAAAGGCATGAGAAAAAAAGCGCAAACTCGCTTCGCTCAGACAGTGCGGCTTTTTTTCTTATAACGCAGATTTTCGCAGACTAAGAATTGCTAAGGCCCCTGCACAGAGGAACCAGCATAGATATCTTTCCCACGGCTGTGAATCCTGCCGATGCAAAAAACATCCAATGGTAACGGGGTATATTGTGATTGGTCTTGTTTATTATAATAGAAAAGATATTTTTGCTAAATAGTATTGACAAAATTATATTATACGACATATAATATCAGCAACAAAACAATATTGCACTGCTGTATAATATGTACTGGACTGGATAGATTTCGTTACTAAGAACGGAATAACTGGACTTCAATGTGGCAGATGTATGTGCAGGGTGTTAATGAGACAAGGGAGTGTGCATATGGTTTTTAATACGGGTGCGGCGCTTCTGGATGCGATTGTTCTGGCTGTGGTTTCCAAGGAAAAGGAAGGGACCTATGGTTATAAGATTACTCAGGATGTACGGGGAGTTCTGGAAATTTCAGAATCTACCTTGTATCCGGTACTGAGGCGATTGCAGAAGGATGATTGTCTTGAGGTTTATGATATGGCCTTTGCCGGGAGAAACCGGAGATATTATAAGCTGACGGAGAAGGGGGCTGCTCAGTTGAGCCTGTACAGGGCTGAATGGGAAATTTATTCGTCGAAGATCACAGGCGTTCTTGATGGACAGAATGTGAGGGCAGACGGTGTTGACGAGGGAGGAATTGGATGATGGACAGGGCGCAGTTTATGCGGGAGCTGGAGGAGCTGCTTGCGGATATTTCTGAGACAGAGAGGCAGGATGCCCTTGAGTTTTATAATAATTATTTTGATGATGCGGGAATTGAGAATGAGGCTTCGGTGATCAGGGATCTTGGAAGTCCTGAGAAGGTTGCGGCAATCATCAAGGCAGATCTGAAGGATCCGGAAAAGAGTTATGAGTATGGAGAATATACAGAGCATGGTTATGAGGATGCCCGGACAAAAGAAACAGAGCAGATGCCTGAAAAATACGGGAAAGAGAAGCGCTTTTTCAGGAAGGGAAACCAGGCAGCGCTGATTTTGGCAGTGATCCTGCTGGTTTTTATTTCTCCTTTTGTTAAGGGAGCTGTTGGCGGAATCCTGTCTTTGGCAGTTGGTATTTTGTTGCTTCCCTTCTGGCTGATCGTTGGACTGGGCATAGGTGCGGTTGCTTTATTGATCGGTGGATTTGCTGCTATTGTGGCAGGAATAGGGCTTTGCGTGGTGATGACCGGAACCGGAGTCATGACCATAGGAATTGGCTGTCTGATGATCGCGTTGGCAATCCTTATGGTTTTGGGGCTGATCAGTATTGCAATACGGATCGTACCTAAGTGGTTCCGGAAAATGACTGACTTTTTTAACAGGCTGCTTTACAGGAAGAGAGGGGAGGCGGTGAAATGAAGAAATTTACGAAAGGAATGCTGATCGCAGCAGGAATTTTTGCTGCAGCAGGAATCGGACTGACTGCTGCCGGTGGTGTTATGGGAGCCAGTATGTCGGAACTGACAGGGGTGAACAGTCTGAAACGGATTCTCTGGATGACGGAGTGGGACGATGATCATGATGACTATGATGATGACGATTATGAGGATCATGTTGAACATGATGGGATGGAACATAGTGCGGAAATGAGGCAGAAAGACATGGAGCCTGCGGCAGTGGGAAATGAAAGCTCGACAGATGGCACTGTATACCAGCTAAAATATCAGCCCACAAAGCTGGATATAGAGCTGAAGTACGATGAGCTGATTCTGGAAGAAGGCGACAGTTTCTGTGTCAGAGTTTATGATGACAGTGGAAAGAATGTGACAGTAAAGGAGAGTTCAGATATTCTTAAGGTCAGAAGCACGAAAAAGCTGTCTAAAACCAGAAAGGTGTGTATCTCCTATCCGGAAGACGTTAAGCTTCAGGAGTTGGAGATTGAAATGGGTGCAGGCACTGTTTATCTGAACAGAGATATTGAGACAGAGAAGCTGAGTGTGGAAATGGGAGCCGGGAAGTTTGACAGTAAGAATCCGGTGACTGCAAAGGAAGCAGATCTGGAAATCGGAACCGGAAGTATGACATTTGCAGATCTGAGTGCAAAGAAAATATCTGGAGAATGCGGTCTTGGGGAACTGGATCTTACAATGACCGGTACTCAGGAGGATTATAATTATGATCTGGAATGTGGAGTGGGAAATCTGGATGTGGGCTCTGATTCCTACAGTGGACTTGGCAGAGAGAAAAGCATTTCCAATACAGGTGCAGACAGGAAACTGGATCTGGAGTGCGGTATGGGAAATGTATCGGTGAATTTCTCCGGGAAAGAGCACAGGAATTTGTAGACATTCTGAGGAGTATACACTCTGACGGGTAGAAATAAAAGTAGTATTTAACCGAATTAAGCAGTTATTCGGTTATGAGCAAGTAGCGAAGCGGATGATTTTATCCGCTGGATTTAAGGAGGAAATGGAACATGAGTGACAAACGTTTATACAAATCATCAGAAAACAGCATGCTTTGCGGTGTATGTGGAGGAATCGCAGAATATTTTGATATTGACCCTACGCTGGTGCGTCTGGCATGGGTGATCCTTACCTGCTTTGGCGGTGCGGGAATCTGGGCATATATCATTGCTGC
>CAKRYE010000040.1 GCA_934426285.1 uncultured Blautia sp.
GTATATATTGCAGTATTTATTTTCATTAACCGGGATTCTGCTATGTTGAGTTTTCTGGTATATGTCATTGCTACTGCAATCATCGATCATTTTACGGATCATTTTGATGCAATTAAACAGGTTACGATCATTACGAAAGATCCGGATGCAATTATCCATCAGATAAAAGAAGAACTAAATAAAACCTGTACGATATTAAATTCTTCCGGTTTGATCGCCGGGGAAAACAAAACGCTGATTTGTTATGTGAATTACTTTGAACTGCAGCAAATGAAGACGATTATATCCCAGAATAAAGGGACATTCAGTACAGTTTCAACTATTGAGGAAATCCTGAGGTAACAGATGTAAATCTATATTGGGTAGGTTATTACCCAATATTTCCCTGACTTAAACGGCTGTTATGATATTTACCGGAGTTGGTAACATCTTCTCCGAACCATGTGGGAGGAGTATAGCTGAGGGCTTGCTCTTCAGAAGAAAATTCTACTTCTGCCAGATAGAGTCCTTCATAGGGGGCATCAAATACATCCAGCTCAATGGTGAGTCCGTCTTTTTCAGGAATAAGATAGCGGGTTTTGGAGATTAAGATCCCATCAGCTTTTGGACGCATGTGCTCGTAGGATTCTTTGGTAAGCGGAAGATTGTATTCTTCACGTGTCATGAGACCTTTGGATTTGTAGGTAAGGTAGTAATTCTCATCCTCTTTGCGGATACGGACTACCGGTGCAGTGGATAAGTAGCCCTGTTCCAATTTGTGATGTGGATAAGAGTCAAGATCTTTGGGCAGATTTTCCTTGGATATTAAAAATTTACGTTCGATTTCCATGAGAAATGTTCCTCCTTAAATATGAAATGACGGTACAGTTGTGTGATTATGATAACACTTATGATGAGCATGAGACAAGAAAAAAATGTGGGATATTGAGAAAATAGAATTTATGTGTTACCATATAAAAAGACATTTTAACAAAATGCGTATATACACGTAATGGAGGGCCGCATTATGACAATTGATAAGAAGTTAGAAGGAACAAAACTGGAAATTACATTGGAGGGAAGACTGGATACCATCACAGCCCCGACATTAGAGGGAGAGTTAAAGCAATCTCTGGATGGGATCACAGAGTTAGTCTTTGATTTCGGAAAGTTGGAATACATATCTTCAGCAGGACTGCGTGTTCTTCTTGCTGCTCAGAAGATTATGAACAAGCAGGGAAGCATGATCATAAAAAATGTAAATGATGTGATAAATGATGTGTTTGAAGTGACTGGTTTTTCAGATATCCTGACAATAGAATAAGTAAGCATGTGGCTTTGCGAAATCGTTTCGTGAAGCCGCTTTTTATATAAAGAATTTTGTGGAATTGCTATAGTATGTAACCAATAACTTTATGAATATTTTGTTGGAATATTTGAAAAATAGAGATATAATATTTATAAGTGCGCAGCTGGAAATATTTCTCACGATCACAGCTGGAGATTATGCACTGATATTTAGAGGAGACCGTATGAAATCAGATACAAAAAAATATTATAAAATACCACAGAAAATGCTGGAAAGCTTCCTTGCGCGTGGTTATCAGGAACTTAGAGTGGAGGATCAGAGCCTGTTTGATCCGTATTATGACAGTATGAATGAACACTGGTCGGCCAACACCTGCTTTTTGAATTTGATCGGATGGAGGGATTCGTATCCCACTTACTTCAAAATAGCAGAAGGGCTTTTGATCAATATTACATATTTGAATACAGAAGGATACCCGGTGGCTGTTCCGTTTGTGGGGAACTATACAGAGGAAAAGATAAAGAAAGCTATACAGATCCTGAAGGAAGATTTTGCGGAATTTGATGCACAGCTGATTATTATGGATGTGGTTCCATGGATGCTTCCCTATTATGAGGCTAGCGGCATTCAGTTTGAAATAGAGGATAACCGTGATTATATGGATTATACCTTTACACCTGAGCAGTTTCAGGCAGGCATGGATACGCAGGATGACCGTTACCGTTATAATTATTTCAAACGCAGATTTGCATATGAGACAGAAGAGATAACCCCTTCCCATCAGGAGGAAATCCGGGAATTTATGGAAAAGGAATGGTGTGGAGAGAAAACCTGTGAGGAGTGCCATTGTGGCTGTCTGCTCCGGGTGATCGACAATCTGGTTCCTGTTTTTGATAAAATCAGGATCAATGGAATCCTTGTAAGAGTAGAGGGGAAAATGGCAGGGCTTTGTATTGTGAGCTGCCGTAACGGACTTGGCGTATACCAGTATAAAAATGCAGTTAACCGGATCAAGGGAATTAATGAGTATTTGCTGAGGGAAAGCTTTGAACGATATCTGCAGTCTGCAGATACGATCAATTACACAGAAGATATGGGAGTTGAAAATCTGCGTTATTATAAAGAGCATATGGCGCCTGCCCATACTCTGCTATCAAAACTTACATTAACAGAAAGAGGTTAAGGTGCATGGAACATAAGAGAAAAAAACAGTGGATTCTAATAATTGTGCTGCTTTTGACAGTATGTTCTGTTTTTGTAGTGTATGCAGGCCGGGAATGGATGTTTACCAATCCTTTTAAACCTTATGCATTTTCTGCAGTATCCTATGCATCCGGAGATGGGGATGGATGTACTTATGTGATTGATGATTCCAACAGGAAAATATTGAAAATATCTGCTGACGGAAGGCTTTTATGGCAGACATGTGCCTCTGATAAAAGTTTTCTGAGTGCCGAGCGGGTTGTGGCAGACGGAGACGGAAATGTGTATCTTCATGATGTCCGTATTGAGCAGGGCGTTCAGATTGCCAGGGAAGGAATCGTCAAACTGTCATCAAAGGGAAAATATATATCAACGGTTGCTTCTGTAGAAGCAGAGAAAGGCAGTGTAAGGCGCAACATTGTGGGAATGGTACCCACAGAGCATGGTGTGATCTACATGCAAAAGGAAGATGACAGTATTCTGGTCAGCAATACAGAACAGGGAAGCTCAAAGGCTTTTTCTGTTGCTGATGCGCAGGACAGGATTTTGTGCTGTGCTTATGACAGAGACAGTGATAGCCTGTTTTATGTGACTTATGACGGTAAAATTTATAAATATACAGACAGCGGACAGGATAAACTGCTCTATGACAGTGATACAGTTGACGGTAGCATTCCGCAGGAGATCAGTTACTCAGATGGAGTGCTTTATTCAGCAGATATAGGTCTCAGGGATATTATACGGATATTCTGTGATATGGAAAATACAGGAAATACAGACAGACTTACTGTGGAAGAGCCTTTGAAGGAAAGAGAGATTGCATATCATGTGAGTGCACCGGGAACCTTGGTTTCTTCCACTAATTATTCTGTTATATTGTGGAACGGAGAGGATTATGAACAGTTCTGGGACGTTCCGTTATCAGGAAAACTGCAGGTATGGAACTGTTTGTTGTGGGCTGCCTGTGCAGAGATTGTTGCTGCTGTTTTGCTTTTTGCGGTGACTTTGTTAAAGATACTGGTAAAAAAATTCAGCTTTTATGCAAAGATTACCATAGCAGTCATAGGGATCATTGTGGGAGTTGCGGCTCTGTTTATTGGCACCTTGTTTCCGCAGTTTCAAAGTCTGCTGGTCAATGAAACCTATACAAGAGAGAAATTTGCCGCATCAGCGGTAACAAACAGACTTCCTGCAGATGCATTTCAGAGGCTGGATAAGCCTTCTGATTTTATGAATGAGGATTACAGACAGGTCCGGCAGGTGGTACGGGATGTATTTTTTTCAGATTCTGACAGTTCACAGGATTTGTACTGTGTGCTTTATAAAGTAAAAGACGGAACGGTTACCCTGGTTTATACCCTGGAGGATATTTGTGTGGCTTATCCTTATGACTGGGAATATGAAGGCACAGATCTTCAGCAGGTTATGGAGCAGGGGACTACAAAAACCTATGCTACAAATTCAAGCTCTGGAAGCTTTGTATTTATCCATAGTCCCATCCGGGATAAAAGCGGAGATATTATTGGGATTATAGAAGTGGGAACAGATATGAACAGTCTGACAGAGAAAAGCAGAGAGATTCAGGTGTCTTTGATCATCAACCTGATCGCAATTATGGTAGTATTTTTCATGCTTACCTTTGAGGTGATTTACTTTATAAAGGGAAGGCAGGAGCTGAAAAGACGAAAACAGGAGGAAAATAATAGCAGACTTCCTGTGGAAATTTTCAGATTTATTGTATTTCTTGTTTTCTTTTTTACAAATCTGACCTGTGCGATCCTTCCCATCTATGCAATGAAGATTTCTGAGAAGATGTCAGTACAGGGATTATCACCGGCCATGCTTGCAGCAGTTCCTATATCTGCAGAGGTGTTATCCGGCGCCATTTTCTCAGCGCTTGGCGGAAAGGTAATACATAAGCTTGGGGCAAAGAGATCTGTTTTTGTAAGCTCTGTACTGCTTACAGCAGGACTTGGATTGCGAGTGGTTCCCAATATATGGCTGCTTACGTTAAGCTCCCTGCTTCTTGGAGCAGGCTGGGGAGTATTGCTTTTACTTGTCAATCTTATGATCGTGGAGCTTCCTGATGAGGAGAAGAACAGAGCCTATGCCTATTACAGTGTATCCTCCCTGAGCGGTGCAAACTGTGCAGTTGTGTTTGGTGGCTTCCTTCTGCAATGGATGTCCTATACAGCGTTGTTTGCTGTTACTGCAGTACTCAGTGTGCTGCTGTTTCTGGTAGCAAATAAGTATATGAGTAAATATACTTCAGATAACGAAGAGGAGAACTGCGAAACAGAAGATACACATATGAATATTGTTCAGTTTATATTTCGTCCAAGGATTATTAGTTTTTTCCTGCTGATGATGATCCCGCTTCTGATCTGTGGATATTTCCTGAATTATATGTTCCCGATCGTTGGTTCTGAATGGGGACTTTCGGAAACCTATATTGGATATACCTATCTTTTAAACGGAATTTTTGTACTGATTTTGGGAACTCCTCTCACGGAATTCTTTTCCAATAGAGGATGGAAGCATTTGGGGCTTGCAGCAGCTGCGTTTATTTATGCAGCAGCTTTTCTGGAGGTGGCAATGCTTCAGAATATACCATCTCTTCTGATCGCACTGGCATTGATTGGAGTTGCAGACAGCTTTGGGATTCCATTACTTACCAGCTATTTTACAGATTTGAAGGATGTAGAACGATTTGGATATGACAGAGGACTTGGGGTTTACAGCCTGTTTGAGAACGGTGCACAGTCTCTGGGTTCCTTTGTGTTTGGCTATGTGCTGGTCCTTGGTGTAGGCAGAGGTCTTATCTTTGTGCTGATCCTTGTGAGTGTGCTTTCAGCAGCTTTCCTGATTAGCACCACATTTGCAGCACACAGAGACAAAAAAGGAGGTCAAAGAGCATGGAAAAAAGACGAAAGCTGAATGTTGAACTGATTAAATTTCTCATCGGTTCTATGTTGGTGGTTGGGGTTTTAATGCTTCTTGGAAGTTCTCTTGTGAATAACAGACAGTATAGAAAACTCTATAATGACAAAGCGCTTGAAATCGCGAAGACGGTATCAGATCAGGTAAATGGGGATTTTATCGAAGAACTGTGTAAAGAGATAGACACAGAGGAATTTGAACAGATCCAGGAAAAAGCAGTAGCAGCTGATGATGAACAGCCGATTATAGACTGGCTTAAAGCGAAAGGCATGTATCAGAATTATGAGAGGATAAATGAATATCTTCATTCTATACAGGCAGATATGAATATTGAATATCTGTATATTCAGATGATCCAGGATCATTCCAGTGTGTATCTGTTTGATCCTTCGTCAGGTTATCTGACTCTTGGCTATAAGGAAGAGCTTTCGGAAAGATTTGATAAACTGAAAGGAAACGAACGCCTGGAGCCTACTGTGAGCAGGACAGAATTTGGATGGCTGTCATCTGCCGGAGAGCCGGTACTTTCATCTGCTGGAGAGAAATGTGCAGTTGCCTTTGTAGATATTGACATGACAGAGATTGTCAGAAATACCATTCGTTTTACTGTACTGATGGTATGCCTTTGCATTCTGATCATCCTGGCTGCCGGTATGGGCATATCCAGAAAAATCAAAAAGAGAATATCCAGGCCTATTGAACTGCTTACGGAAGCAACACACAAATTTGGCAATGGCGAGGAAGGGTATGATGAGAATAACATCGTAGAGCTTGACATTCATACCAAAGATGAAATAGAAGAACTTTATCATGCAACCCAATCCATGCAGAAAAGCATTATTAACTATATGGATAACCTTACCCGGGTGACTGCTGAGAAAGAGCGTATCGGAGCAGAGCTGAATGTGGCAACACAGATCCAGGCGTCTATGCTTCCCTGCATATTCCCTGCATTTCCTGACAGAGATGAGATGGATATTTATGCGACCATGACACCGGCAAAGGAAGTAGGCGGAGATTTTTATGATTTCTTTATGATTGATGACAGACATATGGCAATTGTTATGGCTGATGTTTCCGGCAAGGGAGTCCCGGCAGCCCTTTTCATGGTTATCGGAAAAACCCTGATCAAGGATCATACACAGCCGGGCAGAGACCTGGGAGAAGTCTTTACAGAGGTCAATAATATTCTGTGTGAATCCAATGAAAACGGAATGTTTATTACAGCCTTTGAGGGTGTGCTGGATCTTGTGACCGGTGAATTCAGGTATGTAAACGCCGGACATGAGATGCCATTTGTTTACCGCAGGGAAACCAATACCTATGAAGCCTACAAAATACGTGCTGGATTCGTTCTTGCAGGGATAGAGGACATCGTATATAAAGAACAAAAGCTTCAGCTGAATATCGGAGACAAAATATTCCAGTATACAGATGGAGTGACAGAGGCAACGGATAAGGACAGGCAGCTGTACGGAATGGACAGACTGGATCATGTTCTGAACCAGCAGTGCTTAAGCAGTAATCCGGAAGAAACCCTGAAGCTTGTAAAGGCGGATATTGACGCTTTTGTAGGAGACAATGACCAGTTTGATGATATTACAATGCTGTGTCTTGAGTATACAAAGAAAATGGGGGACTAGCCAATGAAGGAAATAACTGTTGATGCTGTTGCCGCAAACATAGATAAGGTAACAGAATTTGCAGATGATATTCTGGACAGCTATGGTTGTCCTGTAAAAGTCAGAATGCAGATAGATATCGCGATTGATGAGATTCTCAGCAACATTGCATATTATGCATATGGAGAGCAGGGAGGAAAGGTGACTGTAGGATTTCAGATCCAGGATAATCCGAAAATGGTCTGTGTAACATTTTCAGATAAGGGAATTCCCTATAATCCACTGGAAAAAGAAGATCCTGATATCAGTCTGACCGCAGAAAAACGGGAAATTGGCGGTCTTGGCATTTATATGGTTAAAAAAAGTATGGATGAAATGTCTTATTGCTATTCTGATGGGAAGAATATACTTGTTATAAAAAAGAATTTATAGTATATGCTTGATAAAATGATGAACAGGAGGAAATGATTATGAGCAAAAAGGTTTATATTTTTCTGGCAGATGGTTTTGAGGATATTGAGGGGCTTACAGTTGTGGATCTGCTGCGTCGTGCAGGAGTAGATATTCGCACGGTTTCTATAAAAAACACAAAAGAGGTGCAGACTGCCCATGGTATTTGTCTTCTGACAGATGAGGTATTCGGAGAAGTGGATTTTTCAGATGCAGATATGCTGGTGCTTCCGGGAGGTATGCCGGGGACAAAGTATTTGGCAGGCTATAAGCCACTTACAGAACTGCTTACAGAATTTTACGATGATGGCAGGAAAATTGCGGCAATCTGTGCCGCTCCCAGCGTTTTCTCAGGGCTTGGTTTCCTGAAAGGCAGAAGGGCAACTGCTTATCCTTCATTTATGGATGTGATTGAGAGAGACGGAGCAATGACCAGTACAGATAGTGTAGTGGTTGACGGGAATGTTACTACAAGCCGTGGACTGGGGACTGCCGTGGACTTTGCACTTTCTATTATCACTCAGCTGGAGGGAGAAGAAAAAGCACAGGAAATTGCAGAATCTGTAGTATACAGAGCATAGAAGATATACCGGAAAAAGAAAAAAGATGGATAAAACCGCGATTTTTATGTGAAAAACACTAGCACTTTTTATTTTTTTGTGATATACTGCTACAATGACTGTAAATATATAGATGAGTATAAGGAGTTCTCCCGCTTCTGCAATAGTGGGAGCGGAACCTGAACTTAAATATATAGAAAATAGAGCTGCCAGGCAGCGAATAGTGTCAAAAATTAAAATGATATAACCTGAAAATTAAGGAGGAACATGTAACATGAGTTTACAGGTGGAGAAAATGGAGAAAAACATGGCGAAACTTACCATTGAAGTTTCCGCTGAAGATGTAGAAAAGGCTATGCAGAGCGCATATCAGAAAGCCAAAGGAAGAATTTCTATCCCAGGCTTCCGTAAAGGTAAAGCTCCGAGAAAAATGATCGAGCAGATGTATGGAAAGGGAGTTTTCCTGGAAGATGCTGTCAACGCTCTGATTCCTGAGCATTACAGCAAAGCTTTAGGAGAATGCGAACTTGAAATCGTTTCTCAGCCAAAAATCGATCTGGTACAGACAGAGCCTGGTAAGGCACTGATCTTCACCGCAGAAGTAGCTGTTAAGCCAGAAGTAACTTTAGGTGAGTACAAAGGTGTAGAAGTACCGAAGTCTGAAATTGAAGTAACAGACGAGGAAGTAGATGCAGAAGTTAAAAAGGAACAGGAGAAAAACTCCAGAACTATCAATGTTGAAGATCGTGCAGCTCAGTTAAACGATATTGTGACAATTGATTTCGAAGGTTCTGTAGACGGAGTACCTTTTGATGGCGGACAGGCTACAGAATATCCTCTGACACTTGGATCTAACACATTTATCCCTGGATTTGAAGATCAGCTGGTTGGCGCTAAAGTTGGCGATGATGTAGATGTAAAAGTTACATTCCCTGAAGAATATCAGGCAAAAGAACTTGCAGGAAAAGAAGCAATCTTCAAATGTGCAGTTAAGAAGATCGAAGCAAAAGAACTTCCTGAGCTTGATGATGATTTTGCAAAAGACGTTTCTGAGTTTGATACACTTGCTGAGTACAAAGAGCATGTTAAGACAAACCTGGTAGAAAAGAAAGAAAACGAAGCAAAACATGCAAAAGAAGATGCAGCAGTTGATAAGATCATCGAGAATGCACAGATGGATATTCCTGAAGCAATGCTTGAGACACAGTGCCGTCAGATGCTTGATGATTTCAGCAGAAGAATGCAGTCTCAGGGTCTTTCCATGGATCAGTACTTCCAGTTCACAGGCATGACAGCTGAGAAAATGATGGAAGATATGAAACCACAGGCATTAAAGAGAATCCAGACAAGACTGGTTCTGGAAAAAGTTGCAGAAGTTGAGAACATTCAGCCTACAGAGGAAGAAGTAAATGAAGAGATTTCCAAGATGGCTGAAGCTTATAAAATGGAAGCAGACAAGTTAAAAGAATTACTGGGAGAGCGCGAGCTTGAGCAGATGAAGAAGGATATGGCTGTACAGAAAGCAGTTACTCTGGTAGCAGACGCTGCAAAGGAAGTTTAATTCAGCCAAAATGGAGGCGTTTATATGAGTTTAGTACCTTATGTCATTGAGCAGACAAGCAGGGGCGAGAGAAGCTACGATATTTATTCAAGGCTTCTGAAAGACAGAATCATTTTTCTTGGCGAAGAAGTAAATGATGTGAGTGCAGGACTGATTGTATCACAGCTTCTTTTCCTGGAAGCAGAGGATCCCGGAAAGGACATCCAGCTTTACATCAACAGCCCGGGTGGTTCCGTAACAGCAGGTATGGCTATCTATGATACCATGCAGTATATCAAATGTGATGTTTCCACTATTTGTCTGGGAATGGCTGCCAGCATGGGAGCTTTTCTCCTGGCAGGGGGTGCAAAGGGTAAGAGATTTGCTCTTCCGCATTCTACGATCATGATTCATCAGCCGTCAGGCGGTGCACAGGGTCAGGCAACAGAGATCCAGATCGTAGCAGATCATATCGCACAGACCAAGAGAACTTTAAATGAATTATTGGCTGCAAATACCGGTCAGCCGATAGAAGTTGTTGAGCGTGATACAGACCGGGACAACTATATGACTGCTGAAGAAGCAAAGGCATATGGACTGATTGATGGTGTAGTCATGCATAAATAATGCGAAAGATAAGACTCCTGTGAATCGTCACAGGAGTCTTTTTAGAGTTATTGTATAGAAAGGATAATAAAATCCATGGCGGAAAAGATAAGAGAAGGAAAAATAAGATGCTCTTTTTGCCAGAAAACTGAAGATCAGGTGAGAAAGCTGATCGCAGGTCCGGACGGCAAGACGTTTATCTGTGATGAGTGTATCGGTATCTGTTCAGAAATCATGGAAGAGGAACTGAATTATGAGGATGAGGCTCTGGAGGCAGGGATTAATCTGCTGAAGCCGGAGGAAATCCATGCAATTCTGGATGACTATGTAATTGGACAGGACGAGGCTAAGAAAGCACTTTCTGTAGCTGTATACAATCATTATAAAAGAATTACTGCTGCAGCTTCCTCTGATGTGGAGCTTCAAAAAAGTAATATTCTGATGCTGGGACCTACCGGATCAGGAAAAACACTTCTGGCACAGACTCTGGCAAGACTGTTAAATGTACCTTTTGCTATTGCAGATGCCACAACTCTTACTGAGGCTGGTTATGTGGGTGAAGATGTGGAAAATATTCTGCTGAAGATCATTCAGGCTGCAGATTATGATATCGAGCGTGCACAGTATGGAATTATTTATATTGATGAGATCGATAAGATTACCAGAAAATCTGAGAATGCATCTATTACCAGAGATGTTTCAGGTGAGGGCGTACAGCAGGCACTTCTGAAGATACTGGAAGGAACAGTTGCCAGTGTACCGCCTCAGGGTGGACGTAAGCATCCTCATCAGGAGTTTATCCAGATTGATACTACAAATATTCTGTTTATCTGTGGCGGTGCCTTTGACGGAATTGAAAAAATTATTGAATCCAGACAGGATACCAAATCTATTGGATTTGGTGCAGATGTTTCTGTCAAGGAAGAGAGAAATGTAGGAGAGATCCTGAAGGATGTTATGCCTGAAGACTTTATCAAATTCGGACTGATTCCGGAATTTATCGGACGTGTTCCGGTGGTAGTTACACTGGATGCACTGGATGAAAAAGCACTGATCAGCATTTTGAAGGAGCCGAAGAATTCTCTGACGAAACAGTACCATAAGCTGTTTGAACTGGATGGTGTGGAACTGGATTTCCAGGATGATGCTCTGGAACTGGTGGCAAAGAAATCTCTGGAACGAAAGACAGGTGCCAGAGGACTTCGGGCTATCATGGAAGGATCTCTGATGGATCTGATGTACAAGATTCCTTCTGATGATACAATCCGCAAATGTACAATTACAAAAGACGTAGTAGAAGGTACCGGTGAACCGGAAATTGTCTACGGGGAAGCTCCTGCACCGGCCAAGAAGACCAATAGCAGAAGAACAGCCCGTACACGCCAGAAGGGTAAACCGGAGACAGCCTGATGGAAGGGACTAGATAATAAATGACGAATCAAAATGCGATATTGCCAGCTATTGCCTTACGGGGAACTACAATTCTTCCGGGAATGATTGTTCATTTTGATGTGAGCAGAGAACGTTCAAAGAAAGCAATTGAGGCGGCAATGCTTCATGATCAGAAAATATTTCTGGTGACACAGATAGATCCGGAAGTAGAAAATCCGGATGTGTCAGGAGTTTACCGGGTAGGTACGATTGGCTATATCAAGCAGGTAGTGAAGCTTCCCCAGGATATTCTGAGAGTTCTGGTGGAGGGTACAGGCAGGGCAGTTCTGGAGGATTTTCAGCAGGATTTCCCTTATCTCACAGGTGTGATATCACCTGTGAAAGAGGAGGAGACCCTGTTACCGGATACAGTGACAGAGGCAATGTACCGAAGTCTGAAAGAACTGTTTCACAGATACTGCATGGAAAATGGAAAAATCAGCAAAGAGCTGGTTTCGCAGATCCTGAATATTGAAAGCCTGGAAGAACTGATCGAACAGATTGCTGTGAATATTCCTTTATCCTATCAGAACAAACAGAAGATTCTGGAAGCTTTGACTCTGGAAGAGCGCTATGAGGTTCTGGGAGGAATTCTGGGCAGTGAGATTGAGGTCATGCAGATCGGCAGAGATCTTCAGAAAAAGGTGAAAGCCAGAATTGATAAAAATCAGAGAGAATATATTCTGAGAGAACAGCTGAAACTGATTCGTGAGGAACTGGGAGAGGATAATTCTGCAGATGTTGCAGATGAATTCAAAAAGAAGCTTCAGGAGCTTTCTGCCAGTGATGAAGTGAAGGAAAAGATCAGCAAAGAAATTGAACGTTTCAAAACTACAAATAACAATGTGTCCGAGAATTCGGTGCTCAGGGGATATATTGAGACTTTGCTGTCCCTTCCCTGGGACAACAGATCCGAAGATTCTGAGGATCTGAAGGAAGCATGGGAAATACTGGAGAGAGAGCATTATGGTTTAAAGGATGTAAAGGAACGTATTATGGAGTTTCTTTCTGTCCGTAAACTGACACATAAGGGTAAAAGTCCTATCCTTTGTCTGGTAGGGCCTCCTGGAACAGGTAAGACATCGGTTGCCAAATCTGTGGCTGAGGCTTTGCATAAAAAATATGTACGGATCTGCCTGGGCGGTGTTCGGGACGAAGCAGAGATCCGTGGCCACAGAAAAACTTATGTGGGAGCAATGCCGGGAAGAATCACAGTAGCTTTGCAGCAGGCCGGGGTAAATAATCCGCTTATGCTGCTGGATGAGATTGATAAGACCAGCAGTGATTATAAGGGGGACACTTCTTCTGCCCTTCTTGAGGTTCTGGATCCGGAGCAGAACAGCAGGTTTATGGATCATTATGTAGAACTTCCACAGAATTTATCTGAGGTGTTGTTTATTGCTACTGCTAATGATGTACAGGAAATTCCCAGACCATTGCTTGACCGTATGGAACTGATTGAAATTTCAGGTTATACAGAGAACGAAAAAGAGCATATTGCCAAAGAACATCTCATTCCGAAACAGATGGAAGAGAATGGGATCTCCAAAGGTGAGCTGACGATTCAGTTGGCAGCATTGAAGAAAATTATTAATAATTATACAAAAGAAGCCGGTGTACGAAACCTGGAAAGGATGATCGGACGGATTTGCCGGAAAACTGCCCGTGCCATTATGGAAGAAGGCAAAAAGAAGGTGACAGTTACAGCTAAAAATCTGTCGGATTTCCTTGGCAAGGAGCATTTTAATTATCTCATGGCAAACAGGAAAGATGAAATTGGTATTGCAAGAGGGCTGGCATGGACACAGGTAGGAGGAGATACTCTCCAGATTGAGGTCAATGTAATGCCCGGCAAGGGAGAACTGCTGCTTACAGGACAGCTGGGAGATGTGATGAAGGAGTCTGCCCAGGCAGGAATCACCTATATCCGTTCCGTTGCAGAGGGCTATAAGGTAAAACCGGAGTTTTTCCAGGAAAATGATATACATGTACATATTCCGGAAGGGGCAGTCCCAAAGGATGGTCCATCTGCAGGTATTACTATGGCAACAGCCATTCTTTCAGCAATTATAAGAGAGCCTGTCCGTGCAGATCTTGCCATGACCGGTGAGATTACACTGAGAGGACGTGTTCTTCCTATTGGTGGGCTGAAGGAGAAGCTTCTGGCTGCCAAGTATGCAAAAATAAAAGAGGTTCTTGTGCCGGCGGAGAATAAGCCGGATGTACAGGAACTGGATAAGGAAATTACAGACGGGCTTACGATCACTTTTGTAAGTTCCATGAAGGAAGTATTAAACAGAGCGTTGGTATAAGGCCAGGGAAGGTCTGCTTTACGCTGAAACCATAAATCAGTAAAAACAGAGGAAAATAATGGTTATTAAGAATGTATCTTTAGATATTGTATGTGGTATTACAAGTAAGCTTCCGGATACCGGAAGACCGGAGGTGGCTTTTGCAGGTAAGTCAAATGTGGGAAAATCTTCCCTGATCAATGGACTGATGAACCGTAAATCTCTTGCCCGCACCAGTGCACAGCCTGGAAAAACGCAGACCATTAATTTTTACAATATCAATGAGGAAATGTATCTGGTAGACCTTCCTGGTTACGGATACGCAAAGGTGTCCCAGTCCGAGAAGGAAAAATGGGGCAAAATGATTGAGAGATATCTTCATACCTCAAAAAATCTTAAGGCAGTTTTTCTGTTGGTGGATATCCGCCATGATCCTTCTGCCAATGATAAAATGATGTATGACTGGATTCTGCACAATGGTTATCAGCCCATTATCATAGCTACCAAGCTGGATAAGCTGAAACGAAGCCAGGTGCAGAAAAATATAAAAGCAATCAGAGAAGGACTGAAGCTTGGCAAAGATGGAATCATTCTTCCTTTTTCAGCAGAGACAAAACAGGGAAGAGAGGAAATCTGGGCTTTGATCGACGAGTTGACCGGGCTGGTTCCGGCGGCTACTGAAGAGGTTGAAAACTGATTGACAGACTGAAAAGAAAAGCGGCAGGTATGAAAAAGATACCTGAAATATTAAGAGGAAAAAATATTATGGGAATTATCAAGGCATTCAAGCTGGGATTTGACTATCTCAAGTATGATGAAGACGGCAATGTGCAGGATACACAGCGTGCTGTCAATGATGTAAACCTGGACATTGAAGCCGGACAATTCGTGGCTGTACTGGGGCATAACGGCTCCGGAAAATCTACTCTGGCAAAGCATCTCAATGCACTTCTGATTCCAACAGAGGGTACCTTGTGGGTAGATGGAATTGACACGTCTAAGGAGCCGGAATTATGGAAAATCCGACAGAAAGCAGGGATGGTTTTTCAGAACCCTGATAACCAGATCATCGGTACAGTGGTGGAAGAGGATGTAGGTTTTGGCCCTGAAAATATGGGAGTTCCTACTGAAAAAATATGGGAACGTGTAGATGAAAGCCTGAAGAAAACAGGTATGACATCCTATCGTTACCATTCCCCTAACAAGCTTTCGGGAGGGCAGAAGCAGAGAGTTGCCATTGCAGGCGTTATGGCAATGCGTCCAAAATGCATTATCCTGGATGAACCAACAGCAATGCTGGATCCTAACGGACGAAAGGAAGTTCTGGAGGCGGTCAGTGACCTTAACAGACAGGAAGGAGTGACAGTCATTCTGATCACCCATTATATGGAAGAAGTTGTTCATGCGGACAAGGTATATGTTATGGACAACGGAGAAGTGGTGATGCAGGGAACACCCAGAGAAATTTTCTCACAGGTGGAAACCCTGAAAGAATACAGACTGGATGTGCCCCAGGTAACACTTCTGGCACATGAACTTCATAAAGCCGGGGTGGACGTTCCGGAGGGAATACTGACTACAGAGGAGCTGGTGAATGCCTTATGTCAATAGAATTAAAAAATGTAACTTATACCTACAGTCCGGGAACTGCCTATGAGATCCATGCGCTGAAAGATATCAATCTTTCTATTCCGGACGGACAGTTTATCGGAATTATCGGACATACAGGAAGTGGAAAATCTACACTGATCCAGCATTTTAATGCTCTGATCCGTCCGACTTCCGGTACCATCACTTACAATGGAGAGGATATCTGGGGAGAGAAATATGACCGGCGTACCCTGCGAAGCGAGGTAGGACTGGTATTCCAGTATCCGGAGCATCAGCTTTTCGAGAATGATGTACTTTCTGATGTCTGCTTTGGTCCCATGAATCAGGGATTATCCAGGGAAGAGGCAGAGGTAGAAGCGAAGAAAGCACTGCAGCATGTAGGCTTTAAGGAGAAAAATTACAGCAAATCTCCTTTTGAACTTTCCGGCGGACAGAAGAAAAGAGTTGCTATTGCCGGTGTACTGGCAATGAATCCGAAAATTCTGATCTTGGATGAGCCAACTGCAGGCCTGGATCCAAAAGGTCGGGATGACATCCTTGACCAGATCGCAGAGCTTCATAAAGTAAGAGGGATTACCATTATCCTTGTATCTCACAGTATGGAGGATATTGCAAAATACGCAGAGAGACTGATTGTAGTCAATGACGGAGAAATTGCATATGACGATGCTCCCAAAGCAGTATTTGCCCATTACAGAGAGCTGGAAGCCATGGGACTTGCGGCACCGCAGATCACTTATATCATGCATGCACTGAAGGAAAAGGGGCTGGATGTGGATGTGGCTGCAACTACAGTGGATGAGGCGAAAGAGAATATTCTGGAAGTACTGAGAAAATGTAATTCCGGGAAACTGGCTCAGTCAGACAGGACTTTAGCTGACAATGGACAGAAAAAAACGGAAAGAGAAACTTTGGTCAGTGAAATGGAAACAGATCTGACAGAAGATAAAAAGGGAGGGCAGGAGATATGATCCGAGACATTACAATAGGACAGTATTATCCTGCAGATTCCGTTCTGCACAAAATGGACCCCAGAGCAAAGCTGGTAGGTACGCTGGTGTTCATCATTTCTGTCTTTGTGTTCCATACATTTCCGGGATATGCAGTGGCAACTATATTTCTGGCAGCAATGATCATTCTTTCTAAAGTACCTTTGAAATTTATGTTCAAGGGACTGAAGGCAATCGTAATGCTTCTTATGATCACAGTGGTATTTAATATCTTCCTGACACCCGGAAAGGTTCTCTGGCAGTGGGGAATCCTGCATGTGACAGAGGAGGGCCTGAAGCTGGCTGGCAGAATGGCCATCCGCCTGACCTATCTGGTAATCGGTTCTTCCCTTATGACGCTGACTACCACACCCAATCAGCTTACAGATGGCTTGGAACGACTTCTCAGACCGTTGAATAAGCTTCATGTGCCAATCCATGAGATTGCCATGATGATGTCTATTGCGTTGCGTTTTATTCCAATCCTTCTGGAGGAAACAGATAAGATTATGAAAGCGCAGATTGCCCGTGGTGCAGACTTTGAGAATGGGAATATAATCCAGAGAGCCAAAAATATGGTACCTCTTCTGGTACCGCTGTTTATCTCAGCATTCCGAAGAGCTAACGATCTGGCAATGGCCATGGAAGCAAGATGCTACCA
>CAKRYE010000041.1 GCA_934426285.1 uncultured Blautia sp.
TGCTTTCCACGTGCTACTATTTCCCATCTGTGCCTTTACTTTCATATAGCCGTCAGGATCAGAATACGGAATTGCCCCTTTCCTGACTGTCTTATCTATCTGCAAGTATACAAATACAGATTTTGTTTGTCAAGAAATTTTACAGATAATTTCGTTTTTCTCTGCCAACTTAAAGTGTTAATGTGTCAGCCTGATATCCAGTCTACAAAGAACATATGACCCTTGTACTGTTCATAATCCAGCTTACTGAAATTCAGGTTCTGCGCCCAGAAAGCCGTGGGAGTCATAAAGAACTTATAGTCAAAATCCTTTTTCTTAAATCCCGGCAGGGTTCTGGCTGTTCCTTTGTTAACATAATCATTAAACATTGCCATTGCCGCTTTTGCAGCTGCATAGGCATTGGTCCTGTCTTCAAACTGTCCCTTCAGTCGTTTGATCAGAGCACCGTCAATCACAACTGCATACTGGTTCGGTTTTCCCTGATATACCACATAGCGGATCTGTGACGGAAATTCCTTATACTTGTCCACTGTACAGTTCAGCACGCAGAGAGCCACTGCTTCCATACCCACAAGCCCCTGGTCTCCAGCCTCCGCATCACATACTGCAGCCAGCAGGTCCAGATCAGAAACTGTGCCGTCAGCAATTCCCGGATGCTCCAGAAACTCTTTCTCCATATAATACCATTTATTATTTTTAGCATCAAATACCTTGACATATTTTCCATCTATCACATAGTTGGAATCTACCTTGGAAGCCACACCGTTTTCATCAAACTTGTAAGTAGCGCCGTCAATAGCCCGGACATCACTGACAACCATGGCACCTGAGGATTCAAAATAATATTTTTTGCCATCCTCCTCCAGCCAGCCGGTCTTCATTTTGCCTGTTTTTTTGTCAAAATAATATTTCTTATTTCCGACAGTGCCAAAGCCCTTCTCATAACGGATGCCTGTAGTCTTGGAGAAATAGTAGTAATCTTCTCCCACCTTCTGAAGTCCTACATACAGAATTCCAGAAGTCGGATGAAAATATCTGTAATTACCTGCAGAATTCTCAACCCATCCTGTAAGCATCCTGCCGTCTGCTTTGCTGAAATAACGTCTCTGTGATTTTTTATCCTGCACCCAGCCGGTAGCCATCACTCCGGAACCACTGTAATAATAATATTTATATCCCTTGGCATCTGTACGCCATCCTCTGGTAAGCAGGCCTGTCTTCTCATCAAAATAACGGATATTTCCCTTGGAATCCTTCAGATCTCCGGTAACCATATAGCCGGCACCCTTGGTAAAATACCGGATCACTTTACCGCTGGAATCCTTGGCCCAGCCTTTCAGCTGAACACCTGTAGTTCTGTTAAAATAATATTTTCTGCCATTTAGCTCCAGCCATCCTTTCTGTCTGGAACCATCCTTGTTTATGTAATAGGTTTTGCCATTCTCAGTGACAAAGCCTGTTTTGGCCGCAGCCGACACAGAAAAACATCCCAGTACAAAAACGGCGATCACAGAAAGAAGCAGGCAGCTTTTCCATATGTTCCTATGTTTCTTCATGAATACTCTCCATTCTTTTCATACTTATTTTTCGACATTTTATTGCATTTGTTTTTCACAATCTTTGCATTCTTTACAAAATTGTTACATACATTATATCCGAATCTAATATTAATGTCAACTTCTATTCGATTTACCCAAGTAACACATTTGCTCCAGGTACATATGATAGAGTGTAAAGAAATTCTGGAGGAATCAATATGAGTGATTTAGCTGCTACAAACTGCTGCGACGACAGAGGAGGATGTGGATGTAATTCCGGTTGTGACACTAACTGTGGATGCAATATGGGCTGTGGATGTGGATGCGGAAACGGCTGCGGACTCTCCTGCGGAAACAATTCCTGCTGCAATATCCTTTGGATCATCATTCTCCTTTGCATGTGCGGTAACAATGGATTTGGCGGAGGTAATAGCTGTGGATGTAATGACAACTGCTGGATCATTATCATTCTCCTCTGCCTGTGCGGCAATGGCAGTGGATGTAACAACAGCTGCTGCTGACCGGCTGCCGTTTTTCCCTCCCCGGGCAGAGGTTAACCCCTCTGCCTTTGGGGACGGCTATCCGGTCTGTCACAGCCAGATGCAGTACCTTTTTCAGCTTCTTCCTTCCTGCGCACGCATTCCAGATCTATTTCATAAAAGGAATTCCCCTCCATTATCTGTTTTTCTTTCTGATTCTTCATTTTCTCTTCCTCTTTCCTTCTGTTTATAATTTATTATATGTCACAGCTGCCTGCTTCGTCATAACTATTACCCACTTCCCGTCAAAATTCCTTCATATTCTGATAACAAGGGTCATAGAATGTTAGGGGCAAAAAATCCCAGGCCTCGCCATCAATCATAAACAAAAAGGAGTATCATCATGAATCAGGATTTTATTTCCCAGACTCCTCTGGATCAGATCACAGGTACTGATTACGGGCAGATGCTGAAAGCTGCTATTCCTTATCTGCCTGCCAGAAGCCGCCAGATTCTCTCTATTTATGAAAAAGCAATGGAATTTCGAAACACAGTTTCTATTTTTGGAAAAAAGAATTACGAATCCGACCTGACTGCTGCAAGTACTGCAGACGCAGATCCCATGGATATGCTTAACGATATCCGTAGCTTTTGCTACGGCCCTGCCAGATCAAAACTGGATCAGCTTGTGAATATGATGGCAATGGTTCAGATGGTAAGCATCATAAGCCAGCCGGAATACAGAAAGGAGGATTCCAATGAATGACCCCTTAAATAATAACCTGAATGATAACTGGATCAACAATCCAAAACTTGCAGATATAGACAAAGCCAAGCTGGAAATGCTCCGCAGCCTGGCTTCACAGGGAAATACAAAAGGCGCCGGTGAACTCCTGCCTTTCCTGCTGGGAGCAGCCTCCCAGGGTAAGAAAAGCGGTATGAACTTCAGCGCCAATGAAATCTCAACAATCATTGATGTGTTAAAAGCAGGGAAATCTCCTCAGGAAATCCAAAAGCTTGACAAGGTAGTTCAGCTGATGAAAATGATACGCTGAATTTCTTTGTCAGTCCTGCATTTTATCAATCCTGCATGGATAATACTTTCTTGTTCTGCCAGATATAAGTAATCAGAGAAATAATGGTCAAAGCTACTGACAGCCAGATGAAAATCTGTGCCAGCACATCAAACACACCTCCCAGATCTGCCAGAAGAAGAATGATCATGATCATCTGAGAAACGGTCTTGAACTTGCCCCAGTAATTCGCTGCAATTACAATCCCATTCTCTGCTGCGATCAGGCGGAAACCGCTGATAATAAACTCTCTTGCGATAATGATGATCACAATCCATGCCGGAAGCTTATCCAGCTCAATAAAACAGATCATAGCAGAGCAGACCAGAAGCTTGTCTGCCAGAGGATCCATAAATTTTCCGAAATTTGTTACCAGATTATTTTTTCTGGCAATCTTACCGTCAAACCAGTCTGTAACACTGGCTACCACAAAAATAGCCAGGGATATATAGCGGTTCCATTCTCCGCCCCATCCTGTAAGCATAAACAACACCAGAAATGGTACAAGGATCATTCTGGCAACTGTCAATTTATTCGGTGTATTCATCTGCCAACACTCCTATCAAATCATATTCCAGCGCGCCAGTCACACGTACCTTTGCAAAATCACCGGTCATCAGAAGTTCCCCGGTCTGCACAAAGATATAGCCGTCCACCTTCGGTGCGTCTCCATAAGTTCTGCCGATATAGGCACTTTCGTCTGCCACCTTGCCCTCAATCATGACAAGCAGCTCCTGGCCAATACGGTCCGTCCCCTTATCATAAGAAATCTCCTGCTGGAGCTCCATGATCTCATCCCTTCGTTCTTCCTTGATCTCCTCAGGAATCTGGTCCGGCATTCCTGCAGCAGGAGTATCCTCCTCAGGTGAGTAAGTAAATACTCCCAGTCTGTCAAACTCCATTTCGTCCACAAATTCCATCAGTTCCTCATGGTCTTCCTCAGTTTCACCCGGAAATCCTGTGATCAAAGTCGTTCTCAGAACAATGTCCGGAATCTCTCCCCGGAGTTTATTTACAATATCCACCAGTTCTGCCCTTGTGGTACGTCTTCCCATACGCTTCAGAATCCTGTCACTGGCATGCTGGATCGGAAGATCCAGATAATGGCATATCTTTTTCTCCTCTTTCATGGTCTGGATCAGTTCATCATAAATCTCTTCCGGGTAGCAGTATAACACACGGATCCAGCGAATTCCGCTGATCTTACATAATTCCTTCAAAAGAACATGAAGAGATTTTTTTCCGTAAATATCCGTACCGTATACCGTAGTCTCCTGTGCTACCAGGATCAGTTCCTTCACGCCCTCCTCAGCCATTTCTCTGGCCTGTGCGAGCAGACGTTCCATAGGAACGCTTCGGAATTTACCCCTGAGCTTTGGAATAATACAATAAGTGCAGTGCTTGTCACAGCCTTCTGCTATCTTCAGATATCCAAAATGGCCGCCTGTAGTCAGAACACGCCTGCCCAAGCTCTCCGGCAGATAATCAATACTCTTGAATTCCTGAAACTGTTTTCCATCCACAGCTTCCTGGATTGCTCTGTAAATATCCTCATAGGAAGTGGTTCCCAGTACTGCATCTACCTCCGGAACCTCTTCTATGATTTCATTTTTGTAACGCTGAGCCATACATCCGGTGACGATCAGAGCCTTACAGCTTCCTGCCTTTTTATACTCTGCCATCTCCAGGATTGTATTTACGCTCTCTTCCTTAGCATCATTAATAAAGCAGCAGGTATTGATAATGATCACCTCTGCCTGTGTTTCATCATCTACGATCTCAAATCCTTTTCTGGTCAGAAGTCCAAGCATTTCCTCAGAATCCACCAGATTCTTATCGCAGCCTAATGATACAAATAATAGCTTCATATAATCTCCCAATCAGTTTTCTTCTGTCTCAGTTTCAGCAGCAGTCTCCTCTGTTACCTCTGTCTCAGTTTCAGCCACAGTCTCTTCAGCAGCTGCATCAGCCTGTACAGCTTCTGCTGTTTCTGCTGTCTCCTCTGTCTCCTCTTCAGGTGCCAGGATCTTTACCTGTCCCTGATATAATTCATCAATAGCAATAGAAAGGGGCTTTTTACCTGCTGCACCAGCTACCATAGGTTTTGCTCCTGCGATCAGCTGACGTGCACGCTTGCTGGCAGCAAGTACCAGGGAATAACGGCTGTTGATGGACATTGTGGTATCATCGTCCTCATTGTTTGTGTTGATTGCCTCAATTAATTCTGTATAAGATGGATGTATCATTTATATTCTCCTTTCATTTTTAATGGCTTTGCCATAATAGTTATCTTTTATTTCTGAAAAGCTTTGGTCTGTCTCTGAATGTCCTCAATAAAATCAATATTTCTGGATGCTCTGGAATGCTCGCTTACAATAATATCATGAAGATGATCCACACATTCCTCCACATCATCATTAACCAGAATATAATCATACTGATCCATGCCTTTTGCTTCTTCTCCGGCTCTGGCCAGCCGGTCTGCAATTACCTGATCAGTTTCTGTTCCTCTGCCTTTGAGACGCTTTTCCAGCTCTGCCACTGTAGGCGGGGTTACAAATACCAGTAAAGCCTCCGGTATTTTTTCTTTTACTTTCATTGCCCCCTGGATCTCAATCTCCAGGATCACATTCCTGCCTGCTGAAAGCTGCTCTTCTACATAAGAACGGGGAGTACCGTAATAATTCTCCACATACTGGGCATATTCGATCAGCGCATCCTCTCTGATCAGCTGCTCAAACTCTTCCCTGCTGCGGAAAAAGTAAGCAATGCCGTCTTCCTCACCTGGGCGGGGTGCTCTGGTAGTCACGGAAACAGACAGTGCATAGTCATCATATTTCTCAAGAAGACGCTTCATCACTGTGCCTTTACCTGCACCTGAAAAGCCGGAAACTACAACTAAAATTCCTTTACTCATGAACTTCTCCCTTATCTTCATATTCATATATTTCTGCAAACCTGCGGGCGATGGTTTCAGGTTGCAGTGCGCTGAGAACCAGATAATCATCACTGGTAACGATCACTGCTTTGGTTTTCCTGCCCTGGGTTGCATCGATCAATGACCTGGTTCCTCTGACACTCTGCACCATACGCTTCACCGGTGCAGCATCAGGGCTGACCACAGCCACGATTTTCTGTGAATTCACTACATTTCCAAATCCTATATTAATCAGTCTGGCCACCGTCATCCATCCTTTTTATTCTATATTCTGGATCTGTTCCCTTATTTTCTCGATTTCTGTCTTCAGGTCTATGGCTATATCCGAAATCTCCATATCACTGGATTTGGACAGGATAGTATTTGCTTCTCTGTTCATCTCCTGGGCCATGAAGTCCAGCTTTCGTCCAATCCCCTCTGTCTCTGTGGTAAGCATTTTCTTCATGTTTTTCACATGACTGTGCAGACGTACTGTTTCCTCATCATTACAGATTTTATCAGAGAAAAGAATAACCTCTGCTGCGATCCTGTTGTCATCAATCTGAGTGTCCTCAAGAAGCTCGGAAACCTTGGCTTCCAGCTTTGTCCTGTAGGCATTTACCACCTCAGGAGAACGTTCTTCTATACGGGTAACCTTCTTGTCCAGGCCATCCAGTTTTTCCAGAAGATCTTTCTCCAGGTTGTGTCCCTCCTGGGTACGGGTCTGAACAAATTTCTCACAGGCTTCCCGCACCGGCGGCTCCAGTATGCTCCACAGTTCTTCTTCATCTACGGACTGTTCTTCCATAGTAAGGATATCCGGGTAACGGGAGAGAGTGCTGACTTTTATGTCATAGTCCAGGTCAAAGTCCTGCTGCATCTGCTTCAGGCAGGCTATATATTCAGCTGCCAGCTCTTTGTTGTATTTCAGAGTGCCGTTGTTTATGGTATAGTCTTCGTATGTGATATAGACGTCTACCTTGCCTCTCTGGATATAGGTTTTCATCAGATTTCGGATGGAGCCTTCCAGAAAGCTGAGTTTCTTTGGCATTTTGATACTCAGATCCAGATATCTGTGGTTGACGGATTTGAGTTCGATGGTTATTTTTCGTTCATCGGTTACGACTTCTGAGCGGCCGAAACCTGTCATACTTTTTATCATGGTTTTTTCTCTCTTTGTGGGTCTGTTTTAAAAGTATTGGGGTGTAAAATTTACATACAGATTTATTATAGTTCATTATGAAATCTTAGTCAAATATTTTTTGTGGTTTTGAGGGTATGCTTGATTGTTGAAGAATGTGTGTGGTATACTGGGCAATACAGGGACGCAGGAGAAACGTCATGTCCGGGGCGCGGTTTCGGAGTTTAGTAGTTCTAAGTGTGTGGAAGACTGCTAAGTGCATTCGCCCAAAGCTCAAACTCGCTGGCGCTCAGACAGTGAGGCTTTGGGCTCATAACGCAGTCTTCCACGCACTAAGAACTACACAACTCCTGCAAATGCGCCCCGGACATGACGTTTCTCCTGCTGGCTGTGGCATGCGGACAGGAATAAGATTGCGGGGATTTGTTTGGCTTTCTTATATATATAAATTTTAGTTAGGAGTGTGTATATATGGCGTTTGATGGGATTACGATTGCGGCGATGGTGGCGGAGCTGCATTTGAATTTGGATGGAGGCAGGTTTAATAAGATTGCTCAGCCGGAGGCGGATGAGTTGTTGATTACGGGGAAGGGGGCGAATGGGCAGTGCAGGCTGCTTTTGTCGGCCAGTGCTTCGCTTCCGCTTATTTATTTTACGTCTAAGAATAAGGTAAGTCCTCTGACTGCGCCGAATTTCTGTATGCTGCTGCGTAAGCATATTGGCAGTGCGCGTATTTCGGGGATCAGGCAGCCGGGGCTGGAGCGTGTGGTGGAGTTTGAGCTGGAGCATCTGAATGAGCTGGGGGATCCCTGTAAGAAGGTTTTGATCCTGGAGCTGATGGGGAAACACAGTAATATTATTTTCTGTGATGATCAGGGGATGATCCTGGACAGTATTAAGCATGTTTCTTCTCATATGAGTTCTGTAAGGGAGGTTCTTCCGGGAAGGGAATATTTTATTCCAAAGACTCAGGATAAGCTGGATCCGCTGTCTGTAAGTGAGGAGGATTTTATACGGGTTATCTGCAGTAAGCCCTGTAATATTTCCAGGGCGATCTACTCTTCTCTCACCGGACTTAGCCCTGTTGTTGCAGAGGAGATCTGCTACAGGGCTTCCATTGACGGCAGTGATGCGGCGCAGTCACTGGATGAAACAGCCCAGGTGCATCTGTATCATACCTTCAGCAGGCTGATGGAGCAGGTTAAGGAATGTGATTTTACCCCTAACATTGTGTTCCGGGGTGAGGAGCCTGTGGAGTATGGGGTGTTTCTTTTTCAGCAGTATGGGGCTGAGTATCATGCTGAGACCTTTGACAGTGTATCTGCCATGCTGGAGACTTATTATGCGAAAAAGAATACTCTCTCACGTATTCATCAGAAGTCTGCAGATCTGCGCCGGATTGTACAGACTGCCCTGGAGCGTAACCGTAAGAAGCTGATCCTGCAGGAGAAGCAGATGAAGGATACTGCCAAAAAGGACAAGTATAAAATCTATGGGGAGCTGATCAATACTTATGGTTATGGCCTGGAGGATGGCTGTAAGTCATTTAAGGCTGTGAACTATTATAATAATGAAGAAGTTACCATTCCTCTGGACCCTACTATGACTCCTGTCGAAAATTCCAAGAAATATTTTGACAAATACGGCAAGTTGAAACGTACGGAGGAAGCTCTTAAGGAACAGCTTGAAGAGACAAGAAGTGAGATCGATCATCTGGAATCCATCTCCAATGCCCTGGATATTGCGCTGGCTGAAAGCGATCTGGCTCAGATCAAGGAGGAGCTGGCAGAATGCGGCTATATCAAGAAACATTATGACCGGAAAAAAGGCCAGAAAATGCAGGCCAAATCCAAGCCCTTCCACTATGTCACAGAGGATGGCTATGATATTTATGTAGGAAAAAATAATTTCCAGAATGATGAGCTGACCTTTAAGTTTGCCACAGGAAATGACTGGTGGTTTCACGCGAAAAAGATGGCTGGTTCCCATGTTGTGGTGAAGTCCAGGGACGGGGAGCTGCCAGATCATATTTTTGAGATTGCGGGACAGCTTGCGGCTTATTATTCCAAGGGACGTACTGCGCCAAAGGTGGAAATTGATTATATCCAGAAAAAACAGGTAAAAAAACCGGCAGGTGCCAAGCCTGGCTTTGTAGTTTACTATACCAATTATTCTCTGATGGCAGAGCCCTCCTTGGCAGGAGCCAGGGAAGTCTGAGGTTCACTGACACTTCTGTTTCCGGCAAAAAAATACCATCCTGTACTATTTTTCAGTACAGAATGGTATTTTTTTATCTTACTGCATTATTCTTCTTATTTTTACCCAGATATGCAGCCTTTACTGACTCATTGGATGCAAGCTCCTCTCCTGTTCCGGACAGGGTGATGGTTCCAGTTTCCATTACGTAGCCATGATGAGCTGCACGGAGAGCCATATTGGCATTTTGTTCTACCAGCAGGATGGTTTTTCCCTGCTTATTGATCTCGCGGATAATATCAAATACACCCTTAACAACAATAGGTGCCAGTCCCAGCGAGGGCTCATCCATCATGATAATATCCGGTCTGGACATAAGAGCCCGGGCAATGGCCAGCATCTGCTGCTCACCACCGGAAAGAGTTCCTGCCAGCTGCCAGTTTCTTTCCTTTAATCTGGGGAACAGGTCATAACACCAGTTGATATCCTCCTCCAGGCTGTCCTTACGCATATATGCACCGATCTTTAAATTCTCCAGCACTGTAAGGTCTGCAAAAACGCGACGTCCTTCCGGAACCAGGGTGATTCCCTGACTTACGATCTGCTCCGGTGTTTTTCCTGCGATCTCATTTCCATTTAATTTGATGCTGCCAGTCTTTGGTTTTACCAGGCCTACGATAGAACGCAGGGTGGAACTTTTGCCGGCACCGTTGGCTCCGATCAGGGTTACGATCTCCCCCTTTGGAACCTGAAAGCTGATATTTTTTACAGCCTTAATGCCGCCGTAGCTTACGCTTAAATCCTTTACTTCCAAAATATTACTCATCTGCGGCACCTCCAAGATATGCATCAATAACTCTCTGATTATTCTGGATTTCTTCAGGCACACCTTCTGCAATAGGTTTACCAAAATCAAGAACATAGATTCTGTCAGAAATCTCCATAACCAGATCCATATGATGTTCGATCATAAATATAGTCAAACCAAATTCATCACGGATTTTCGCAATAAAAGCAGTCAGATCATCAGTCTCCTGTGGATTCATACCTGCAGCAGGCTCATCCAGGAGAAGCAGCTTAGGCTCTGTAGCCAGGGCTCTGGCAATCTCCAGTCTTCTCTGTTTACCATAAGGAAGAGAAGTTGCCATCTCGTCTCTCAGATCTTCCAGACCTACGATGCGAAGGAGATCTTCTGCCTCTTTACGCATTTTCGCTTCTTCTTTTCCATTCAGATGGAAGGTGGCAGTAAAAAGGTTACTGCTCCTTCTCAGATGCTTGGCAATGAGAATATTCTCAAATACAGTCTGGCTTTTGAACAGACGGATATTCTGGAAGGTTCTGGCGATTCCCAGCTTTGTAATCTTATCCGGTGTGGGAGCAATGGAATGAGTATATTTTCCATTATTTTCTCCCTGATAAAGCTTTTTCATTTTACCCTGGGGATAATTTTCAATGATCTTCTCCCCCTGGAAATAAACGGCTCCGTTGGTAGGTGCATACACTCCTGTGATTACATTGAACGCAGTAGTCTTGCCTGCACCGTTAGGACCGATCAGCGAAACGATCTCCCCTTTGTTTACCTCAATATTCATGTTATCTACAGCGATCACACCACCAAACTGCATGGTAACATTCTCAACCTTCAGTACGTTGTTCTCACTCATCAGGCGTTACCTCCTTTGGCAGTTTTTTTCTTTCTGGATTTTCCGGTCAGGAAATTATAAATTCCCCTGATGGAAAATTCCCTGGTTCCCATAATACCCTGCCGGAAGAAAAGTACGATGATCATGATGACCACTGAGAATACAACCTTACGGAAACCGGCACGCAGAAGAGGCACATGGAAGCTTCCTATATAAGTATCATTGTCAAGGAATCGAAGAATCCATTCAGAGAAAATGATAAACAGGAAAGAACTGATACAGCTTCCTGTAACAGAACCGATACCTCCGATTACCACGATCAGAAGGATTTCATAGGTCATGGCTGATTTAAAGGTAGATGCCTGGATCGTAGTCTGATACATAGCAAGTAATGCACCGGAAACTCCTGCAAAAAAGGAGCTTACCACAAAGGCAATTCTCTTGTGATGGGCCAGGTTGATACCCATGGCCTCTGCAGCCACCTCGTCATCGCGGATTGCCTTGAAAGCACGGCCGTAAGTGGAATTAATCATCATCACGATAATGGCAATACAGATTCCGGATACAATAAAAGGAAACAGCACACTGCTAAAGGTAGGATAGGCTCTCAGCAGGTTGGAACCATTGGTCAGAGGTCCTAATTTATCCCACTGGAACACTGCACGGATGATTTCCGCAAAGCCCAGTGTGGCAATTGCCAGATAATCGCTTTTCAGACGAAGTACAGGCAGTCCGATAAGATATGCAAAAATTGCTGCAACCACGCCGGCTGCGATCAGTGCAACAAAAACCGGCACAGTAAACTGTACAATACCACCGTCAAAATACATATATACATTTTCTCTCTGTTCCACCGGAATGGTAAGGATTCCATAGGTATAGGCACCCAGAAGCATAAATCCTGCCTGTCCCAGAGAGAACAGTCCTGTGAACCCGTTTAACAGATTCATGGAAACTGCAACCAGCGCATAAATAGCACCTTTTTTCAAAACTGTAAAAAGCATGGAGGTAGACGGAAGAATCTGCTCCAGCACATATAATACGATCAGTAAGGCAGCGATTAAGGCAACGCTTATGATCGTTTCTTTCTTCTTTGTCATAATATCTGCCTCCTTAAACCTTATCTGTAGATTTCTCACCGAAAAGTCCGGTTGGTTTGGCAATAAGGATGACGATCAGCAATGCAAAGGTAAATGCATCTGAGAAGGTCGTCCAGCCCATACCCTTAATAATATTCTCACAGATACCAATGATAAATGCTCCGATCACCGCACCGGGAATGGAACCGATACCTCCGAAAACAGCTGCTACAAAAGCCTTCAGGCCAGGCATGGCGCCTACAGTAGGAGTAACACCTGTATAGTTGGTAAAAAACAGAAGACTTCCCACTGCTGCCAGGAAAGAACCGATAATAAAGGTCATACTGATGACTGAATTGATCTTGATTCCCATAAGCTGTGAAGTCTCAAAATCCTTGGATGCTGCACGCATGGCCATACCGATCTTTGTATATTTGATCAGGGCAACCAGGGCGATCACAAGGATAATCGTCAGAAATGGTGTGATCACTGTTACACGTTTTGTGGTAGCACCAAATACTGTGATGGTATCACTGATCCACGGGATAGCCGGATACTGCTGTGCCAGGCCTCCTGTTATGTACAAAGCAAGATTCTGCAACAGATAGGAAACACCGATCGCTGAGATCATGATGGACATTCTGGGTGCAGACCGCAGCGGCTTGTAAGCCACACGTTCTACCAAAAAACCAATCACAACAGTTGCAACTAATACTAAAGGGATAGATATATACATAGGCATAACCGTGGATGCATATATCATAATCAGACCTGCGACCATAAAAATATCACCATGGGCGAAATTGATCAGTCGCAGAATACCATATACCATGGTATATCCTATGGCGATCAGTGCGTACTGTCCGCCTACTGAAATACCTGCCAGTAAATAGGGCAGGTTTCTGCTGAACCATTCCATATAATTTCTCCTTATGTTTACGATTTATAATAATCAACCAAAACTGCTCCGGCTAAGAGATGTATCATCCCTAACACCGGAGCAGTCAGGTATCTTTCTCAGGAAATACCCTGCTACTTACTGATATTCATTTTAATATCACGGCTGCAGTTTTATAAGTAAAAAGATTATTTAATTCCCTGTTCTCCTACAAATTCCCATGCACCGGTCTCTGTATTTGCCTGTTTTACATATGCTGTATCTCTTACTGCATCTCCGTTTTCCTTGTCAAATTCGATGTGTCCGCATACGCCGTCATACTGAACATCCCAGAGTGCTTCATTTACCTTTGCAGGATCTGTGGAGCCAGCTCCCTTCAGTGCCTCCAGAGCTGTAAAGTATGCATCATAGCCCATGGCAGATACAGCAGCGATAGTATCGTTTCCACCATTGTTGGCTTTGTTTGTGGAATCAGAATTTACAAATTCTTTCATGCCGTCATCAAATTCTTTGTTACCACCCTCCTGATAGAAGGTTGTTACATAAAGCTGAAGATCTTTGCCCTTAACAGCATTCAGGATAACGTTGGAATCCCAAGTATCACCTGCAAGAAGAGGAGCCTCCAGTCCCTGTGAAGCTGCCTGGTCGATGATCAGGGCTGCTGCCTCTGTGGAAACCGGTGCAAAGAATACATCTGCGCCTTCATTCTTGGCTGTTGTTACATAGGAAGCAAAATCACTGTTTCCTTCCGGGAATGTATCAGATACAACTTCGCCACCTGCATCCTCAAATGCTTTTGTGAAGTAATGTCCAAGGCCAGCAGAATAATCATCACCCTGTTTTGTCAGCACATAAGCTTTTTTTGCTTTAAATTTGTCACTTGCGAAGTTTGCAAGTACAGTACCCTGGAAAGGATCCAGGAAACAGATACGGAAATAATGGGTATTTCCCTGGGTTACCTGTGGATTAGTACATGTAACGCCGATTGCAGGAACCCCGCCCTGTTTGAAAATATCAGATGCTGCGATGGCAACACTGGAACCGTAAGATCCAAGTACAACAGAAACTCCATCACTTACCAGCTTGGATGCAGCAGATGGTCCCTTATCATTGGAGGATTCATTATCAACAATATCCAGCTCTACATTATATTCCTTGCCATCAATCTCTACAGTAGGCTGTACACTGTTGGCATACTGGATACCCAGTGTCTCCTGTTTACCGCCTGCACCATTGTCGCCGGATGCCGGTTCATATACACCAATCTTTACTGTGTCAGCTGCAAATGCAGTTGCTGCTGTGGCTGCCACCATAGATACTGCTACTGCTGCGCTGAGTAATACGGCTAAAACTCTTTTCTTCATAATAATTTCCTCCTTTAAGATAATTTGGTTGTTTTTACTAGGAGAACATTTGTCCTCATCCCTCAAACATTTTTTGAATTATATCATGCTTTACTACTTTACGCAAGTAAAATTCAAAATTTATTTTTGATTATTTTTTATTTAAAGTCCATTATCCTGAACTTTAAACAAAAAAGGTGCTGAAGAACTTATCCTCAGCACCTTTGCTTGAAACAGATTATAGCACCCTGTCATCCATATTACAAGCATTAATTTTTAATTTTATTATATTATTTGTTATTGTTTTATTATCTGGAAGCTTTATATTTCACATCTGACCATCTGCTGTATACCTTTTTCCCCTGGGCATTATAGGCATATGCACGGATTCTGTAATAATATTTCGTTCCTTTTTTCAGACCTGTATTTGTATATCTTACCGTAGAACCGGATTTGATCACTGCAACTCTCTTGTAAGAACCTGTTGTCCCGATCCTGCGGTAGATTTCATATCCTTTTGCATTTCTGGATTTCTTCCAGGTAAGTGTAAGTCTTCTTGCATTTTTATTGGAAATACTGCTGATCGTCGGTCTGGAAGGCTTTACTGTGGTGCTCTCCACATTATATTCTACATTTGTCATCTGCAGAATGGAGGAAGCTCCTGTTCCATAGGTCTTTCTTGTATCTGAATCATATTTGAAATAGATATTTCCGCCCTCAGTCTCATAAGTATAGCCTTTTGAAACACTTCCTCTGGCAGGTGTGTTCAGGAAAAGCCCGCCATTCTCTCCTGCTGAATCCGTGTCACTGTTTGTAATATCCGCAATGTAATATCTGCCATCCTGTTCCACAATATTCCACATATGGGCACCTGCACCGGTTCCGCCATCCATATCACCGGTTACTGTATAACAGGTAATATCGCTGAGGTCACACAGATACTGGAAAGCTTTAGAATATCCTTCACAAACTACATTGGTAGATTCATCTCCGTCAAATACCCAGATCAGCTGCCATGGATCTCCGTATTTGTCTCCATAGGAATCAGAAATTGCCTCATCATTATAATCTGTCAGATAACAGATCATTTCTTTATATGCAGCAAGCTTTTCCGGTTCAGACATGTTTTTAAATTCATTAACGATCATCTTTGCATTGGAAGCTGCTTCCTTTGCAGTTTTTACCATACGGGAATTTACCTGATATTCCCTGGATGCATATTCGCTGATCACAGGCATGGAAACTGTTATATCTGAAATCTCTGCGATCCTTTTTCCGCCCCTGACAGATACGGAATAACTGTAATCCCACTGTGTCATTGCAGTCTTTTCATACCAGTATAACTCATAAGGACAGTCTGCCAACAGACAGGTCGTGATCTTCTCTTTATTCAGGCTGTCAAACTTCCTGGATACTTCCTGTTCCAGCTTTGCGCCTGTGGCAGAAGTCTGCCAGCGCAGTCCAAGATCTGAAGTAATTCCGAATTTGGTAGATCCGCCTCTGGCTGCTACAGATGTAACCTTTGTTTTCATTTCTTCATAAAGTGCCTGCTGTACTCCGGAAAGAACAGTTTCACCGATAGAGGTGCCCGGCGCGGTAGATACCTGATCATAAAAAAAGCGGCTGGCATATTCTCCGAACAATTCATCCCCATCCGGCTGATCCTCTGTCTTTATGCTGATCTTCTCTGTCACATGGACAGTACCGTCAGGAAGCTCCTCCACACTGCGGTCTGTAACTGTAAAATTACTTTCCTCTGTTTCCATGTCTGAAAAATCAGATTCCTGCTGTGCTTCCGCCCCAAAGACCTCTGTTTCTTCTTCCTGCTCTACAGCCGGTGCCTGCTCCACATCTGAAAATCCTTCTGCCTGTGCAGACTCTGCTTCCTGCTGTACAGCCTGTACCTCTCCATCTGAAAACTCTGCTGCTCCCACCGGTGCTGCCAGACTTCCCATTGCCAGCATCAGGCTTAAGCTAAGGCTTATAAAACTTTTTTTCCTATACATAACTACTTCCTCCTGTATATCCAGAATATTTTACCTCTGTTTGATAGCCACAAATTGCTCCACGCTTTTTAGCTTCTGCAATTGTCGTATCTATATAATATAGCATACACAATTTTTGCCCGTTCAACAAGGAAAAAAGGACAATTTGACATTTTTCATGACAAATTATAGGGTGACAGCACAGCCCGGAATCAGAAATTACTTTCTTTTCTGTTTGTCTGTTCTCTGCAGGCGTTTCCTATATTGGTCAGGCAAAGCACTGTGGCGATCAGGAAAAGTCCCGGTATCAGAATGATCCACCAGGAACCTGTCATTAATGCCTTATCTGACAGAGACAGCATACTTCCCCATGTGATAACCTCTATTGGAAGTCCAATACCCATAAAACTTAAAGTAGCTTCAGAGATCATTGCAGTTCTTACATTCATGACTACCATAAACATAATGGATGAGAAAAAGTTCGGTACCAGATGCTTCCACAAAATACGGAAGAATCCGGCTCCCATACATCTTGCTGCAATGATATACTCACTGTTTCGTATCTGTCTCACCTCTGTACGTACCACTTTCGCAATACTGGTCCAGCTGGTCACACCGATCACAAAGGACAGACTCAGGATATTTGCATCTCCCATAATAGCCTGCAGCAAAATGATCAGAAGCAGAGTTGGTATACTTAAGAATATTTCTGTAAATCTCATGATCAGTTCATCAAGCCAGGCAGGTGCCACTCCACTGAA
>CAKRYE010000042.1 GCA_934426285.1 uncultured Blautia sp.
GTTCCGCGAACCAGAGCTTCCATGCTCTTATAATATCTGCGGATGATTTCCTGGCGTGCAGCTTCTTTGCAGGCTTCATCATCAATGATACAGTTTCCTGCCATATTTACGCCCATATCTGTGGGAGATTTGTAAGGACACTCGCCCATAATCTTTTCGAACATGGCCTGAAGAACAGGGAAAACTTCTACGTCACGGTTGTAGTTGATGGTAGTTTCTCCGTATGCTTCCAGATGGAACGGGTCGATCATGTTCACATCATTTAAGTCAGCAGTAGCTGCTTCATATGCCAGGTTTACCGGATGCTTCAGAGGAATATTCCAAATAGGGAAAGTCTCAAATTTAGCATATCCTGCTTTGACACCACGTTTGTATTCATGGTAAAGCTGGGAAAGGCAGGTAGCCATTTTGCCACTTCCGGGTCCGGGAGCAGTGATGACAACCAGTGGTCTTGTTGTTTCGATATAATCATTTTTGCCATAGCCTTCATCGCTTACGATAAAGGAAGTATTATTGGGATAACCTGGGATCAGATAAAGCACGTACACTCTGATTCCAAGCTTTTCCAGACGTTTCTTAAATGCGTCTGCGCTTTCCTGTCCTGTATACTGGGTGATGCAGACACTTCCTACATAAAGTCCGCGCTCTGTAAAGACTTCCATAAGGCGGAGTACATCTTCATCATAAGTGATACCCAGGTCACCTCTGACTTTATTTTTATCAATATCAGCAGCACTGATCACGATGACGATCTCCGCCTGATCGGAAAGCTGCATCAGCATGCGCAGTTTGCTGTCCGGCTCAAATCCCGGAAGAACTCTGGAAGCATGGTAGTCATCAAAAAGCTTGCCGCCGAATTCCAGATAAAGCTTGTTGCCAAACTTATTGATACGTTCCCGAATATGTTCGGACTGCATTTTCAGATATTTGTCGTTGTCAAATCCTATCTTCATTTGTTCATTTCCTTTCCTCTCCCTATTATTTCTATCTGTTCCTATGTTTAAAAACACTTTGCCATTAGTATACTACAAAAGAACAGGTTTGTAACGATAAATTTAAATTAAAAATAAATATATTTTTCTCTTTTTTTCAAAAACAGACAGGATTTCCAAATATCCAGGTTGATTTATAGGAAAATTCTCTTTATAATAAAATAGATAATAAATAGGAGGAACAAAATGGATAATCACATGGACAATAACCCAAATGGCAATGGTCCTGATAATAAGGGTCCGGGTAAAATGGATCCGAATAAAAATCATCAGTCGATCCTTGCCTTTCTGGTGTGCCTTCTGATCACTCTGGTGTGTTTTGCTATGTTTACCAATATGCTCAAAGATAATTCCAGTGAGATCAGTTATGATAAATTTATCAAAATGGTAGACAACGGAGAAGTGAAAAAAGTTACACTGCAATCAGATACCCTGACGATTGTGCCCAAGCAGCAGGATTCGGACTTTTCGGAAAAGGTTTATTATACCAATCAGATGGAGTCAGAGGATAAGCTCACAGAACGTCTGGAAGGGACAGGAATTAAATTTCAGTCACAGCCGCCGGACGCTGTCAGTGAAGTAGTGGCTATGCTGGTAAGTGTTCTGCTTCCAACGCTGTTGCTGTTTGCACTTCTCATGATATTTATGCGCCGAATGAATAAAGGCGGCGGAATGATGGGAGTTGGAAAGAGTCGTGCCAAAGCTTATATCCAGAAGGATACAGGAGTAACCTTCAAGGATGTGGCAGGACAGGATGAGGCCAAGGAATCCTTGCAGGAGGTAGTGGATTTTCTTCATAATCCCGGTAAATATACAACTATTGGGGCTAAGCTTCCCAAGGGAGCACTTCTGGTTGGACCTCCCGGAACGGGTAAAACCCTTCTGGCAAAGGCTGTTGCAGGAGAAGCGCATGTGCCGTTTTTCTCTTTATCAGGCTCTGAATTTGTAGAAATGTTTGTAGGCGTGGGTGCATCCCGTGTCCGTGATCTGTTTGAGGAAGCAAAGAAAAATGCTCCCTGTATTATTTTTATTGACGAAATTGATGCTATAGGAAAGAGCCGTGATTCCCGTTACGGCGGTGGAAATGATGAGAGAGAACAGACCTTGAATCAGTTACTGGCGGAGATGGATGGCTTTGACACTTCCAAGGGCCTTCTGATTTTGGCGGCTACCAACCGTCCGGAGGTTCTGGATCCTGCTCTTCTTCGTCCGGGACGTTTTGACAGGCGGGTGATCGTTGACCGTCCGGATCTGAAAGGCCGAATTGAGATTTTGAAAGTACATGCCAGAAATGTCAGTCTGGATGAGACTGTAGATTTTGAAAATATTGCATTGGCAACTTCCGGTGCAGTTGGCTCAGACCTGGCAAATATGGTTAATGAAGCTGCGATTCTGGCAGTAAAAAATGGCCGGCGTGCAGTATCTCAGAGAGATCTTCTGGAAGCAGTGGAAGTAGTTCTGGTGGGCAAGGAGAAGAAAGACAGGATTCTCAGTGCTCAGGAGCGAAAGATTGTTTCTTATCATGAGGTGGGACATGCGCTGGTCAGTGCACTGCAGAAAGACGCAGAGCCGGTACAGAAGATTACCATTGTGCCCAGAACCATGGGAGCGCTGGGCTATGTTATGCAGGTACCTGAGGAAGAGAAATATCTTAATACCAAGAAGGAACTGGAAGCTATGCTTGTAGGCTATCTTGGTGGCCGTGCGGCAGAAGAGCTGGTATTTGATACAGTAACTACAGGTGCGGCAAATGATATTGAACAGGCTACCAAGGTGGCAAGAGCTATGGTTACGCAGTACGGTATGTCTGAGAAATTTGGGCTGATGGGACTGGCTACACAGGAGAATCAGTATCTAAGCGGAAGAGCTGTGCTGAATTGTGGAGATGATACAGCAACAGAGGTAGATCATGAAGTAATGATACTTCTTCATAATTCTTATGAGGAAGCGAAGCAGCTTCTTGGCAGTCATAGAGCAGCACTGGACAGGATTGCTGAATATCTGATCCGCAGGGAGACAATCACAGGCAAAGAGTTTATGAAGATTTTTCGTGCTGTGGAGATGGGGATGGATATCCCGGAGAATCTGGACGAGCTGGTTCTTCAGCCAAAGGCGGAGGATCAGGTAGTAAAAAAGGCAGATATTTCAGCAGAAGAGTTTGAGCTGAAAGATAAAACAGAAAAATAAGTAAAAAATGGGCTGTTACGTTAAATGATGTAACAGTCTTTTTTTTCTTTGGTCGGAAATATTGTGGTGACGATTGACGAAATCAGAGTCATAATTTACAATTATTATGATTATTTAATGAATGCTTCTGATATTATGGTAAGTGAAAGGAACAGGTAATAGATATTGTTTCAGATAGAGGAAGAATTAAAGAAGCTTCCGGGGAAACCGGGGGTTTATATTATGCATGGCGAGAAGGATGAGATTATTTATGTGGGAAAGGCAGTAAGCCTGAAAAACAGGGTTCGACAGTATTTTCAGAGCAGTCGGAATAAAGGGGCCAAAATCGAACAGATGGTAACACATATATCCAGATTCGAATACATCATTACAGATTCTGAACTGGAAGCCCTTGTGCTGGAGTGTAATCTGATCAAGGAGCATCGGCCAAAGTATAATACCATGCTTAAGGATGACAAAAGTTATCCTTTTATCAAAGTAACGGTAAATGAAGAATATCCCAGAGTACTGTTTGCCAGGAGAATGCGTAAGGATAAAGCTAAATATTTTGGCCCTTATACCAGTGCAGGGGCAGTAAAGGATGTGATCGAACTGGTGCGCAAGCTGTACAAAGTTCGTTCATGCAGCCGTGTTCTTCCCAGGGACTGTGGAAAGGACAGACCATGTCTGTATTATCATATGAAACAGTGTGCTGCTCCCTGTCAGGGATATGTAACTTCTGAGGAGTACAAAAAGAGCATCAGTAAACTGTTGAAATTTCTGAATGGAGACTTTCAGGATACCATTGACATGCTTACAGAGAAAATGATGACAGCATCCGAAGAAATGCGGTTTGAAGATGCCATGGAATACCGGGATCTTATCCGCAGTATTCAGAAGATTGGGGAGAGACAGAAAATTACGAGCTATGGGGAAGAAGATAAGGACATTATTGCAGCAGCTATGGATGACAGTCTGGATCTGCGTGAGCAGGATGCGGTAGTGCAGGTGTTCTTTGTCCGGGGAGGTAAACTGATCGGCAGAGAACATTTCTTTCTTCGAGTGGCAAGGGGAGATACCAGATCGCAGGTGTTGTCCAGCTTTATCAAACAATTTTATGCAGGGACGCCTTTTATTCCCAGGGAAATCATGCTTCAGAGAGAAATAGAGGACGCTTCAATTATTGAAGAATGGCTGACTTCCAGGAGAAAACAGAGAGTATATATCCGGGTACCGAAAAAAGGAACCAAGGAAAAACTGGTGGAGCTTGCAGAGGAAAATGCAAGAATGGTTCTGGATAAAGACAGAGAACGGATCAGGCGTGAGGAGGGCAGAACAATCGGTGCTGTCCATGAGATAGAGACCTGGCTGGGACTTTCCGGGATCAGAAGGATGGAGGCTTATGATATCTCTAATATCAGTGGATTTGAATCTGTTGGCTCTATGGTAGTTTATGAAAGAGGAAAGCCAAAACGAAGTGATTACCGTAAGTTTAAGATTAAGTGGGTGCAGGGTCCCAATGACTATGCCAGTATGGAAGAGGTATTGACCAGACGTTTTACCCATGAAGGAAGGGATGAGTTTGACAGCTTTTCCATTTTGCCGGATCTGATTCTGATGGATGGAGGCAGAGGACAGGTGAATATTGCACTGAAGGTTCTGGGAGAACTGGGAATTAATATTCCGGTATGTGGTATGGTAAAGGATGATCATCATAGGACCAGGGGACTATATTACAACAATGTGGAAATTCCTGTTGATGCAGGAAGCGAGGGCTTTCGTCTGATCACCAGAATTCAGGATGAAGCTCACAGATTTGCCATAGAATTCCACAGGTCTCTGCGAAGCAAAGAACAGGTACATTCTCTGCTGGATGACATTCCGGGAATCGGAGAAACCAGACGTAAAGCGCTGATGCGGAAATTCAAATCTCTGGAAAACATCCGGGATGCATCCCTGGAAGAACTGACAGAGACAGAGAGTATGAATGCAGGAAGTGCACAGCAGGTATATGATTTTTTTCATGTGTCAAATAGTAAGTAATCAGGTTAAGGGTTACATTATATATAGGAGTGTGCTATAATAAAAATCAGGAGATTTTAACTGAAAAGGAGAAAACAAATGAAGGGTGTACAGTTGACAAAATTAGTACAGGAGCTGGGACTTCACAATCTTACTCCCGAAATTGATCTGGCTGAGATCTGGATAAAAACTGCTGAGATCAACAGACCGGCACTTCAGCTTACAGGGTATCTGGAGCACTTTGCAAATGAACGTGTGCAGATTATCGGATATGTGGAGTATACTTATCTGATGCAGCTCAGTGATGAAGAACGTAAATTTAAATATGAGAGATTTATTTCAAGCAAGATTCCGTGTGTGATTTTCAGTACTATGACCAGACCATCTCAGGATATGATTGATCTGGCGTTGAAATATCACGTGCCTACATTTGTGACAGAGAGAACAACATCAAGTTTTATGGCTGAGATCATTCGTTGGCTGGGAGTTCAGCTGGCACCCTGTATTTCTATTCATGGTGTTCTGGTGGATGTATATGGCGAAGGTGTACTTATTACAGGGGAGAGTGGAATCGGTAAAAGTGAAGCTGCTCTGGAGCTGATCAAGCGAGGACATCGTCTGGTAAGTGATGATGTGGTAGAACTTCGAAAAGTTAGTGATGTTACTCTGGTTGGCTCTGCACCGGATATTACCAGACATTTTATTGAGCTTCGAGGTATTGGAATTATTGATGTAAAGACACTTTTTGGTGTTGAAAGTGTTAAGGATACACAGTCAGTAGACCTGGTGATCAAGCTGGAGGAATGGGACAGAGATAAAGAGTATGATCGTCTGGGACTTCATGAGGAATACACGGAATATCTGGGTAATAAGATAGTATGCCATTCCCTGCCTATCCGCCCGGGACGAAATCTGGCAATTATCGTTGAATCTGCAGCAGTTAACCATAGACAGAAAAAAATGGGTTATAATGCGGCGGAGGAGCTTTATAAGCGAGTGCAGGCTAATATTGCCAAGAAACGGGAGACTAAATAATACATGAGTATGACCGGACAAGAAGGTACGGTACAAATATTTAAAAAGATAAATAATGGAGGCTAATATGGGAAAGTATTGTTTTGGAATTGACGTAGGTGGTACTTCGGTAAAATGCGGACTTTTTCAGACAGATGGTATTTTGATGGAAAAGTGGGAAATTCCTACGCGTAAGGAGAATAACGGAGAGGCCATTCTTCCGGATATTGCGAAAACAATTTTGGATAAGATTGAAGAACGAAAGCTGGATAAGGCAGAAATCGATGGTGTGGGAATTGGCGTTCCGGGACCGGTCAATGATAAAGGTGAGGTTTTGTGTGCAGTAAATCTCTTCTGGGGATTTAAAGCGGTGACCAAAGAGCTGACAGAGCTGACAGGTCTTCCATCTATGGCAGGTAATGATGCCAACGTAGCTGCTCTCGGCGAAGCCTGGAAGGGCGCGGCAGCAGGAGCTAAAAATGTAATTATGGTTACCCTTGGCACTGGTGTTGGAGGCGGAATTATTCTGGATAGCAGAATTATTTCCGGTTCCCATGGAGCTGGAGGAGAGATTGGTCATGCAGCAGTCCAACATGATGAGACAGAAAAATGCAACTGTGGAAACAGAGGCTGTCTGGAACAGTACGCATCTGCAACAGGCATTGTACGTGTGGCCAAAAGAGTTATGGCAGCTACTGATGAGGAGAGTGTTCTTCGTGGTTTTTCCAGACTTTCTGCGAAAAATGTTCTGGATGCATACAAAGAAGGGGATAAGCTGGCTGCAAAAGTTATGGATGAGGTTGGAGAGAAGCTGGGAAGTGCCCTTGCTGTGTTTGCCTGCGTTGTTGATCCGGAGGCAATTGTAATAGGTGGTGGCGTTTCCAGAGCAGGACAGCCTTTGATCGATTGTATTGAAACATATTATAAAAAGTATGCATTTTCAGCATGCAAGGAAACTCCGATCATTCTGGCAAAACTGGGAAATGATGCGGGAATTTACGGATCTGCCAGAATGGTGATCTGATAAAGAAGATATACATAAAATTAAAGGATTAAAAAACCACATTCTGTTTTTGCAGAATGTGGTTTTTTTTTGAAGAGTAATTAATAATCAATCTGATACTGACTATCATCGCCACCATTATCGGTATCACCAGTATTATCATAATCATAATCTCCGGTGTCATCACCGTCAGTGCCATCTGTGTTTTCAGTGCCGTCTGTGTTTTCAGTACCATCCATGTTTTCAGTACCATCCATGTTTTCGGTGCCATCTGTGTTACCACTGGAAGAATCTGTCTGATCTGAAGTATCATAATCATAACTGCTTTCGTCGTAGAAGTGTTCTTCACAGTATTCTGTTGGCATAGTGCCTACATCGAAATATTCTGTGGTTACAGGGCAGCCGGCTCTTGGAAGAAGTCCGGAGATAGCACAGATACTCAGTTTTTCTACACTGGCAGGTTTCTCAAAATCTTTTTGAGGCAGTCCCTCATGGATTCGTGTCATAACTTTTTTCCAAAGATTACGGTGATATTTACGTGCGTAATCAGGAAGCTTTTCGTTGTTATCATAACCAGACCATATTGCACAGGTATAATAAGGGGTATATCCCACAAACCAAACATCGTTATAAGCTTCAGTAGTACCGGTTTTACCGGCTACAGCCATATTATCAAGCTGGCAGGCGGTACCTGTACCGTATTTGACAACATCCTCCATGGCACTTGTAAGGAGATAAGCAGTGCTTTCCTTGATTACAGAACGCTCTACAGAGGTATTCTCGATCAGTACATTACCGTTATGATCCAGGATTTTGGTATAGTAAATTGGTTTGATATAATTACCGCTATTTGCGATAGATGCATAGGCAGCACATAATTCTACATTTGTGACACCCTTGGTAATACCACCAAGTGCTGTGGCAAGGTTGGCATCACTCCAGATATTGCCGTTGGCATCCTTATCTGCTTCTGTTCCGTGAGCCAGAGTGGTAAATCCAAAGTTATCCAGATATTTCAATCCCAGATCAGGGGTTACTTCTTCCAGACATTTTACCGCAACAACGTTAACAGAGTTCTGAATAGCTGTACGGATAGTAGTTGTTCCCTCGTAGGAACGTGTACTGTTATTGACTGGAGATCCGTCCGGATAGGTATATGGTTCATCTTCAAAGGTAGTAGCAAGTGTCATGCCCTTTTCATTTAATGCAGGAGCATAGGTGGATACAATTTTGAAAGTTGAACCTGGCTGGCGGGTAGTGTCTGTAGCACGGTTCAGGGTCAGGCTGGCTGTTTTTTCGCCACGTCCGCCGATTAGAGCTTTTACATAACCTGTATGCTGATCGATGACACTCATAGAGGATTGAGGCTGCGGTGCGAAATTTACACGTTCTGCAACTATTTTGCTGCCGTCAGCCAGAATGTTTTCTTTATAACGATCTACATAAGTCTGGCCTTCTTCAGGAGAGTCAAAGAGAAGATCAAAATTCGGATCCTCATTCTGGAAATAAAGCTGCAGCATTTCTTTGCTGTAGTTAACCTGATTGCCCTCAGGATCTGTGACAGTAAGGGCAAAATCCAATTCGTACTGTGTCTGATCCGGGAAATTGGAAGGATCGGCATATTCCTCATCCAGAATATTCTGGATAGCAGAATCCTGGGTGGTATAGACTTTAAGACCGCCGCTGTAAAGCAGGTTGGTAGCCTGGGTTTTTGTGTAACCCTTAATATTCATAAGGTCATTAATGATCTGGTCTGTCAGTTCATCCTCAAAATAGGTGTAAATGGTATTAGAATTGTCGGAATGTTTCTCCTGGGCAGCCTGAATCCTGGAATATACATCATCTTCAAGCGCCTCTTTGTACTGTTCTTCAGAGATATAGTTCTGATCAAGCATATGCTGCAGAACTTCTTTCCGACGTTTTTTGTTGCTGTCAGGGTTAAGGATAGGGTTGAATTTTGTAGGATTCTGGGTGATACCTGCTAAAGTGGCACATTCAGAAAGGTTAAGATCCCATACGTCCTTATCAAAATATTGTCTGGCAGCAGCCTGTACACCATATGCACCGGCACCAAGGTTGATCGTATTCAGATAGTTTTCAAGAATGGTATCCTTATCAGTTTTTTTCTCCACCTGAATGGCAAGATACTGTTCCTGGAATTTACGTGTGAAACGTTCAAGCTGGGTAGATTCACTGGTCCAGTTGGTGAAAACGTTATTTTTAAGCAGCTGCTGGGTGATCGTGCTGGCACCTTCAGAAAAATCGCCGCTTGTGAGAGCTTTTACGCCTGCGCGGAGAATACCTCGGACATCGATACCATTATGTTCATAAAATCGTTCATCCTCGATAGCAACCACTGCATGCTGCAATTCTATCGGAATCTGTTCCAGAGTTACGGGCAGTCGGTTGGCATCAGGAGCAGCCAGTTTACGGATCTGATTGCCCTGATCATCGTAGAGAAATGTTGCATAACCTAAGGGCATGATATCAATGTCATCTACATCAGGAGCATTATCAATAACTCCCTTAAAAGATCCGATTCCCAGACAGGTCACTCCGATACAGAGTGCGATCAGAGATACAAACAGCAATCTGATGAACGAAACCCTGGCACGTTTTCCCATCATGGAGGAACGGGAAATCAGAGAATTTCGCTTCTGCGCTGCGGATTTTTTACCATAGTTCATGTTAGACCTCCTTTATAATCCGTTTAATTATATCAAATAAGAATAAGTAAATAAAGCACAAAATAAAAAAATAGAGATAATCTGTTATCAGGTCTATCGTTTTATCTGTTTATTAGTATTATTAGTATATACAATACTGGCTTTTTTTTGTAATCCATGATACACTGTAAATCGTTACTGGTCACTCCGTTCACAGTAACGTAGCCAAAATTCATTCCAGATTGCCTGCGGCAATGGAATTTTGGCTCGTATGTCTCGGGATTTTGGCATATTCATGCCAAAACACCTCGCGGGATAGTGGTGTGTGAATAGTAACTGTAAATCATCAAACACTTTGCTTACAGTAAAAACGGAGGAATCCTAAATGCTTGAAAAATATAAAACGGTATACGAAGGCGGTGAAGGTGAGATTATTGAAAAAAAATCCAGATTCATTGCCACTGTGCGTCCGGTGAATACAGAAGAAGAGGCTCTGGCATTTATAGAAGAAATGAAAAAAAAATACTGGGATGCCAGACATAATTGTTACGTGTATTCTGTAGGGAAAAACAGAGAATATACCAGATGCAGTGATGATGGCGAACCCTCAGGAACTGCAGGACGGCCTATGCTGGATGTGATTCTGGGAGAAGATATTTATAATGTGGCAGCAGTAGTTACCAGATATTTTGGAGGGGTTCTGTTGGGAACCGGCGGTTTGGTACGTGCTTATTCCAAAAGTCTTCAGGAAGGTTTGGCGGTCAGCACAATAATTGAGAAAACCCATGGGATTTCCATGGAAATAATTACGGATTACACAGGGATCGGAAAAATTCAATATATAGCCGGAGAACAAAAGCTTCCTATTCTGGACACAGAATATACAGATAAGGTGGTTGTTCATCTCCTTGTCCCCTATGACCAGATCCAGATTACAGAAAAAAAGATTACCCAGGCAACCAATGGCCGTGCCAGATTAAAAAAAGACAGAGATTTATATTATGCAGCGGTAAATGGTGAAATAAAAATTTTTCAGGAATAAAGTAACAGGGAGCAGCCCTGCAGATAATAAGTATCTGCAGGGCTGCTCCCTGGAATTTTTTACTACATATTCAGGATTAGCATTTTTCCGGTTCCGGATACTCTGTTCCAAAAGTATCTACAGTCATGCTTTTAATTTTCTGTTCATCCAGAGGTCTGTCATTATAATCGGTATCTTCCTCTGCAATCCGGTTTACCACATCCATGCCCTCTGTGATCTTGCCAAATGCTGCGTACTCTCCATCCAGATGAGGAGCGTTTTTATGCATGATAAAAAACTGGCTGCCTGCAGAATTTGGGTTCATAGCTCTTGCCATGGACAGTACACCTGCAGTATGCTTCAGATCATTTTTGAATCTGTTATGGGTAAATTCACCTTTGATGCTATATCCGGGGCCTCCCATTCCATTTCCGTTGGGACATCCGCCCTGGATCATAAAGCCATTGATCACACGGTGAAAGATCAGTCCGTCATAGAAGTTCTTTTTCACAAGACTGATAAAATTGTTTACTGTATTTGGGGCGATCTCAGGATATAATTCAGCTTTCATCACATCGCCGTTCTCCATGGTAATAGTAACGATTGGATTTGCCATAGTTATTCTCCTTTTCAAAAAGTATTGTATTTCCTTGTTCGCTCTATTATAATATGCACAGAATAATTCTGCAAGAAAAAGGTGGAAAACATGATTATAGAGACAAATACCCCGCAGGAAACTTTCAGTGTAGGGAAAAAAATCGGCGAAAATGCCAGACCGGGACAGATTTATACTCTGACCGGTGACCTGGGAGTGGGAAAGACTGTTTTCACTCAGGGAGTAGCGGCAGGACTGGGAATTACAGAACCCATCAGTAGTCCGACTTTTACAATTATACAGGAATATGAGACCGGACGTCTTCCGCTGTACCATTTTGACGTTTATCGTATTGGTGACATTGAGGAGATGGAAGAAATCGGTTATGATGATTATTTTTTTGGAAAGGGAATCTGCCTGATTGAATGGGCAAATCTTATTGAAGAGATACTTCCGGAAAATCTTATTCAGATCACCATTGAGAAAGACCTGGAAAAAGGATTTGACTATCGAAGAATCACAGTGACAGGATTAGAATAAAACAGGCTATGTCCAGACTGATAAGAATTAATAAAAGCTGATATAAAATTTTGGACTGAGTGATATGGTCAGAAAATGAGGTAAATAGTAAATGAAGATTTTAGCATTGGACAGTTCAGGAATTGTTGCATCTGTAGCAGTTATTGAAGATGATATTCTGTTGGCAGAATATACGGTTAATTATAAAAAAACACATTCTCAGACACTTCTGCCTATGTTGGATGAGGTAGTAAAAATGACAGAACTGGATCTGGAAACCATAGATGCAATTGCGGTGGCAGCAGGTCCTGGATCCTTTACAGGACTTCGGATAGGCTCTGCCACAGCGAAGGGATTAGGACTGGCGTTGAAGAAACCTTTGATAGCAGTTCCTACAGTAGATGCACTGGCATATAATCTTTATGATGTCAGTGGTCTGATCTGCCCTATTATGGATGCCAGAAGAAACCAGGTTTATACAGGCATTTACAGATTTGAAGAGCATAAGCTTGTAGCTGTGAAACAACAATGGGCATCTCCGGTGACGGAACTGATCGAAGAATTAAATAAGCTTGGAGAACCTGTGACTTTTCTGGGAGATGGAGTCCCTGTGTTCCGCAGTATGATCGAAGGAAAGCTGCAGGTACCTTATTCCTTTGCGCCTGCACATGTGAATAAGCAGCGGGCAGCAGCAGTGGGTACACTTGGAATGATCTATTACAAAGAGGGCAGAACAGAGACTGCCATGGAACATGTTCCGGAATATCTTCGAGTTTCTCAGGCAGAACGGGAACGGGCAGAAAGAGAGAAAGCAAAACAGGCTTAAAAGGGGATAATTGCATGATTCTAAGAGAAATGTTGATAGATGATCTGGAACAGGTCATGGAGATCGAGAGGGAACTGTTTCATGTACCTTGGACAAGGGAGGGCTTTTTTACTTTTCTTACCAGAGAAGATGCTATGTTTCTTGTAGTGGAGGAAAAGGAACAGATATTGGGATATTGCGGGCTTCTTATGGTGTTGGATGAAGGTGACATCACAAATGTGGCAGTGCGCAGAGACAGACAAAAGGAAGGAATTGGTAATTTCCTTGTGGAGAGCCTTGTCCGGCTGGCAGCAGAGAGAGGGGTCACTACGATTCATCTGGAGGTTAGGGTAGGAAATGACAGGGCTATCCGCCTTTATGAACGCAATGGCTTTACCAGAGATGGTATCCGAAAGGGATATTACAGTGATCCGACAGAGGATGCATTACTTATGACCAGACATCCTGAAAATAATTAAGAATTTTTGCGTAGATATTGTCTGGCAGTTATTCTATGTCGGAAAACAGGAGGAAATATATGTTAGATATTTGTTTAGTGGGAACCGGAGGCATGATGCCTCTTCCGAGAAGATGGCTGACTGCTCTTATGACAAGGTATAACGGGAGCAGCCTTCTTATTGATTGCGGAGAGGGAACCCAGGTTGCAATTAAGGAGAAAGGGTGGAGCTTTAAACCTATTGATGTGATCTGCTTTACTCATTATCATGGGGATCATATCAGTGGATTGCCGGGGCTGCTCCTTACTATGGGGAATGCGGACCGCAAAGAGCCCCTGACTTTAATAGGCCCAAAAGGTCTGGAACGAGTAGTAAATGCTTTGCGTGTAATCGCACCGGAGCTTCCTTTTGATATAAAATTTATAGAAATTACACAGCCGGAACAGGTGATAGAATTAAATGGATACAGAATTACAGCCTTTAAGGTGAATCATAATGTGATCTGCTATGGTTATACCCTGGAAATTTTAAGACAGGGGAAATTTTCTGCAGAGAGAGCAAAGGAACAGGAAATCCCGTTGAAATTCTGGAATCCTTTGCAAAAAGGACAGACCATTGAAGCAGAGGGAAAAATCTATACTCCGGATATGGTTCTGGGACCAGAGCGTAAGGGAATTAAACTTACTTACACTACAGATACCAGACCAACGGATTCGATTTTGAAAAATGCGGCAGATTCAGACTTGTTTATCTGTGAGGGAATGTACGGTGAGGATGATAAGGCTGATAAGGCAAAAGGATATAAGCATATGACATTTCGGGAGGCAGCGGTTCTTGCCAGAAATGCCAATGTGCAGGAAATGTGGCTGACTCATTACAGTCCTTCACTGGTAAGACCCGATGATTATATGGATAAGGTGAGGGAGATTTTTCCCAATGCTTTTCCGGGAAAAGACGGAAAAAGTGTAGAACTTAATTTTGAAGATGAAAAGTAAAACAATTGATAGCATGGAAAATATTGAGGATAATAAAATGAAAGATACATTGATTCTTGCAATTGAGAGCTCCTGTGATGAAACTGCCGCTTCTGTGGTAAAAAACGGACGGACCATATTGTCTAATGTGATCTCATCACAGATCGCACTTCATACATTATATGGAGGAGTAGTACCGGAAATTGCATCCAGAAAGCATATAGAAAAAATTAATCAGGTAATTGAACAGGCATTGACAGAGGCAGGAGTTACTTTGGATGATCTGGATGCTATTGGAGTGACCTATGGACCAGGGTTGGTTGGAGCTTTGCTGGTTGGCGTAGCAGAGGCCAAGGCAATTGCGTACGCAAAGAAATTGCCATTGGTAGGAGTACACCATATTGAAGGTCATGTTTCTGCAAATTATATTGAACATCCGGATCTGGAACCACCGTTTTTGTGTCTGATCGTTTCGGGCGGACATACACACCTGGTAATTGTAAAGGACTATGGAGAATTTGAGATTCTGGGACGTACCCATGATGATGCAGCAGGAGAAGCTTTTGATAAAGTAGCCAGGGCAATAGGTCTGGGATATCCGGGAGGACCAAAGGTGGATAAGCTTTCAAAAGAAGGAAATCCAAATGCAATTGAATTTCCCCGGGCGAAAATTGAGGGTTGCCCCTATGATTTCAGTTTTAGCGGCGTAAAGTCTGCGGTATTGAACTATCTGAATCATGCACAGATGACTGGAGAGGAGATCAACAGGGCAGATATTGCTGCTTCTTTTCAGAACGCAGTTGTGGATGTGTTGGTTGAACATACAATGGCGGCAGCAAAAGATTTTGGAATGAAAAAAATTGCCATTGCAGGTGGAGTTGCATCTAATGGAACACTCAGGGATGCGATGGAGACTGCCTGCCGGAAATATGGTTACAGTTTCTTCCGGCCATCACCTATCTTCTGCACAGACAATGCAGCTATGATCGGTGTTGCTGCGTATTATGAATACATGAAAGGAACCCGCAGTGGCTGGGATTTGAATGCGGTTCCAAATCTGAAATTGGGAGAAAGATAAAAATGACAGAGAATAATACAGCAATTGTTCTGGCAGCAGGTCAGGGAAAAAGAATGCAAAGTAAAATACAGAAGCAGTTTCTGGAAATACAGGGTTACCCGGTTCTGTATTATTCTCTGCGCTGTTTTCAGGAAAGTCCGTTGATCGGGAATATTATTCTGGTAACAGGGGAGGAAACTGTCTCTTATTGCAAAGAAAAGATAGTAGATAAGTATGGTTTTACCAAGGTTACCAGTGTGATCGCTGGTGGAAAGGAACGTTATGATTCTGTTTATGCAGGGCTTTGCGCCTGTTCAGAAATACCATGCGATTATGTATTCATTCATGACGGAGCCAGACCATTTATTACGGAAGAAATGCTGGAAAGAGGCCTGGAAAGAACTCGGAAAACGGGCGCTTGTGTATTGGGAATGCCTTCTAAGGATACTGTTAAACTGGCTGATAAAAATGATTTTGTAGAATCAACTCCAGAGAGAAATTATGTCTGGACAATTCAGACACCTCAGATTTTCTCATATTCATTAATTAAAACTGCCCATGACAAGATTCGCCGGAAAGATATGAGTAATATTACGGATGATGCCATGGTTGTCGAACAAGAGACGGGGGTAAAAGTAGCTTTGGCGAAAGGATCTTATCAGAATATTAAGATTACCACGCCGGAAGATCTTTGGATTGCAGAGGTATTTTTGCGATCTGGAAAAATGTGAGAATAAAAAAATAAAAAAAATTCAAATTAGTTGTTGACAGTTTTGAAATAAGGTGATAGAATATCACTTGCGCTGACAGAGAAAAGCGTCGAAAATACGGAGAGATATCGAAGTGGTCATAACGAGGCGGTCTTGAAAACCGTTTGTCCGCAAGGGCGCGTGGGTTCGAATCCCACTCTCTCCGCTTGTCAGGTTAATAAAAAAGTTTTGAAAAAACTTAAAAAAACACTTGACAAACTGCTTTGAAGTGCGATATAATGCACAAGGCTTTTCGATGAGAAAACGTCGAAGCAATTTCATAAAGAACACGAAAGTGTGAAGAGAGTTATCTGAAAGGATAACGACTCTAGGGCAATTTGGAGAAGTACCCAAGCTGGCCGAAGGGGCTCCCCTGGAAAGGGAGTAGGTCGTTAATAGCGGCGCGAGGGTTCAAATCCCTCCTTCTCCGTTTTCTTTTGAAAAAAAGAAAAAAGTTCTTGACAGGGCGAAAGAGTTGTGATAAACTTGAAAAGCTGTTGAGAAGAAAAAAGTTGATAAAACTTGAAAAAACTTTGAAAAAGTTCTTGACAAGTTGAAAACAACATGCTAAAATAGCGAAGCTGTCGAAAAGACAGACAACCTTGATAACTAAACAGTGAAACACATACGATTCTCGAAAATTCTTTACACATGA
>CAKRYE010000043.1 GCA_934426285.1 uncultured Blautia sp.
TGTACTGCCTGGGCAAGTACATGAGATGCTGTGTGACGGAGAACTGCAAGTCCTTTTTCGTCTTTGGCTGTCAGGATGTTTAATTCACAGTCACTGTCGAGAACTGTTCTCAGATCAACAACCTCTCCGTTTACTTCGCCTGCACAGGCTGCACGTGCAAGGCCTTCGCTGATGTCGTAAGCAATATCGATGACTGATTTTGCTTCAGCATATTCTTTTTTTGATCCGTCTTTTAATGTTACGATCATGGTCATTATCTCCTTTATTTATATATTCTTTGTATGCTGTCAGATGTCCGGCTGCCTGTTTGGATGTGAGGATCATCTTTCAGTGTATTTTGTACTGCAAAGGGGGAAAAGAAAGAATAAAAAAATCCCCTACAGTACGGTTAAATACTGTAGGGGACGAGATATCATTACTCGCGGTTCCACCCCGGTTGTTCTGAATGACTGAAAACAATAATTCAGAACCACTTCATTCGATGGTAACGGAATCACCGGACTGTATTAAAGTCACTCAGAGGTGGTCTTCGGCTGTTTCCCGATGAAATGCTTGCACCGGAATGCATTTCTCTCTGTAACGTTCCTCAGCTTACTCTTCTCTTCAACGTTTTAAGCTTTCTTATCTTTTCTGCCACTGATTATAAACTTGAAAAATAGGTTTGTCAATTGCTAAATTACAAATAACAGTAAGGGATTGATTTTTGAGGGAGCATCACATATTATTAACGTATTAGTGGTAAGGTATATAATATGAACAGGAGAAATGCTTTATGGACAGAATAAATATTAAAGATACAGATCTGAAGCTTTCCAGACTTGGGCTGGGATGTGTGAAAGCAGGTGTAAAATGGGATGGACAGGAAGCTTTTGACCTGTTTGATGCGTTCCTGGATATGGGTGGAAATGTATATGATACAGCCAGAGTATATTCTGACTGGATTCCTTCTGAGAAAGGTCGCAGTGAACGGGTACTGGGACAGTGGCTGGCGCACAGTGGGAAACGCCATGATGTTATTCTGGTGAGTAAAGGCGGACATCCGGATATGACAGGAGCGAATCCGGATATGCATAAATCCAGAGTAAGTGAAAGCTGCCTGAAATATGACCTGGAAGAATCTCTGCGTGTGCTGGGAACAGATTATATTGATATTTATTTTTATCACAGAGATAACGAAGATGTGCCAGTCAGTGAACTGATCGATATTATGGAAGATTTCAGAAAGCAGGGAAAAATTCGCTATTATGCCTGCTCCAACTGGACGACAGCCAGAATGAAAGAAGCAGATGCCTATGCTGAGTCTAAAGGTTTCCGTGGATTTGTGGCAAACGAAGCTTTATATAATATGGGGGAGCCATGGATGAAACCTATGGCAGATGATACTCTGGTGATCATGGATAAAGAAATGAAGAAATATCATAAAGAGAATCCACGAAATCTGGCAATGCCCTATTCTGCAGCATGTAATGGATTTTTTCATAAACTTCTGGCAGCTGGCCGGGAAGCAGTGGTAAATTCAGAGTACTATACGGAAGGTAATCTGAATAATATGAGAATCATTGGTAAACTGATGGAAAAGTATGGAATTTCTGTTACCCAGGCTGTGCTGGGGTATCTGACCTGTCAGGATTTCCAGTGTCTGCCCTTGTATGGACCGCGAAGCATAGAAGATTTAAAAGATGCTATGGGAACTTTTGAGATTCCTTTCCGTGCAGAGGATTATCGGGAATAATTTTATATGTACAGAAAATGAAAAATCCGGGCAAAGTCTGGCAGACTGTCCGGATTTTTCTGTTGCGAAGCGCTGTATTGGGATAAATATTTATAAAGAGTCAAGTGGATATTCGGTTAAACGATTTTTACATATGCCCGATTGTTTTTATATCGGGGGATTCCGTTTATTCCACTGAGATTATAATCCATACGATAGTAAAGCTTTATGTTTTTGGTAACCTTGGCCCAGTCAGGGTCACAGACCTTCCCCTTGATTTCTGCCCATCCGTGCCCGCCTGAGGAAACTACACTGGCTTCATAGCCCACTGCATTGGCCAGATAGGCAAAAGCGGATGCAAATGCAAAACAATTGCCTCTGCCTCTGTAAAACATGTCTTCAGCATAGCCCACATCCCAGTTGGCAGCTGCAGAACGATAAGCAAAATCATTGCCTGCTCCGCCATAGTTGTAGCTGACGGCTTTCTGAAAACAAATCCAGAGTTTCTCGGGCATGGACATATTTCTTTTTGTAATCTGTCTCATTTGCTGATTGGCATATACCATAACGTTTAATTTGCGCAGCTCCTGGCTGTTGTATCTGGCTTTCCCGCTTTTGGCGAGAGAAATCTGATTGACTTTTCCGGAGGTGACCATATATGCCTGAGCACCGTTTTTGATCCGGAAGAAATAATAATTTCCCTTGATTTTCTGCCAGCCGTTCTGTTGTACACCCTTGCTGTCAAAATAGTACTTTTTCCCCTTGATCGTGACAAGACCTGTTACCCGTTTGCCGGCTTTGTCGTAGTAATAAACATTTCCACTGTTCTTTTTTTCAAATTTATTGCATGGAGCAGATTTCGCATAGGCAAAAGTGGAAAATATTATACAGGCAAAGAGAAATGCAAACACAATGCAGGGATAAAGCAAAGACTTTTTCTTGTTCATAGAGCACCTCCTGTTTTCTGGCCTTTTGACCTTGATATTATAGTATCAGTATATTAGAAATGATAGGTATTCGCAAGGTTAAAAACATCCGGTTAAGCCAAATATTGCACAGGTTGCGGTTGTGGTGTATAATAAACAGATAAGGTTATTTGACAGTGATAAATTATGATGAACAGGGAAATATAGGTGAACAACTTGAAAAAGACGATAGAAGAACTCTTAAGTGGAAAATTCAGATATGAGCAGCCGGGACTTCTTTTTTCAAAAGAGAAAATTGAAGTGACACTGAAAGCCGGAGATGTATACAGGGGAGAACTGTATTTCGGGACAGAAGATAACCAGAGAATCCGCGGATATATTACATCTTCCAACAGGCGGGTTGTTCCGGGAACAGATCAGTTCACAGGGACGACAATACGTCTGCAATATGGGGTGGATGGTGTAGGAATGAATCCGGGTGACAGACATGAGGGCTGGCTGTGCTTTACCACCAATGTAGGAGAGTACAGGATTCCATTTGTGATCCAGGCTGAAAAGGAAGAGATGCACAGTGTGGCAGGCTCTGTAACGGATATGGATTCTTTTGTAAAAATCGCAAAAGAGGATTTTAAAGAAGCCTACCGTCTTTTTACAGATCCTGGATTTCCAAGACTTCTGAAAAATGCAGGGACAAAGGAACTGGCTCTCTATAAAGGACTTTCCAGACAGCCTGTAACTTATCAGAATCTTGAGGAGTTTCTTGTGGGAACCGGACGGAAGAAACCGGTAAACATGGAATTAAAATTTGATCATAACAGCTTTTATGAAATTACAGAAACTGTGAGAGAGTCTTTTCCTGTACATAAGGATGGTTGGGGACATTTAAGACTGGATATTGAGGCAAGAGGGGATTTCCTGGAAGTGCCGAAGTATGTGGTCACAGATGAGGACTTTATCGGTGGATATTATCAGGTTGAGTATGTGATCCACAAAGAAGCTTTGCAGAAGGGACGGCAGTACGGGGAAATCCATGTAAAAAGCCCTTATCAGGAGCTGGTTTACAGAATTACAGCATCCGGCGGTCCTAAGGTACAGCTGAAGACCAGCCTTCATGAGAAACAGCAGAATTTTTCTTTGATGAAAGATTTTATGGAATACTCCTGCGGAAAAATGGAGCAGGGCACCTGGATCAGCAGTAGCCGTTTTCTGTTGAACCAGCTTCAGGAAGAAGGCTGTAATTATCCCAAATATCAGATGTATGAGGCATATCTCTGCCATGCGGAGGGAGAAGAAGAACAGGCAAAGGAAATCCTGCGCAGATTTAAGGATCAGACCTTCCTGCGGGAGGATCTGGAAATGGCAGGCGCTTACTTATATCTCTGTACCATTACCGGATTATACAGAGACAGAGAGCAGGCAGTGCGCAGGCTTCGCAATTTCTCCATGCAGAGAGAGGACAGCTTCCTGTTATTCTGGATTCTGCTTCAGGTGGATCAGGAGCTTAGGAATTCTCCGTCCAGAGCTGTGTTTATGATGGAGGAATTATTTGAAAAGGGCTGTCACAATCCCCTTCTCTATCTGGAAGCCTGGAAATATATCAGTAAAGATATGTCTTTGTTACACAGAATGAGCAGCTTCTGGACCCAGGTTTTCCTCCTGGCAGGAAAAGAAGAAATGCTTACAGAGGAACTTGTAATGCGGTTCGCTTACCTGACCGGTTATGAGAAAAACTTCTGTCCAAGCATGTACCGTGCCCTGGCAGCAGGTTATGAAGCTTTTCCGGCAGATGATACTCTGGAAGCGATTTGCCGTTATATTATGTTGGGAAATCCGAGAGAACGAATCTATTTCCGCTGGTTTGCCCTGGCTGTTGAGCGAGGACTCAGGCTTACCAGATTGTATGAATATTATGTGGAGACGATGGATACCTCCTATCAGAGAGAACTGCCAAAGCCTCTTCTGATGTATTTTACCTATAATAATAATTCCCTGGGTGATGATAAAAAAGCTTTTATTTATGCAAGTATTGTGGGAAATAAGGACGCACAGCCGGGAACCTATAGGGACTATCGGGAGAGTATGGCTGAATTTGCCGGTAAAAAGGCAGCAGAGGGCCGGATGGATGAGAATTACGCAGTACTTTATCAGGAATTTCTCACAGAACCGGAGAACAGGGAACAGGCAGAGCTGATCGCAGGGAAAATGTTTACCTGCAGGTTGTACTGTGATGATAAAAAAATCCGTACGGTGATCGTACGTCATGATAAATTCTCTATGGAGGAAGTCTATCCCTGTGTGCAGGGAGTAGCATATCCAAGGATTTATACAGAGGATGCAGTGATCCTTTTCCAGGATGAAAAACAGAGACGCTATTATGCAACGGTAGATTACAATGTTAAGAAGCTTTTTGATGAACGGGAGCTTGTGGAAAAGGTTCTGTCCCTGGGCGTAAGAGAGCCGGGGGTTCTGCTTCATTATTGTGTGAATGCAGAGTTAGGAAGGGATAATCTGGAATTATATCAGGAAGCTGCCAAGATGAAAGCATTTTCTGAAGGATACCGGACAGAAATCCGGAGAAGTCTGCTGAAGTATTATGGGGAGGAAAACCCTGCAGGAGATCAGGAGGAATATCTGAAAAAGCTGGATTATAAGGAATATGCGGCAGCAGACAGGATACAGCTTCTGGAGGTGTTAATATCCAGAGGACTTTATTCTCAGGCTATGTCTGTGATCGAGGAATCCGGATATGAGGGAATCCGCCCGGAAAGCCTGCTGAAGCTTACCAGCAGGATGCTTACCAAATGTGAGATGGCTGAAGATGAGGAGTTGCTGGCTCTGGCTTCAGACGTATACAGAATGGGAAAATATGATGAGGTGATCCTGAAATATCTTATGGATTATCGCTTTGGACCATTGGATGAGCTGCTGTCAGTGTGGAAAAGCGCTCATGGCTTTGATATGGATACCTATGAATTGGAAGAAAAGCTTTTGGGACTTCTGATGTTTACTTCTGATTATCGTAAAGAAGGAGAGAAGATCCTGGAGGATTATGTAAAGCATGCAGGCAAAGAATATCTGATCGGTGCTTACCTGACACAGATTGCTTATGGCGTGTTTGTGCGGGAATATCCTATGAGTATTTTTGTGCGTAATGAACTGGAGACTGCCTGCAGGCAGAAATGGCCGGTGAATTTTATCTGCAGTCTGGCTCTCTTTGAGTCACTTTCCAGAGAGAAGAATCCAAGTCAGGATCAGCTGACTCTGGAAAAAGAGATTTTGCAGAAATGTATGAAGAAAAATCTGAAATTTGCATTTTTTAAAAGGCTTCCGGCGTCCATGCTGAGCCCTTATCAGCTGGATGATAAAACCTTTGTAGAGTACCATACAGATCCGGCCGGAAAGGTGACTCTTTATTATGCTCTGGATGCTGGGCTGGGTGGAGAACTGAAATATCAGATGGAGCCCCTGCGTAATCTGTATGAGGGAATTTTTACCAAAACCTTTACGCTGTTTTACGGTGAAACTCTGCATTACTATTTCAAGGCTGAACTGGGGGAAAAAACCTGGCAGACTCAGGAGCGTGTGATCACCATGGACAAGGTTGAGGGCATTCCGGTGAGCAAATATCAGCTGATCAATCAGATGCTTTCCGCCCGCAGACTGGATAACAGTCAGGAGGTAATGACGCAGCTGAAAAAATATCTTCGTCAGGAGCAGTATGTGAAGAGCATGTTTTCCATTGAAAAGGAATCTGGAAAATAGGAAAGACAGGAGAAACAGATGAACGAAATCCGTGATTTGATCGTGGGAATTGATTTTGGCAGAGAATATTCCCAGATTTGTTATTATGACCGTAAAGGAGAGGAACCACGTTCTCTTTCCATGAAGGTGGGAGGAAGCCAGTATGAGGCACCTACCTGCCTGTGCAGGAGAACAGAGCAGAAGGATTACTGTGTAGGACTGGAAGCAGAGTATTTTGCCAGGGAAAAGGGAGGGATTATGATCCATGATCTCTACGGAATCTGCGAAAAAAAGGATTCCGTAGTGGTGGAAGGACAGGAACATGAGCCCTGGGAGCTGCTGACTGAATTTTTGAAAGGAATCCTGAAGTTTCTCGGTATCACTGAGCTGGTAAAAAATACGAAATGTATTGTAGTTACACTGGAGGATCTGGGAAATATCCAGGTGGAGAATTTTCGGAAGGCCTTTTCGTCCATGGGATTTCCGGAAGGAAAATATATGCTTCAGGATTACGGGGAAAGCTTTTATTATTATGCGCTTTCACAGAAAAGAGAAACCTGGAACCGCAGCGTTGCCTGGTACGCGTTCACTCCGGAAAATGTGTCTTTCCGGAAACTGACCTTAAACGGAAGTACGAAACCGGTATCTGTCAGACTGGAAGAACCTGTTGTCAGGGCACTTCCGGTCAATGATGAGGAAAGAGATATTGAATTCTGTAAATTTGTCCAGCAAACTCTGGGCAGGGATTTATATTCCAGCATTCAGATCACAGGCAGAGGTTTCTCACAGGATTGGGCCGGACAGTCCATAAAAATTCTTTGCTATCAGAAACGTAAGGTATTTTATGGAAATAACCTGTTTGCCAAAGGTGCCTGTGCTGCAGGTAAGGAAAAACTGGAAGATAAAGCGTTAAAAGGATACCGTTTCCTCAGTGATTCTCTTGTTATGGCAGATGTGGGAATGGAGATGCGTGTCATGGGTTCTCCGGCTTATTATCCTCTGATCGAAGCAGGAAACAATTGGTATGACTGCAAGGCATCCTGTGAATTGATCCTGGATAATACGGAAGAGCTGGTGTTTGTTGTGAGCACTTTTGACAGACCGGAGAAAAGACGTGTGGGTATGATGCTTCCGGGAATTCCAAGGCGTCCAAACAAAACCACACGGCTTTATCTGGAATTGCAGTATATTTCTCCAAAAGAGTGTAAAGTAACAGTGAAGGATCTGGGATTTGGGGAATTGTTTCCGTCCTGCGGTAAGGTATGGACAGAGACAGTAGAATGGTAAAGGAGACAGACAGATGAGTGGATATATTTTATGCCAGACAAAAAAAGCAGAGCGTCCGTATTTTATAGAGAATATCAGTACGAATATTTATTCTGTAGAAGAGCTTTGCTACTATCTGTACCATAACCTTTATCTGATAGATAAAACCATCATCAATGAAGAGCTTTGTATCTGGATAGGAGAAGAATTGAATCTGCCCGGACTGGCAGCAAAGATCAGGCAATTTCTGGGACAGGATATCCATGTAGATGATGTGATCTATCCGGTATTTAAGGAAATTAATTATCTTACCTATGAGGAATTAAAAGCACTTAACAGCAGACTGGTGCTGATAAGTAAGGAAAGTGCAGATATGCGTCAGAAGCAAAAGGGAGATTCCCTGATGGAAAACGGAATGTATGTAAATGCTATCCGGGTATATCAGAAGCTTCTTGAGAGGACAGATCTGGAGGAGCAGAGGAAGGGATTTGTGTCCGATGTATGGCATAACCTGGGATGCGCCTACAGTTATCTTTTCCAGATGGAGAAAGCCATGGAGTGTTTTTATCACGCATGGGAAAAGACGCAATCTCCGAAAGAATTAAAGGCATATCTGTTGTCATACCGGAGCATCCGTTCCGGGGCTGAGTATGAAAAGGAACTGGTCAGACTTGAGGCAACAGATGAGATCAAAGAGGATATACAGAATGCTTTGAAACAATTTGCTGCTGTTCCCGAACCTGCCCTGGAAGAAAAGGATGTGGACAGTACGCTTGCAAAGCTTACTGCAGGATATCACAGGAGTACAGGTTCCTGATACAACAAAATCCTCTGACTATTTAAAAAAGAAGGGTTGACAGCCATGTGGGCTTATGTTAGGATAAACACATACTTTCACGTGGTAGAGTGACTGCGTGATAAAGAAAAATAGATGAAGAGGAGATGTTTATCATGAAAAAGAGAACATTAGCAGTACTTATGGCCGGTGCAATGGCAGCTTCTCTTATGGCTGGTGTTGTTTCTGTATATGCAGATGCTGAGAATAAAACTTTAACAGTTGGTTTTGATGCAGAGTATCCTCCTTTTGGATATAAGGATGATAATGGAGAATATGTAGGCTTTGACCTTGATCTTGCACAGGAAGTCTGTGATAATCTTGGATGGGAACTGGTCAAAAAACCGATCAACTGGGATTCCAAGGATATGGAACTGAATTCAGGATCCATTGACTGTATCTGGAATGGTTTCACGATCAATGGACGTGAGGATGATTATACCTGGTCTGATCCATACCTGAACAATGAGCAGGTAATGGTTGTTGCCGCAGATTCCGGTATTGAGAAGCTGACAGATCTGGCAGGTAAGAATGTAGTTGTGCAGGCGGCTTCAGCAGCTTTGGATGCACTGAACAATGATGATAACAAGGATCTGACAGCAAGCTTTGGGTCACTTACAGAGAATCCTGATTATAATACAGCATTTATGAATTTGGATTCCGGTGCAGCAGATGCCATTGCAGTAGATATCGGTGTTGCCAAATATCAGCTTTCCCAGAGAGAAGAAGGCAAATATGTGATCATGGACGAGCCGATTCAGAGTGAGCAGTACGGCATTGGTTTCAAGAAAGGCAATGACGAACTGAAGGATACGGTATGGAATGAAGTTCTGAAGCTTTATGATGCAGGTGAGGTAGATAAGCTTGCTGAGAAATATGAAGTAGCAGATATGCTTTGCATTGGTGGAGAGGAAGAGAAGGACGCAGCTGAGGATGAAACCGAAGAGGCTGAAGCTACTCCTACAGAAGAAGCAAAAGCAGAATAATAGTTGTGTTAAATAAATAAAGGAACGGGGCTATTACGGCAGAAAGCATTTTGCTGTGACAGTCCCTTTCGTACTGTACAGGATATATTTTATTTCAGGAGGAAACTTATATGTCAATAAGCGTGATGCTTCAACAGCTTGCCAGTGGTATGGTGGTATCTGTGGAGATTTTTGTTGTGACACTGTTGTTTTCCCTGCCACTGGGACTTTTGATCTGTTTTGGCAGAATGTCGAAGAATCCGGTGATGCGGGGGATTGTATCTGCATATATTTCCATTATGCGTGGAACACCTTTAATGCTTCAGCTGATGGTGGTATATTTTGGACCTTATTTTATTTTTGGCATCCGTATTTCCATGGGCTATAGCCTGATCGCAGTGTTTATTGCTTTCAGCATTAACTATGCGGCATATTTTGCAGAAATTTACAGAGGTGGAATTGAATCCATTTCTGCAGGTCAGTATGAAGCAGCCAAAATTCTGGGATATAATAAGATGCAGACATTTTTCAGAATTATTCTGCCCCAGGTGATCAAGAGAATTCTTCCGGCTGTGACAAATGAAGTGATCACACTGGTAAAAGATACCTCACTGGCCTTTGTAGTTGCAGTAGCGGAAATGTTTACCATTGCCAAACAGATTGCCAGTGCCCAGACCACTATGATGCCTTTTGTGATTGCAGCAGTATTCTATTTTGTATTTAATCTGCTGGTGGCAATTGTAATGGACAAAATTGAGAAGAAACTAAATTATTACCGTTAACAGAGCAGATGGCAGAATTGTCAGGAAGCTGATAGATAAGAGGAAAATATATGAAGTTATTTGAAATGAAGCATATTAAAAAAAGCTTCGGAAGCCTTGAAGTTTTGAAAGATATTTCCCTTGAGGTGGAGGAGGGAGAAGTTTTAAGTATTATCGGACCTTCCGGTTCCGGTAAATCTACACTTCTTCGGTGTGCTACAGGACTTGAGACACCGGACAGCGGTGAAATTATCAAACAGGGGGATGTGGGGCTGGTCTTCCAGAATTTTAATCTGTTTCCACATTTTTCTGTATTGAAGAATATTACAGATGCTCCTATCAAGGTACAGAAAAGAAAAAAGGATGAAGTGTATGCCCAGGCAAGAAAGCTATTAAAGCAGATGGGGCTTTCTGACAGGGAGAATGCTTACCCATTCCAGCTGTCGGGCGGACAGCAGCAGCGTGTATCCATTGCCAGAGCTCTTTGTATGAATCCAAAGATCCTGTTTTTTGATGAGCCTACTTCAGCATTGGATCCTGAGCTTACAGGTGAGATCCTGAAGGTAATCAGAGATCTGGCAGCGGAGCATATCACCATGGTGATCGTTACTCATGAGATGACTTTTGCAAGGGACATTTCGGATCATATTATTTTCATGGACAAGGGGCTGATCGCAGTAGAAGGAACTCCGCAGGAGGTTTTTGCCTCAGATCATGTGCGAATGAAGGAGTTTCTTGGCAAATTCCATCAGGGATAAGGTTTTTGTGGTTGCTTTTAGTGGAATGATGTTATATAATTTCAAAGGATGAAAACCATCCTACTAAAAAACAGGAGAGTGAATGATGAGTACAGACAGATATGTAAGTCCTTTATCAGAACGTTATGCCAGCAAAGAAATGCAGTATATCTTTTCTCCGGACATGAAATTCCGTACCTGGAGAAAGCTCTGGATCGCACTTGCAGAGACAGAGAAGGAGCTTGGTCTTAACATTACACAGGAGCAGATCGATGAGCTGAAAGCTCATGCAGAAGATATTAATTATGAGGTTGCCAGAGAGAGAGAACGTCAGGTACGCCATGATGTTATGTCTCATGTATATGCATACGGTGTACAGTGCCCGAAAGCAAAGGGCATCATCCATCTGGGAGCTACCTCCTGTTATGTAGGTGACAATACAGATATTATTGTGATGACAGAAGCCCTGAAGCTTGTACGCAAAAAGCTGGTCAATGTTATCGCAGAGCTTGCTGCTTTTGCAGACAAATACAAGGCACAGCCGACCCTGGCTTTCACACATTTCCAGCCTGCGCAGCCTACTACTGTAGGAAAGCGTGCAACATTATGGACTCAGGAGTTTTTACTTGACCTGGAGGATCTGGAGTACGTGTTAAGTACAATGAAGCTTCTTGGCTCCAAGGGAACTACAGGTACACAGGCAAGCTTCCTTGAGCTTTTTGACGGAGACCAGGAGACCATTGACAAGATTGATCCTATGATCGCAGAGAAGATGGGATTTAAGGAATGCTATCCGGTATCCGGACAGACCTATTCCCGTAAGGTAGACACCCGTGTTGCCAATATTCTTGCCGGAATTGCAGCAAGTGCACATAAGATGTCAAATGATATCCGTCTCCTTCAGCATCTGAAGGAAGTAGAGGAGCCCTTTGAAAAATCACAGATCGGTTCTTCTGCAATGGCATATAAGAGAAATCCTATGAGAAGTGAACGTATTGCATCTCTTTCCAGATATGTGATGGTAGATGCTCTGAACCCTGCAATCACATCTGCAACTCAGTGGTTTGAGAGAACACTGGATGATTCAGCAAACAAGCGTCTGAGTATTCCGGAAGGATTTCTGGCAATTGACGGAATCCTGGATCTGTGCCTCAATGTAGTGGATGGACTGGTGGTATATCCTAAAGTTATTGAGAAACATATGATGGCAGAGCTTCCATTCATGGCTACTGAGAATATCATGATGGATGCAGTAAAGGCAGGCGGAGACCGTCAGGAACTTCATGAACGTATCCGTGAGCTTTCCATGGAAGCCGGGAAGACCGTAAAGGTAGAGGGCAAGGATAATAATCTTCTTGAGTTGATTGCGGCAGATCCTGCATTTAATCTGACACTTGAGGATCTTCAGAAATCCATGGATCCCACAAAATATGTGGGACGTGCCAAGGAGCAGACAGAGAAATTTGTGAGCAAAGTGGTTCAGCCCATTCTTGATGCTCATAAGGATATGCTGGGAATTAAAGCAGAAATCAACGTTTGATAATTATACAGATTTCAGGAGGAATAGCAGATTATGGTAAAAGCGGTTGTAGGTGCTAACTGGGGTGACGAAGGTAAAGGTAAGATTACCGATATGCTTGCCCAGAAAGCGGATATTATTGTAAGATTTCAGGGTGGAGCAAATGCAGGTCATACTATCGTAAATAATTATGGTAAATTTGCCCTTCATACCCTTCCGTCAGGTGTATTCTATGATCACACAACAAGTGTGATCGGTAATGGTGTAGCTTTAAATATTCCGGTATTTTTCAAGGAATATAATGAAATAGTAAGCAGAGGTGTACCGGCTCCGAAGATCCTTATTTCTGAGAGAGCGCAGATGGTAATGCCTTATCATATCCTTTTTGACCAGTATGAGGAGGAACGTCTGGGCGGTAAATCTTTTGGATCCACTAAATCCGGTATTGCACCGTTTTATTCAGACAAATACGCAAAGATCGGTTTCCAGGTCAGTGAGCTTTTTGATGAAGAGCATCTGAAAGAGAAGCTGGCAAGTGTATGCGAGACTAAGAATGTTTTACTGGAGCATTTATATCATAAACCACTTCTTGATCCTGAGAAGCTTTTTGAAGAAATGATGGAATATAAGAAAATGGTTGAGCCATATGTATGTGATGTTTCTCTTTATCTGTGGAATGCACTGAAAGAGGGAAAAGAGGTTCTTCTTGAGGGACAGCTTGGTTCTCTGAAGGATCCTGATCATGGAATTTATCCAATGGTTACTTCTTCTTCTACACTGGCAGGATACGGTGCAGTAGGAGCAGGTCTTCCACCATATGAAATTAAGGAAATCGTCACTGTATGCAAGGCTTATTCCAGTGCAGTAGGAGCAGGAGCATTTGTTTCTGAAATTTTCGGTGAAGAGGCAGATGAGCTGAGAAAACGCGGTGGTGACGGCGGTGAGTTTGGTGCTACTACAGGACGTCCCAGACGTATGGGATGGTTCGACTGTGTTGCTTCCAAATACGGATGTCGTATGCAGGGAACTACAGATGTAGCATTTACAGTACTGGATGTTCTGGGATATCTGGATGAGATACCGGTTTGTACTGCATATGATATTGACGGTGAGATTACCACAGATTTCCCGACTACTGTAAAGCTTGAGAAAGCAAAACCTGTTCTGGAGAAACTGCCGGGATGGAAATGTGATATCCGTGGAATCAAAAAATATGAGGATCTGCCTGAAAACTGCAGAAAATATATTGAATTTGTAGAAAAACAGATTGGATTCCCCATCACTATGATTTCCAACGGACCTGGAAGAGACGATATTATCTACAGAAATAAATAAAAATGTGGGTTGCTGAAAGCTGCAACCAATAACCAGGAAAGGCTGTCGCAGATCACAGATTTTTTGCGGCAGCCTTATCTTTATCTTGGAGAGGTATAAAATGAAAAATAATAAAAAGAAACAGATTGGAGCATGGATTGCCATTATTGTCCTGCTTCTGGCAGCGTGCATGCCCATGTTTTTTGCTTTTGGCAAGGGCGAAAATGCTGGTAATTATTTCCGGGCAGCAATTGGAGTTGCCATTATTGTCCCTGTCCTTGCTTATGCAATGTGGATGGTTTACAGGATACTGGACCGTGATAAAAAGAAAGAGAGGAATTCAGTGGTGGAAAATATTATTTTTGATGTAGGTAAGGTGCTGGTTAAATTTGAATGGGAGGCCTATCTGGACAGCTTTGGATTTACACCGGAGAAAAGGAATAAGATCGCAAAAGCTGTATTTCTCAGTGATACATGGAATGAACGTGACAGGGGAAGCTATGAGGAAGAGTATTATGTGGATCAGATGGTGAAAGCAGCGCCGGATTGTGAAGCGGAAATCCGGGCTGTAATGAAGGACTCCGGTAAAACCATTGAAAAGATGGAGTATGCAGATACCTGGGTGCGCTATCTGAAAGATAAGGGATATAAAGTCTATATTTTATCTAATTATGGAAATGAGACCATGCGAATGACAAAACAGAAACTTACGTTCCTGAAATATGTAGACGGAGCGGTTTTCTCCTGTGATGTAAAGCAGATTAAACCAGAACCGGAAATATACCGGACTTTGATCGAACGTTATCATCTGGATCCTGAGAAATCTGTTTTTCTGGATGACAGAAAAGAAAATTGTGAAGCTGCAGAGAAGTTTGGAATTCATGCTATTCAATTCCATTCCTTTAAGCAGGGAACAGCAGAACTGGAGAAACTGGGAGTAAAGTAGAAAGTACTGGTTTTGTTTTCCGCAGAAGAAAAGATTATTTACGGTTACTGTGAACAGTAACTATTTACGTTACTGTTCAGAGGTATGTATAAGTCATTGTAAAAAATGACGAAATTTATTTTTTTATTTTGTGGATAATCATTTGCGGCAGGAAAAACTGTGTTTATAGTTTTTCCTGCCGCTCTTTTTTTGAAAAGTTATACACCAGATTCTGGTTTTGGGAACTCATTCTTGAAGTTTCAGGATCTATACGAATCCCTTTTTTATTATAAAACAACTATTTATCCACAGTTATATTGACGAATGGGCACTTTCTGGTGATTCGCTTTTTTTCTATGTTTCTGTTATACTTTTTCTTAAGAAAGAGAGGTTCCCTTATGGATATTGATTTTAAAGAAGAGCTTAGAAAACGTGATGAACTTCTGACCGGTTATCTTAAACAGATTGAGATCCAGGAGGAATTTATCCAGAAACAGAAAGAATTGATTGAATATCTGGAAGATCATATTTCAAAGATTACAGACATTATCAGTGGCGTTTGATTATAACTGTACTGGAGGAAAACATATGCCTGATGCGTATGATCACATCTCACTTATGTGTCGGCTGAAAGCCGCACAGACAAGAAATAAAGAACTGGAATCCGGTGAACGCTATATTAAGCTGAAAGAACTCCATCAAAAGGAATGCAGAGCCTATGAACGTAAGATCCAGGCGTTGCTAACGGAGATAGCGGATGCACATAAAGAAACCATCCATGTCCGCAATTACTGGTTTCAGGTACTGGAGGATATGCTCCAGGAGTTTGAGGCAATGCAGAAAAAAGCTGACCAGAAGCTCCGGGAGATGGAGGAACGTGCCCTTCTTGCTGAGAGACAAAGAGATGAAGCATTGGAGAAAGCAAAAGAATTCCGCCTTAAGTTTTACGAAACCGCCACCCGGCTGGAAGAAGAACAGGGAAGGAATCTGAAACTTCATGCACAGATCAACCGTGATTATGAAAACTCCTCTATTCCTTCTTCCAAAACCATCCAGCAGAAAAAGATTGCAAACAGCAGGGAAAAGACAGGCAGGAAACCCGGAGGGCAGCCGGGACATAAAGGACATGGCCGAAAAAAGCAGGAGCCTACACAGCCGGTGATCTTTCTTCCACCACCGGAAGAAGTGCTTGATGACCATGCCTTTAAGAAAACAGCAAGAACAATTATAAAACAAATGGTAAGCATCCGAATGGTCCTGGATGTAAAAGAATACCATGCTGATGTTTATTATAACAGCCAGACAGGGGAACGCATACATGCTGCATTTCCGGATGGTGTTATTGATGATGTGAATTATGATGGCAGCATCCGGGCATTTCTGTTCCTTCTGAATAACGACTGCTGTACCTCTATT
>CAKRYE010000044.1 GCA_934426285.1 uncultured Blautia sp.
AGGGAGATGGAGAATCCTACACAGAGGGAGACTGGATTTCTATGGAATATGTGGTTGCTTCGGATGATTACAGACCACTGAAACATACTCAGATTCTGAATCATAAGGATGGCACTTCAGAAGAAGCTTCGAAGATGGAATTCTCCTACGGCGTGGACAGACCTGAGGATGTAGCAAATCTCTGTGAAAAGTACGAAGAAGCAGAAATAGCAGAAGGTGATGTACGTAATGTGACAGTTACTGCAGCTCCTGGTACAGAGCAGGAAAAGGATTATGCAATCACGGTTCCAGCAGATAATTATGTATGGATCATGCTTCATGACGATAATTCTTATTACATTATGTATACAGATAAGGAGTGTAAAGAACTGTACGAGCCAGAGGAAGATGTGAAAGGAGACACACATCTTTATGCAGAGATTGAGTCTTATGAAGAGGCGGAGGATGAAGTATGAGGAGTTTGAGCGTATTTATCAGGAATATTATCTGAAAATTTTGACATTTATACATAAAAGAGTTCCTGATCTGTATGAAGCGGAAGAACTGACTGGAGATGTATTTCTGTCTTTTTACAGAAATATGGACAGTTATGATGAAGAAAAAGGTAGTATAGCTACCTGGTTGTATGCAATCACAGCAAACCGCCTGAAAAACTATTATAGGGATAAAAAGAATCATTATTCTCTGGAAATCCTGAAGCAGCAGACAATTCCCCGGGAAAAAATGCCGGAGGAGATTGTGGCAAAGATTATGAGAGAAGAGACATTAAGAAAAAGTCTGGAGCAGCTTTCTGACAGAGAACGGGAAATTCTTCTGGGAAGATTTTATTATCAGAAAAGTTCCACAGAGCTTGGCAGGCAGATGAATTTATCACCGGGAAATGTAAGGATGATACAGAAACGTGCTCTGGAGAAGTTGCGAATGATTATGGAAAAACAGGGGGAATAGGCGTTCAGGAGTGGTCTCGATAGTAGAAAGGTCTTCTTCCGGAAGTTTTGATGAAGTGATAGGCGCAGTAGGAACTGATGATTTTGGCCTTGTTTTAGGAATTGCACTTGGAATTGTGGAGTGAAAAAGATAAAAAAAGAGACCTCATGATTCTTGTGGCAGGGCTTTTGATCTGTATTGCTGCTGTGCTGTACTATGAATACAAACCATATCCACTTGATTATCTGCCGGATGGATCACTTCTGGCTGATCCTGCTAAAATGCGGGGAGATGCATATGAAGGAGTCGGATTTATTGCATCCTTTGTCATCTGCAGGATACTGGAAAAAAGACAATTAGATTTTGAAGAAAAACAGGGGCAGCCTTAAGGCTGCCCAGAAGGATTAATATAGTTATTTACGAAACGATATACTAGAACTTCAACGTTTTTGAATTTCATCTATTTTCATGCCTCGTTTTAACATCGCGTTTATCCTCATCTGCTCCTTATATCTGGGATCATCCATAGTAGGACGGCCAAAACCACCGGCAACATTTTCTAATTCTTCTTCAGATAATTCGTTTGTAATGTTCTGTTTGATTTCGCTCATAATAGTTCTCCTTTCTTGTAAGAATTCGAATGCTTCCTATCTGTTTATAAACATCAGAAGAGAATTTGTCACACTATATGAAGAAAAAATTATTTTTATCTGGAGATCTTTGATGCAAAGCGTCATAGATCAGATACAATTAAAAATAATCAAGTATTGCTGTGATTGGTGCGTGACGATATAATAATATAATTATAGCTGACATAATAGATAAAACGTTGGTTTTGGTTATGAGCAAGTAGCGAAACAGATTGCGAATATCCGTTTGATTACCATCAGTGATGGGATGGGATAACAATAATCGTTTTAGGTTACAGCAATTAATCAGAGCTTTTATCGGAGCATTATTTTTTGTACATAATACGGGCATTGAAAGTGAGGAATGGGGCAAAGCAAATTGTTAAAACTCAACCTATATGTTACAATAAACAAATAATAAAAATACAGCATCAGTCAGATGGTATGATAAACAAATTGCATACTGGAGGATGAAAAAGTGGATAAACAGAGTATATTTCGAAGAGAAAGCCTTGATCGTGTTGAATCTCCGGAACAATTAGATGCATATATTAAGGTGTCTCGTCCGAAGGTTTGGTTAATTATGGCGGCACTTCTGGTAGCGGTAATATCTGTGATTGTATGGAGCGTTGTAGGAAGCCTTCCGCAGACGATGACAGTGAAAGGAATTACCGTTGGAGGTAATGTGATTAACTGCTATGAATGTGTAGAAAATGCCAATACAAACCTGATAGGATGTAAGGCAAATATTACACTGCCTGATGGAAGAAGCATCAGTGGCAAAGTGGAGGCAGTGAGTCAGAATCCTTATTCACAGGAAGAAATTCGTGCTGAAATATCAGAAGACTGGCTTGCGGATAATGTGCTTGATGGAAACTATTCTTATGAAGTCCGGGTTATAGCTGAAGAAGACATTCCCTCGAATATGCTGGCAACAGTTATTATTACAACGGCCGAAATGAAACCAATTCAATTTATTTTGGATTAGGAGAGTGCTATGAAAAAGAGAAAAAAAAGAATCACAGTTCCGGTTATTATGCAGATGGAAGCCCTGGAATGTGGTGCAGCAAGCCTTGCCATGATTCTTGCGTATCATGGCAAGTGGTTGCCGCTTGAACAAGTTCGTAGTGATTGTGGAGTATCAAGAGATGGAAGCAAAGCTTCCAGTATTGCAAAAGCTGGAAGAAGTTATGGGCTGGAGGTAAAAGCACATCGATATGGAGTAGACGAAGTAAAAGAGAATGTTACTTATCCTGCAATTATCCATTGGAATTTTAATCATTTTGTTGTGTTATGCGGTTTTACCAAAAATGCAGCTGTAATTAATGATCCTGCACGTGGAACGATCAAGGTAACAATGGAAGAATTTGATCATTCTTTTACAGGAGTATGTATTGAGTTCACACCAGGAGAAAACTTTGAGAAGGGCGGAAAGCCGGAAAGTGTATTTAAGTTTTTGAAGGATAGACTGGCCAATACAACGGATTCTGTGATTTTTGTAATGATTACGGCAGCCCTTGTTGCTTTTGTAGGCCTGGTTACTCCCGTGTTTGCCAGAATATTTACGGATCAGATTTTGCCCGGACATAATAGGCATTGGCTTGTAATGCTTCTGGGGGCAATGCTTTTCACTGCTATATTCCGAATGATTGTTGGTTTTCTTAATGAGATATATCTTTACAGGATTAAAGGAAAGCTTGCTATTGTATCAAATGCCTCATTTATGTGGCATATGCTTCATCTGCCCATGGATTTTTATGCACAACGAATGGTGGGAGACCTTGCAGGCAGACAAAAGCTGAATGATCAGATTGCAGAGATTTTGATCGCAAAAATAGCTCCGGTGTTTATCCAGATTATACTGTTGTTTTTTTATTTTATAATCATGATACGTTACAGCGTGGTTTTGACTTTTGTAGGTTGTATTGCGATTGCGTTAAATCTGCTTGCGTCTCAGATCGCATCACATATGCGGGTGGAAACTACCAGAGTTCGTATGAGGGATGAAAGTAAAGTGGATTCTGCAACTATGTCAGGAATTGATATGATAGAGAGTATTAAAAGCTCAGGTGCAGAGAATGGTTTTTTTGAAAGATGGGCTGGATTTCAGGCTTCAGCAAATATCCAGACAGTAAAGCAGTTAAGAAATGACAGCTTCTTTCTGAGTATTCCGGTTTTGCTTCAGGAATTGTCGAATGCAGCAATTCTTACCATTGGTGTTTGGCTGATCATGAAAGGAAAATTCAGTGTTGGTATGCTTGTGGCATTTCAGAGTTTGCTTCAGCAATTCATGATGCCTGTGGAAAGCCTGCTTGATATTGGACAAAGTATTCAGGAAACACGTACTTCTATGGAACGGGTACAGGATGTTATGAAATATGCTCCTGACAACAGTTATGTAAAGACGTTTTCAGAGGATGATATTACTGAATTTGAGAAGCTTAAAGGAACAATAGAACTTCGGCATGTGACTTTTGGATATTCGAAATTGGAGGAGCCACTTCTGAAAGATTTTAATCTGATCATTCATCCCGGAGATAAAGTTGCTTTTGTAGGACCATCTGGCTGCGGAAAGTCTACGCTTGCAAAGCTGATTTCGGGGCTCTATGAACCGTGGGAGGGAGAAATCCTTTACGATGGGAAAGAGATAACTGAGATACCAAGAGAGGCATTTTCAGGTTCGCTGTCTGTTGTTGATCAGGAGATTACCTTATTTGAGGATAGTATTTCGGAAAATATCAAAATGTGGGATAAGAGCATTACGGATTATGAAGTGATCCTTGCGTCTCGGGATGCCCAGATTTATCAGGATATTATGGCGCGTCCGGGAGGGTATGAACACAAGATTGATGCAGGAGGCCGTAATTTTAGTGGTGGTCAGCGCCAGCGTTTTGAAATTGCAAGAGTCTTGGCAGGAGACCCTACGATCGTAATTTTGGATGAGGCAACGTCAGCCCTGGATGCTAAAACAGAATATGAAGTCACCAAGGCAATCAAAAACCGTGGAATTACTACGATAGTAGTTGCGCATCGTCTTTCTACGATCAGGGACTGTAATGAAATTATTGTGTTAGAGCATGGTCAGATAAAAGAGAGAGGCACTCACGAGGAATTATATAAGCTGGGCGGAATGTATTCCCAATTGGTTACAATAGAATAAGAGGTTTAATATGGGGTGGTTTGACAGTCAAATTAGAGAAAGAATTTCAAATAATAAACAACAGCTTCAAAAGGCATACTGGAATCTGGCATCAGTTGTTATGAAGGAGTCCAATGAGACCTTTGCAGACACCCAGAGCACTGGAAATCAGAATGCACTGACGCAGATTTGTCGTTATTTCCATCTTGAAGTTAATACTGTGCCGGACAATATTGTGGATTTGGAAGAACAGCTGGAATATCTGTTTCGCCCAAGCGGGATCATGAGAAGACGTATTAAATTGGCAGGCGAATGGTGGAAAGATTGTTATGGACCAATCCTGGCAGAAAGAAAAGATGGACAGATGATAGCCCTCCTTCAGGGAAAAGGAGATCATTATTATTATCAGGATATAAAAGGAAAATCAAAGAATCGCGTTGATTCGCAAACAGCAAAAGAGCTCTGCGAAGAAGCAGTTTGTTTTTACCGTCCGCTTCCGCAAAGAGAATTGACACAAAAAGACCTGTTTAAATTTATACTGAAATCGTTCACAAGTCAGGATAAAGTTTATATGATAGTTGCGGGATTTGCAATTATGTTGTTGGGTCTGATCGTTCCAATGGCGACTACTTTTCTGTTAGAGAATATACTGCCATCCGGTCAGGCGATTATGGTTGGTTCTATTGCCGTCCTTTTAGCGGGAACTGCTGTTTCAAAATTTCTTTTTTCTGTTGTAAAAGAGATGATGAGGGGACGTGTAGAGCAGAAAATGAAAGTTGAGCTTCAAAGTGCTGTGTTTGCAAGGATCCTGAATTTGCCGGTTCAGTTTTTTAAAGAGTATTCAGCAGGTGAATTGTCTGAGAGGGCGATGGCTCTCACAGAATTGTGTACCATTTTTTGCGAAATATTATTGGGATTTGGTATGACGGCATTGTTTTCCTTAGTATATCTGATACAGATTTTAAGTATTGCTCCGGTTATGTTTTTGCCGGCTCTGGCAGTTCTTTTCGTTCAGCTTCTTATTGCGGGAGTCAGTGTTTATGGGCGCTTGACTGTAATGACAATGGAACTTGAAGCATCCACAAAAGTACAGGGGATTGTATATGAGATCTTTTCGGGAATTCAAAAAATCAAACTTGTAGGATGTGAGGAGCGTGCATTTGCAAAATGGGCAGAAAAATATCAGATGGAAGCTAAGGCCAAGTATGATCCGCCGTTTGCATTCAAAGTTCAAAATGCATTGTCACCAGTTGCCACGATATTAGGAAGCATGCTATTATTCGCTGTTGCGACAAATAAATCATTAAGTGTTCCTCAGTACGTGGCATTTAATACATCTTTTGGAATGGTGAGCGGAGCAATTCTGGAATTGACTTCAGTAGCAGCTATGATATCAGCTCTTCGTCCGATCATGGATCTTGCAGAACCGATACTGAAGGCAAAGCCAGAAGTATGTGAAGAGCGTCAAATTGTAAAAAAGGTGAAAGGAAGCATTGAGTTAAATAATATATCTTTCCGCTATACTGATGATGGACCGTGGATCATCGATCATCTGAATCTTAAAATTCCCAGAGGTCAGTATCTTGCGATAGTCGGAACAACCGGCTGTGGAAAAACAACATTGATGCGATTAATGATGGGATTTGAAACACCGAAATCCGGGGCCGTATATTATGATGGGAAGGATATTCAGAAGTTAGACCAAAAATCTTTGCGTCAGCAGATCGGTGTTGTGATGCAAAACGGAAAACTCTTTAGTGGTGATATTTTTTCTAATATTACGATTTCAGCACCGCAGCTTGGATTAAAGGAGGCCTGGGAGGCAGCAGAGATGGCTGGTGTAGCAGATGATATACGCAATTTGCCGATGGGCATGCATACGATATTAAGTGAAGGTTCCGGTGGGATATCGGGAGGGCAGAAACAACGTTTGATGATTGCGCGTGCAATTGTTACAAAACCGAAAGTGCTTTTGTTTGACGAGGCAACCTCTGCACTTGATAACATTACACAGAAACATGTTTCTGATTCTTTGAAAAACTTAAAAAGTACAAGAATTGTGATTGCACATCGATTATCCACAATCAAAGAATGTGATCGGATTATCGTTTTGGATAAAGGGCGCATTATTGAAGATGGTACCTACCAGTCTTTGAGTAAAGCAGGAGGTTTCTTTTCTGAATTGGTTGAAAGGCAAAAAATTTAAGGTTTTTATACCTGTACAATCGTGCAGAAAAAACAGTATTGTAAGGAGATATCCTTTCAAATAAATAAGAAAATGGAGGAAAAAACATGAATGAAAACTTAAAACAGGCTATTTTAAAGGTGAAGGAAATGCCGGAAGTTCAGGAAAAGCTTACAAAGGCAGAGACATTGGAAGAAGTGTATGAGATTATGCAGTCTGCTGGGTCAGGCTTCACACTGGATGAATTCAAAGCAGCAATGGAAGAAATGAATAAAGCAGGTTCAGGAGAACTCACAGATGAGCAGCTTGATGCAGTTGCCGGTGGTGCTTTTTCTTTAGCAGAATATCTGAGAATGTCTGCATTAGCATCGAAAGGGGCAATTGAAGCGTTGAAAAATGAGTAAAAAACAAGGGTCATTCGAGGAGATGAGACATCACTCCGAAAATGGGGGCCTTTTTGGCGAACGGTTAATTCACAGAGACTTTTATGGGATCGATGATGCGGTAAAGGATGCATGGAAGCTTTAAAACAATTCATGAAAACACTTGACAACCTTAACTTTACCATACTAAAATGTAAAAGATTTAAAATGAAGGAATAAGTACAGATCACATCCCTCACGGATTGCACATGAGGACGTCAAGGAGGATATTATGAAGAAATACAGCGACATGACCAAAGAAGAACTTCTCACCCTGAAAGCTCAGTTGGAAAAAGAATTCGCAGAAATCAAAGCCCAGGGACTGGCCCTGGATATGTCCCGCGGAAAACCATCTGCAGATCAGCTGGATCTTTCCATGGAAATGATGAACGTATTAAACAGTGATTCAAATCTGAAATGTGAAACAGGTGTAGACTGCCGTAACTATGGTGTTATCGATGGAATTCCAGAAGCAAAGCGTCTCCTTGGAGAAATGTCCGAGGTAGACCCGGAGCATATTATTATTTACGGAAACTCAAGCTTAAACGTAATGTTTGACAGCATTGCCCGTTCTATGACACAGGGAGTAATGGGAAATACTCCATGGTGCAAGCTGGACAAGGTAAAATTTCTCTGTCCTGTGCCAGGTTATGACCGTCATTTCAAAATCACAGAATTCTTCGGAATTGAGATGATCAATGTGCCAATGACTCCACAGGGACCTGATATGGATATGGTAGAAAAGCTTGTCAGCGAAGATCCGGCCATCAAGGGAATCTGGTGTGTGCCGAAATATTCCAATCCACAGGGTTACACCTACTCTGCAGAGACTGTAGACCGTTTCGCGCATCTGAAACCTGCAGCTCCGGATTTCCGTATTTACTGGGATAACGCGTACAGCATCCATCATCTCTATGATGACAAGCAGGACTTCCTGGTAGAAATCCTGGAAGCATGTGCAAAAGCCGGAAACCCTGATCTGGTATATAAATTTACTTCCACATCCAAGGTAAGCTTCCCGGGCTCCGGAATTGCAGCTGTAGCAGCATCTAAGGCAAACCTGGAGGATTTCCGCAAGTATATGCAGATTCAGACCATCGGACATGACAAATTAAACCAGCTCCGTCATGTAAGATTCTTCAAGAATCTGGAGGGACTTCATGCGCACATGAGAAAACATGCAGATATTCTCCGCCCGAAATTTGAAATGGTTCTGGATACTCTGGACAGAGAACTTGGAGGACTGGGAATCGGTGAGTGGACAAAGCCTCATGGTGGATATTTCATCTCCTTTGACTCCATGGAGGGATGTGCAAAGGCTATCGTTGCCAAAGCAAAGGAAGCAGGAGTTGTCCTTACAGGAGCAGGTGCAACTTATCCATATGGCAAGGATCCAAAAGATTCCAATATCCGTATTGCACCAAGCTTCCCGACTCCGGAAGAGCTTGGAAAAGCAGCAGAAGTATTTGTACTCTGTGTAAAACTTACAAGTGTGGAAAAGCTTCTGGAGAATGCCTGAACTGAATAAAAATTTACGATAACGATAAACTGCCCGGCATATTTTTGTGTGCCGGGCGGTTGTGGTTGGAAAGGGGAGAAAAATGAGTACCCGGAAAAAAATTCTGATCAGCCTGATCATCATCCTGCTTTTGCTCACAGCAGGTGCTTATGGATATGGGGTTTATTATTTTACCAGTCATTTCCTGCCTGGGTCTATGGTAAATGGATTTAACTGTTCCTATATGACAGTAGAAGAATCAGAGAAGCTTCTGGATGAACGGATCGGCGCTTATGTGCTGGCTGTGGAAACCAGAAATAATGGACAGGAGAGTATCAGTGCCCAGGATGCAGGGCTTTCCTACAAGTCTGACGGCAGTGTAAGTCAGTTGGTAAAGGAACAGCAGCGTTTTCGCTGGTTCCTGGCTTTTAATCAGCATCAGGACTATGAGATCCCATCTTCAATCCAGTATGATGAGCAGAAAGAAGAAACGGCAGTTGCTTCTCTGAAATGTATGCAGCCTGAGAACAGTACGGTGCCTTCGGATGCATATATTGCAGAGAAAGATGATAAATTTGTAATTATTCCAGAGGTAGAGGGAGCAGCCCTGGATCCGGAAAAGACCCGCCAGATAATCCTGGATGCCATGCTTACCGGAAAAGTGGTTGTAAATCTGGAAGAAAGCGGCTGCTATAAGAAACCCTCTGTTTATCAGAATGATGAAATGCTGGTGAAAAACTGTGAGCAGATCAATAAGCTGACAGATGTGGTGATCACCTATGATTTTGATGACCGCACAGAGATGGTAGACAGAGAGACGATTAAAAACTGGCTGAAGAAAGACAAAAAAGGTAATTATACTCTGGACAAAAAGCAGGTAACTGCCTATGTGAAGGGTCTGAGCGAAAAGTATGATACTGTTGGAAATAGCAGAACCTTTCATACCTATGACGGACAGGAAATCACAGTAGAGGGTGGTAACTATGGATGGCAGATCGATCAGGAAGCAGAGGTAAAGGCATTGACAGGACTGATCAAAGAAGGTAAAACCCAGGTAAGGGAGCCGGAGTATGCCCATGAGGGACTGAGCCGGAAAACCAATGATATCGGATATACCTATATCGAAATCAGCCTTACTGCCCAGAGGATGGTATATTACAAAGATGGAGTTCCTACAGCAGATGCGCAGATCCTTACCGGAAACCCCAATGTTCCCAACTGTTCTACCCCTGTGGGCTGCTATTCCACAGGAGAGAAAATATCCGGATATACAGTACCGGGAGAGGATTATCCGGGACCTGTAAATTATTGGATTCCTTTTGGCGGTGGCCTGGGAATCAATGATGCTCCCTGGAGAACAGCATTCGGCGGACAGATTTATGAGTTTGAAGGAACTCATGGATGTATCTGTGCACCGGCCGATCAGGTTCAGATCATTTACAGTGCAGTGGAGAAAAATACTCCGGTTATCATTTATGGATAGTTGTTATTTTGGAGCAATCGTATTATAATAACGGCATGTGTTATAAGGAGGAATAAAATGAAGATTGTTGTATTGGCTGGAGGAACAAGTACAGAGCGTGCCATTTCCATTATATCCGGAACTGGTATCTGTAAGGCTTTGCGCCAGAAAGGACATCAGGCAATTCTTGCAGATGTTTTCTGTGGAGTGGAGAATGTAGACTGGGAGAATCCTTTCCCTGAGGAATATGATGTGGACGCTGCGTCTGCATATATGTCCGGGTTTGATAATAAAATAGAAACTATGAAAAAAGAACGCAGAAGCTTTTTCGGGGAAAATATCCTGAAGCTCTGTGAAATGGCAGACATTGTTTTTCTGGGACTGCACGGCTCCAATGGAGAAGATGGCAGACTTCAGGCCACTTTTGACCTGATGGGAATCCGGTATACAGGAACAGGATATCTTAGCAGTGCAATGGCTATGGACAAGGGAATTACCAAGCAGATGTTTATGATGAACCATGTACCTACACCAAGGGGAGTTTCCATGGTAAAGTCTCAGATGACCACAGATCTGAAGGCGCTGGGAATGGAATTCCCTGTAGTGGTCAAGACCTGCTGCGGCGGTTCCAGTGTGGGAGTCTATATTGTAAATGATCAGAAGGAATATGAGCAGGCACTGAAGGATGCCTATTCCTATGAGGACGAGGTAGTTATTGAGGAATATATCAAGGGACGTGAGTTCTCAGTGGCTGTAGTGGACGGGAAAGCATATCCTGTCATAGAAATTGCCCCCATACAGGGATTCTATGATTATAAAAACAAATATCAGGCCGGATCTACCATCGAGACCTGTCCTGCAGAGCTTTCACCAGAGCTTACCGAAAAAATGCAGCATTATGCAGAGGCAGGAGCGAAGGCTCTGTTTATGGAGGGATACTGCCGTCTGGATTTCATGATGAAGGAAAACGGGGATATGTACTGTCTGGAGGCCAATACCCTGCCGGGAATGACGCCTACCAGCCTGATTCCTCAGGAAGCCAAGGTGCTTGGAATTGATTATCCTACTCTCTGTGAGAAGCTGATCGAGGTGTCTCTGAGAAAGTATCGGTAGTCTGGAGCCGGAGCTGTCAGGACAGAATCCAACAGATTGCAAAAGAAGAGAAAACAGAAAGAAGATATTATGAAGAATTTAACTCTGGAACATATTACACAGGTCTGCGGAGGCACTTATTATGGCCCGGCAGACAAAATGCAGGAAGAGGTGAAGTCTGTTGTCACTGACAGCAGAAAGGCAGATAAGGGTTGTCTGTTTGTGCCTATCGTAGGAGAGAGAGTAGATGCCCACAGATTTATCCCTCAGGTGATGGAGGCAGGAGCGCTGGCAACATTGTCTGAACATGTGCTGGAAAGTGCGGATTTTCCATATATTGTGGTGGAATCCTCCCTCCAGGCAGTAAAGGACATTGCGGAATTCTATCTGAAGCAGCTTCAGATCCCGGTAGTTGGGATTACCGGAAGTGTAGGTAAGACCAGTACCAAGGAAGTGATCGCTTCTGTACTCAGCCAGAAATACCGCACTTTGAAAACACAGGGAAACTTTAACAATGAACTGGGATTGCCTCTGACTGTGTTCCGTCTGCGGGAAGAGGATGAACTGGCAGTGCTGGAAATGGGAATCAGTGATTTTGGAGAGATGACCAGACTGGCAAAAATTGCCAGACCGGATACCTGTGTGATTACCAATATCGGTACCTGTCATCTGGAGAATCTGGGAGACAGGGATGGTGTATTGCGGGCTAAAACAGAAATATTCAAGTTCCTGAAGAAAGACGGTCATATTGTATTAAACGGAGACGATGATAAGTTATCTACTGTAAAAGATTATGAGGGAATTTCACCTATATTTTTTGGAATGAACGGAGAATGCCAGGTATATGGGGATCAGATCATCAGCCGTGGGCTGAAGGGAATGACCTGTACCATACATATGGGAGATGCTGTTTTTACAGTGGATATTCCTATGCCGGGACGTCATATGGTATATAATGCCCTGGCAGCGGCGGCTGTGGGCAGGATTTATGGCCTGACACCTGAGCAGATCAAGGCCGGAATTGAGAGTCTGGAACCTGTAAGCGGACGTTTTAAAATGATTGAGACAGAGAAATTCCTGATCGTGGATGACTGTTATAATGCCAACCCAATGTCCATGAAGGCTTCCCTGGATGTGCTTCAGGACGGAGCCGGACGTAGAGTAGCTATTCTTGGTGACATGGGAGAGCTGGGAACCAATGAGGCGGAGCTTCACAGGGAAGTGGGAGAGCATGCCGGTAAATGCAGAATAGATGTACTGATCTGTACAGGTGCACTCTGCAAGAATATGGCAGAAGCAGCAGCTGAGGCGAATCCCTCTCTTGAAGTGATTTATGAGCCGGACAGAGAAAGCCTTCTGGCTCATCTGGGAAAATATGTACAGAAAGAGGATACGATTCTGGTAAAAGCATCTCATTTTATGAAGTTTGAGGAAGTTGTTGAAGCATTACAGAAAATGTAAAAGAGAAAAAGCAAATACCGGTTGGTGTGCGTTGGAAAAAAGAAAATAGACAGGAATAGATACAGAATCTGCCTTATGTGCAGGTTCTGTATTTTTGTGGCTGAATTTGACGAACGAATTTAGTTTCCCGGGGGCTTGGACAGAGGTATAATACATTTATGGAGATTTCGAAAAATACCTTGAGACTGTGAAACAGGAAGAGGAATTTTACGGAATGGCTGCAGTTCAGAATCAGAAGGAGGATGTTATGGCGGAGAAGGTCATGAATCTGCATCTTCTGCTCTATGCAATGGCTGCCCTGGGCGGCCTGGGAGCAGCAGGGATGCTGACAACACATCTTACTTATCGAAGACTGATCAGAAAAAACACAGGGATAAAATCAAATCTCAAAGAGAAATGGATGAGTTTATGGAGAACCAGGGACAGGCTTCTGAACAGGATGAATCGTATGGTATGGTACCCTTCCCTTTTCTGTACAGCTCTCCTGGTGACTGCGATCTCTCTTACTGCTACCGGTGCCGGGCAGAAAGGGGTGCCTCTTGCCTATCTCTATGTAGGGGCAATTGTACCGGCGGCTCTTTTGCTGCTTCGCCAGGCTTTGGATTTTACTTACAGGGAGGAGCTTATTATGAATACACTTTCTGATTATGTGGAACAGGTCAGGATATGGACAGAGGAAGCTCCGGCAGCAGGAAAGCCGGATGAGGCTTCCAGAGAAGAAATTGTAGAACATATTGCAGAGAGTATCCGGCAGACTGCGGCTGCAGGAAGTCATTTCAGCAGAATGCTTACTCCTGAGGAAGAGGAGATTATGAGGGAGATTATTCGGGAGTTTATGGATTGACAAAGAGGACGGCCTATTGACCGTCCTCTTCTATAACCTGGATCTCCAGATAATCAAAATCAATCTGTTCAATGAAGTTATCCTGATAAAATCTGGCTTTGTCATGTTTTTGGAAATCCTTGACAGTGGAATCCAGCCAGATAGGATTTCCCAGATCCATTTCATAACAGACGGATTCCAGCCCCCGGAATATTTTGTGGGTTCTGGTATCCTGGGAATCGTCACATATTACAGTATCTCTTAGTAAACGGTTATCTTTCCATATTTTGCCCCATAAACGAAACATAATTTGCCTCCCTGATCCTGCTGTCTGCAGATGGTGATGAAAACAGTATAGAGGATTACAGGCGAAATGTAAAGAAACATGAGATAGTAAAGGAAGGAAAAGCTATGGAAAACAGTACCGAAAACGATTAAGCTAAAGTTCGGATAAATAGTTGGAAAAAGCGAAAATAGTCAAAAAATATAAACGTATAAGATTCTTGCGAAAACAGAGAAAAGTAAAAATGCACAGTGAAATAGATTAAAAATATAGCGGATTATACAAAACGCATAATTTAAGCAAAATAAGCATTGACAAATTGACAAAAGTGAGGTTTAATAAAGGAAAGAAAACGATTAAGTAAAACAAATCAAGGAAAACTTAATCGAAAGGTGTTTCGAGAATTGAATTTGAGAAGCACACACACCAAAAGGAACGAAATTATTTTAATTTTAAAAGGAGGACACACAATGAAGAAAAAAGTCATGGCAGTTGCACTTGCAGCAGCAACAGTTGTATCAATGGTAGGCGCTACAGGCGTAAGCGCAGCTACAGAGGTTGCAAAGAATGATCTGGCTTACAAGGGTGAACTTGAGATCATGCATTACTCCACATCAGAGGAGTCTGAAGGAAACGGTGGATCTGATGGATTCCGTACAACTCTTGCAGCATGGCAGGAAGCTCATCCGGACATTACATTGAACGAAAATGTTCTTGCAAATGCAGAATACAAAACACAGATCGCTACATTGGCAGCAGCAGATAACCTTCCGGATGTATTCTTACTTCAGGGTATGAATACCAAGGCATGGGCTGAGCAGGGACTGGTTATGGATCTGACAGACACAATCAAGGCTTCTCCGTATTATGATAAATATGATCAGGATTACTTTACACCATTTAAGGTTGGCGATAAGCTTTATGGATATCCAGTACTGACAGGTGGTACCTGTACAGTAGTTATCTATGATAAGGCTATGTGGAAAGAAGCAGGATACGATGCATTCCCATCCACATGGGAAGATGTTGAGAAAGCTTCCGAATATTTCCAGGAGCAGGGCATTGATACTGTTGCATTTGGTAATGGTGGAAAATGGCAGGCAAACAGCGACTTCCTTTCTACTTTAGGTGACAGATATACAGGTAAAGACTGGTTCCAGGGTCTGATCGACAACAGCGGTTCCAAATTTACTGACGAAGCATTTGTAAAAGCTCTGACAGAAACACAGCATCTGTTCACAGAAACCAAGATCTTTAACGAAGACTTCAACTCTGTAACAAACGAAGATGCACGTGAGTACTATATCTCCGGTGATGCAGCAGCATTTATCGGTGGTAACTGGGATGAATCCTATATCGCAGCAACTCTGAAAGAAAGCGATGAAGAGAAATACAACAACATCGGTTTTGCAGTTCTTCCACAGCCTGCAGATGCAACAGAGGATCCTGATTCTCAGAACATCGGTCTTGGATATGCAGTAGCAATCAATCCTAAGGTTGCTGATGATGCTGATAAATTAGCAGCAGCTATCGATCTTGCACAGGAACTTACAGGACCTGCATTCTCCTCTTATGTAGCAGAGAACTATGCACTTAGTGGATTAACAAAGACAGACGATGTTGACCTGAGCAAATTTGACCAGGTTACACAGGACTTCTACAACTACTCTTATGTTGATACAACAAAATGTGAGATTTATGACTCCTACATCAACAGCGCTGTATGGGATGTTCTCAACACAGATCTTCAGACTATGATGAATGGTGATATGACTCCGGAAGATGTAGCAGCAAATGCTCAGAAAGCATACGAAGAGAACTATAAATAGATTATATAAATAAGAATATAAATCTATAAGCAATGACCGTTCTGCCCACTGCGGTGGGCGGAGCGGTTTTTGAGTGTAGAAAGGAGAGATGCAGCATATGTTGACGACAATTAAACCTAAAACCAAAACTCTTATTTTATATCTGTGCCTGCCGGTTGCAATGTTTATTTTTACGGTATT
>CAKRYE010000045.1 GCA_934426285.1 uncultured Blautia sp.
GGTATCCTCACATTATTTGTACCAAAGAAAGAAGCAAAACCAGCAGTAGAACAGAAGAAAACAATTGCCATTGAAGGCTGAAAAAACCTATAGAGATAGATCTGGAAAGTAAATCTGGCGAACAGATTTGACATATATAAAATATATTAGAAAAGGAGATATGACTTATGTTAATGCCTAGTATTTTTGGAGAAAATTTATTTGATGACTTTTTTGGAGATTTCCCATTTTATTATGATGACAGAGCAATGAAGGATGCAGAGAAGAAGCTTTATGGACATAAAGCAAATCATGTAATGAAAACTGATATCAAGGAAATGAGCAATGGATATGAACTGATCGTAGATCTTCCTGGATTTAAGAAAGATGAGATTCACGCAGCACTGGAAAATGGTTATCTGACCATCAGTGCAGAGAAAGGTCTGGATAAAGACGAGAAGGAAAAAGAGACAGGACGTTACATCCGCAGAGAACGTTACGCAGGTGCCTGCAGTCGTAGCTTCTATGTAGGTAAGGAAGTACATCAGGACGACATCAAAGCAGAATTCAAACATGGTATCCTGACATTATTTGTTCCGAAGAAAGAAGCAAAGCCAGCAGTGGAACAGAAGCACAGCATCTCCATTGAAGGATAATAGAGGTTAAGTTACAGCAACGGGAGGTCAAATCTTTTGGCTTCCCGTTGTTTGCATAATGAGGATTACAGAAATATGAAGTCAGGAATGATTGCGTTAGAATGTGTTTATGAAGGAAGGTGATGATATTGAAAAGAGACTACTATGAAGTTTTGGGCGTGAACAAAAACGCAGATGCAGCAACGATCAAGAAAGCATACAGAAAACTGGCCAAGAAATATCATCCGGACAGCAATGAGGGAAATGCTTCGGCAGCAGAGCATTTTAAGGAAGTAAATGAAGCCTATGATGTTCTGAGTGATGAGAAGAAGCGTAAACTGTATGACCAGTTTGGCCACGCTGCTTTTGAAGAAGGTGCCGGTAATTATGGCGGAGCACAGGGAAGTCCTTTTGGCAGTGGCTTTGGCGGAGCACAGGGCAATCCATTTGGCGGTGGTTTCCATGGCTCGTACAGTGATGGCAATGGTTATCATGAATATCATTTTGAGAATGGCGAAGATATGGATGATATCCTGAAGAACATCTTTGGTGGTGGGTTTAAGAAGAGTAAATCATCCGGCGGTTTTGGAAGCAGCGGCTTCGGTGGCAGTGGATTTCACGGAAGTGGTTTTGGCGGATTCGGAAGCAATGGAACTGATGGTTTCGGCGGTGGCTTTGGTACAGGCGGAAGTGATTTCCGCAGTCAGGGCTTTGGTGGTTCTTACAGCAGTAAAGGTGAGGATCTTCATGCTGAAGTTACTGTCAGCTTTGATGAAGCTGCCTTTGGCGGTAAGAAGGTTATCCGTCTGCAGAGCAGCAACGGCGGTATCCAGAACTATGAAGTCAATATTCCGGCAGGTATTGAATCCGGTAAATCTATCAGACTTAAAGGAAAAGGATATCCGGGAGTCGGCGGAGGTGAAGCCGGTGACCTGCTTCTGAAAGTAAATGTTCAGGATAAACCCGGATATAAACGGGAAGGCAGAGATGTTTACACAACTGTAAATATCCCATTTACAACAGCAGTATTTGGCGGTGAGGCGAAGGTTCACACTATTTACGGTGATGTTCTCTGCAACATCAAACCGGGTACTCAGTCCGGAACGAAGATACGTCTGAGAGGAAAAGGTATCGTTGCAATGAACAATCCGTCTGTACACGGTGATGAATATGCAACTGTACAGATTGAAGTTCCGACAAACCTGACACCGGAAGCAAGACGGAAACTGAAAGAATTCGAACAGGAATGTAATGGAAGCCGCAGAAGCCGTGGATTTGGCAGCGGGAGTGCGGCGTGAAGAGTAATCAGAAATATTTTTGAGAATATAGTGAAGCAATTTTGCAGGGAAACGAAAAGGATACATGCACAGTAACATTACAGTGTATGTATCCTTTTGGCATAATAGGGAAAAGCATTCTATGAGCTTTTTCTGATGTAAAACTTTGCTTATCTGGGTTCTTTTCCATCACGGAAGAGCATCATCATTTCCTTGGTCAGGCTGATATTATTGCCCTGATCCGGGATTTTGTCACGTTCTACCCACTGTGCCATGGAGAGCTCATCATGGTCAACGGTCAGGGTATCATCGCCGTCTACATCACAGAAAAATCCAAAAAGTAAGGTGCTGCTGAAGGACCATGGCTGGCTTTTGTAGTAGCGGAGATTTTTTACCTTCAGTCCCACTTCTTCCATCACTTCTCTGTGAACAGTCTCCTCAATTGTTTCTCCGATTTCTGCGAATCCTGCGATGAGAGCGTAGCGTTTGAACCGGCGGCCCTCATATTTGGACAGGATGATCTTATCTCCGTTTGTGATTCCCACAATAACTGCAGGGCACAGAACAGGATACTCCTGATTGCCGCAGGAAGGGCATTCCATCATACGCTCTTTTTGGCTGTGAACCATTGGTTTTCCACAGCAGCCACAGTATCTGCGCTTGCTGTACCACTGGAAAAGCTGATGTCCTGTAATTCCTGCAAATGCAAGATGCTGCGGCTGAGCGGTCCGAAGGATCCGTACATCCTGAAATTCATAGTCCGGAAGTAGAGAGGTATCCAGCTCCGGGATCAGGTAGAAACGCTGATCATCTATGGAAAACAGATAAATATAATTGCTGTAAAGATCAGCGATCTTTTCCTCCAACTCCCGGAAACGTGGGAAAGTAATATCTGCATCCCGTTCCTGGCGGGGCAGAAGAATGCTGCCTTTTTCGTATGCAAGGATAAAGCTGTCTTTATCCGGGGCAGAAGGTTTGTATTCATTGTGATAAGTATGTGGTGCGATGTCCTGAATCATATTGTAGATGTCCTTTTCTTTATTTGGTTATAAAATAATTTCATAAGATCCTGATAACATTATTTATTGGTGTAATATTATAGAGTCTTTATGATTTGTCAGAAAAATATAAGAAGATAATGAGTGGCAAAAATAATATAGATTCATTATCTGTTCATAGTATATTCTTGGAATTTTATAAAAGCAAGCAATAAATATTTATTCTGAAAAAATACAATATGTCGGATAATTTAATAATAATACAAAGAAAATTCATAGGTATACAAAAAAATTTAGATAGTTTATAATAGGATTTTAGAAGGATTAATGTTAATATATGCGGAAATAAACAGGGAGGAAGAAGATTGAAGGTATTAATAGCAGATGATGAAATAAAAGTATGCCGTCTGATTCAGCATCTTGTGGACTGGGATGCCCTGGAAATGGATATTGTTGGTTTTGCAAATGATGGAAAAACTGCTTATGAAAATATTTGTGAGAAGAAGCCGGATATTGTAATTACGGATATACGTATGCCGATATATGATGGGCTGGAATTGATACGTAGGGCGAAAGAAACAAATCCAGAGATTAATTTTATAGTAATCAGTGGCTATAGTCAGTTTGAATATGCACAGCAAGCAATTAAGTATGGGGTAAAAGATTACTTGCTAAAACCATTAAAAAAGAGAGAACTGGAAAATTCATTAATTGAAATTAAGGAGTCTCATGAATCATTGATTAAGAGTGCCAGAATAAGAAATGAATTGGAATCAATCATAGAAGCGTCAAGAGAGCATATACATGAAAATTTCCTTATGAAGGTACTTCAGAATGTAACTGCTAATCCGTTAAATGTGGATATGAGTCTGGAACAATTAAATGAACAGTATGGCTGCAAATTCCATGAAGGATTTTTTACTGCAGTCAGAGTTAGACCGTTTTTTTCAAAAAACTTGGATAAATCAGCCAGAGATGGTGAAGAATTTGTAATGAACAAAATACACCAGATGGTAAAAGAGAAGCTTGAGATATATTGTGAAACCTATATGTCTACAGTATATCAGGATGAAATTGTATGTATTTTAAATACAGCGGATAAAGATATGGAACTGATTAAGAAAAAGTTAAAGCATCTGATTGTCAATGTATCCAATTTAAAAACAGTCTTTCCAGATATTAGAATAAGAATTGGACAGGGAAATACATATAATTCTTATATGGGAATAGTGGATAGTTTTCAAGAAGCGGAACTTTCACTGATGAATCGAATGGGCGAAAGCGAAGATGCTTATATTGGTTATAGTGGTGATTGCAAGAGTGGTAAAATAAAAGAGGAGATTTTTGATAGCGGATTGCGAAATGAAATTTTGGTTTATCAGGAAAGAATGGATCTTGAAGGAACATTGCGTCTTGTTGATAAGATTGAAGAAAAACTTAGACCATTTAAATATGATGGGAAGTTGGTGTATGAAGTTTTTTGTGAATTAGTTGAAACTTTGCGATTTGGTATGAAATATTCTCGCGAAAGCAGAAGTCTTTTTTTGATCGAAGATTATAAAAAACAGTATAGAATGATATGGGATTATGATGAACTTTTTCAATGGATCAGGTCGGATATGTCAAAAGTACATCAGGACTATATAAAAAATATTCAGGATGAGGAGAGCAAACCAATAAGAGATGCAAAAAAATATATTCATGATAATTTTAATAAGCATATAAGTTTGGAGAGTGTCAGTGAATATATTGGATTTAATGCAGCATACTTTTCTACATTATTTAAGAAAGAGACAGGGAAGAATTTTCTTGAGTATGTAACAGAATTTCGTATTCAGAATGCGAAAAATTATCTCATACAGACAAATTATGATATTGCTGAGGTAGCATCTGCAGTAGGGTATAATGATTTGAAATATTTTTCTAAGTTGTTTAAAAAGACAACAGGATTAAGTCCCTCAGAATTCAGAAAATTATATAGTTAAAAATATGTAGGTAAAAAACGATGAAAAAAAGAAATATATTTAGTAGGCAAGCGGTTAATATTTTGTGGATTCTTTTAGGGGTAGGAGCGATTTTTCAGTTTATAGAAGTCATATGGGCTGTTTCGAAGGGGTATTTTGGGTTTTTCCATATGATGATGTTTATTGTGTTGGAGATTGTTGCTGTAGGAAGTGTTTGTGTACTTATATATGAATTTCTGATAAAACCCTATAAACAGGCCCGAGGCGTATTCGAACATTTTATAGATAGTGGAAATTTTAGGGAATTGCTTGACCAGGACTATCAGATTTTTCCAGAACAAAATAGGGTAATACAGAAGCTGGATTCAATATTAGATGAAAAAAATATTATTGAATTATCAACAAAACATGCGGAGCTTCTTGCGCTGCAGAATCAGATTAATCCTCATTTTTTGTACAATACATTGGAAGCCATACGAGGGGACGCATTGTGTGAGGGAGTCGATAGTATTGCTGATACTACTGAAGCGTTATCTACTTTTTTTAGATATACGATTACGAATACCGGAAATTTAGTTTCTGTAGAAGATGAATTGGAAAATGTGGAAAATTATTTTAAAATACAGCAATATCGTTTTGGAGATAAATTGAAGATGAAAGTTAATTTTCCAGATGATTACTCAAGGATACTGGAATGTAAACTTCCTAAACTTACATTGCAGCCTGTAGTTGAAAATGCGATTTTTCATGGATTAGAAGCGAAGGCAGAGGGGGGAGTCATTACCATTTCGATGGAAATGACGGAGAAAAAACTTTTAATCAATATTCATGATGATGGAATAGGAATAAATGAAGAAGAGCTGATAAAAATTAATCAGAGATTGGAAACAGTTTCGGGGCCACTGAAAGAAGAGAAACGTAAAAGGGGTGGTATTGCATTGCCGAATGTATCTAGACGCATTAAGCTGTTATTCGGAGAGGAATATGGAATACGTATTTATAGTATTCCTAATCTTGGAACTGAAGTCAGAATAGCAGTACCGATCATTACAAACAGGGAGTATCAAAATCCGTGAAAAAAGAATTATTAAATATACAGAGCGGAAAAATAAAAAAGGAAAATAATGTTATATTTGATGACTTGTCTTTGGAATTATTTCAGGAAGAAATAGCAGGGATTGTATTCGATGATATTTTAGAACAAAAGCTCTTTATTAATATGATGCTTGGAGATATTATTCTTTATTCAGGAAGGATATTTATAAATGAAGAAAGGAAGACATACGAAGAAGCTGCCAGATTGTTAAAACAGCAAGTGGCAGTGATTAGTTCTAAAAGTAAATTATTGCCGTCTATTACAATAGAAGATAATATATTTCTTTTTTCGGACAAAAAAATTTTTTTGGATCAGAAAGAGTACAGAGAGCGCTTCCTGAAACTTATGAATGAATTGGGCATTTCGGATGATATGCCGCATAAAGTAAGAAATTTATCTTCCAAAGAAAAGGTTATTATAGAATTACTCAAAGCCTATGAGGAAAAGAAGAAAATTGTAATTTTAGATGAAATTACTAGTCTTTTATCAGAAAAAGATTTGAGGGAAATATTCACTCTTATTAATAAAATGAAATCGCAGATGTCTTTTTTGATTACAGTAGGGATTGAAGATTTTATTATGGACTGGATGGAAACTATTGTAGTTGTTCAAAATGGAAGAACTACTTTTGTATCTGGCATTTCGCAGTTAAATTGCAAACTGAGTAAAGTTTTGAAAGCTTTAATATATGAAAATAAATCAGAAATGTTTAATGCTTATGGACGTAATGTAATAAATCGTCAGAAGGATGTATTAAAAATAAATAATGTTAGTACCCGTTATCTGAAAGGTATTAATTTTACATTAGGTTCAGGGGAACTGCTTAAGATATATTATTCAGATGAAAAGAGCAAGGATAGTTTCTGGAAAATGTTTTCCGGAGAAGAAGACATTGAAGCGGGACAGATTTATATTTCTGAGAAATTATATAAAGTATCAAATATGAGTCAGGCAGTACAGGAGGGGATAGGGTTTATAACAGAGGCACCATACAGGAGCATGATTCTAGAAAATATGAGTGCAATAGAAAATGTGAGTATACCATTGCATGAAAAGGTCAGAGGTTTTTGGTATTCGAAAAAGTATGTTAAAAGCGTAAGTGATTTTCTTCAGAATAATGAATTGAATAAAAATAAGTTGAAGAATATTGGAAATGCAGAACTGCAGAAGCTTGCATATGAAAAATGGTTGATGTATCAGCCGAAGATTATACTCATTGAGAACCCGTTTACAGATATGGATGTCAATATGAGAGAAATAACAAGGAAAATGATTGGAGCATTGCGTAAGCGAGGGGTCGGGGTGATTCTTCTTACTGCCAATTTTACAATCATGAATAAAATCAAGGGAGAATCCATGTTTTTGAAGCACGGTGTGCTGACAAGAGAAGAATGGTGATTTGAAGAAAAGGCGAATGTACAATAGGGATAAAAAGTTTGGATAATTCGTCTTTTTTTTGTGCAAAAATAAGAAGCAAAAGAATGTCACCCATAATCCAAATATCAAAAGTTGAAAAATAGAATGCTCAAAGTTAATATGAGTATACAAAATAACAAACGAGAAAATAAACTAACGGGAGGGTTTACAAATGAAGAAAAAATTATTAAGTGTTTTAATGGCAGCAGTTATGGTAGTTGGTGTTGGCAGTGTAGGCGCGACACAGGTAAAAGCTGATGATGAGAAAATTCTTGGTGCAGGTATTTATTCAGCCTCTGATAATTTCAATTCTTATATTGGAAAAGCTATTACAAATGCGTGCGATGGAATCTTTAAAACTAACATTGAAGATGGACAAAATGACCAGTCCACACAGAACAATCAGGTTGATACTATGCTGGCAAAGGGTGCTTCAGCAGTTGCAGTTTCTGTATGCGATGTAACAGCTGCTCCAACGTTGATTCAGAAATGTAAAGATGCAGGAAATGTTCCGATCATTTTCTTCAATAAAGAAATCACAGATTATGATGTGATTAATTCTTATGAAAATGCTTATCAGGTGACCTCTACAGGTGGAGATTACGGTGCATCTATTCAGGCTCAGATGGTAATTGACTACTGGAAAGAACATCCGGAAATGGATAAGAATGGTGATGGAAAATTACAGCTTGTATATCTGATGGGTGACCCGGGACATACAGCATCCCAGCCAAGGTGTGATTACCTCAAGAGTACAATTGAGGATGCAGGAATTGAGATTGATCTTCTTGCGGAAGATACAGGAATGTGGGTAACGGCAACTGCAAAAGAAAAAATGGATGCATGGGTATCCAAATATGGTGATGAAATTGAGTGCTGCGTAGCGGGAAATGATGCAATGGCACTTGGTGCTTTATCAGCAGTAGAAGCAGCAGGATTCAATACAGATGGAGAAGAAAGTGATAAATATATTCCAATCTATGGAATTGACGCTCTTCCTGAAATCCTTTCTAAGATTGAAAGTGGTGAGATTACGGGCTCTGTATTACAGGATGCTAAGACTCAGGGACAGACAATCGTAAAAATGGCAGAGAACCTTACAAACGGTAAAGACGCGATGGACGGAATTGAAGGTGTAGAAATGGAAGAAGAAGCAAAAGCTGTACGAGTTCCGTATCAGGCAATTACCAAAGATAATCTTGATTTAGCAAAATCAACTTATGAATAAAAATAACTGATTTTACAGACAGGCATTCGTTTTAAACGGATGCCTGTAAGAAAAAAGAGGGAAAGGATTTTAAAATGGGAACAGAATATATATTGGAATTAAAGCATATTTCAAAATCGTTTCCTGGTGTAAAAGCACTTGACGATGTAACGTTATGTGTACGTCCTGGAACAGTGCATTCTCTTATGGGAGAAAATGGCGCAGGTAAATCCACATTAATGAAATGTCTGTTCGGTATTTATTCATTTGATGAGGGCGAAATTATTCTGGATGGAAAAAATATTAAATTTTCTAGCCCATCAGAAGCATTACAGAATCATGTATCCATGGTGCATCAGGAACTGAACCAGGTATTAAATCAGACAGTTATGGAAAATATGTGGTTGGGAAGATTTCCAATGAAGCATGGTTTGGTAGACGACCAGAAAATGTATGAAGACACAAAAGCAATTTTTGATGATTTGGATATTCAGGTGAATCCGAAAGTAAAGATAGGAACTCTAAAGGTTTCGCAGAAACAGATGATAGAGATTGCAAAAGCAGTTTCTTATAATTCAAAAGTAATTGTAATGGATGAACCTACTTCATCACTTACAGAAAAAGAAGTAGAGCATCTTTTTAAGATTATAGGGAAACTTAAGAAAAAGAACACCAGTATTATTTATATATCACATAAAATGGAAGAAATTTTGCGTATTTCTGATGATGTAACAGTTATGAGAGATGGCAAATGGATTGATACAAAACCTGCCAGTGAGCTGACCATTGACAAGATCATTAAAATGATGGTTGGGCGAGAGCTGAAAGATCGTTATCCGGAAAAGAATGCCCAAATAGGCGATGTATTAATGGAAGTAAAAAATCTTAGTACATTAAATCCAGGATTTGAGGGTGTTAATTTCCAATTGCATAGGGGGGAAATCCTGGGAATTGCGGGATTGGTAGGATCTAAGAGAACAGAAATTCTTGAAACGTTATTTGGCATAAGAATGAAAGGGAAAGGTCAGATACTGGTAAAAGGAAAAGAAGTTCAGAACAGAAGTCCCCAAGAGGCAATGGCGAATGGATTTGCAATGCTGACAGAGGAACGAAGATCTGATGGTATTTTTGGAGGTTTGAGTGTTGGATTTAATATGACAATTTCCAACTTACCGAGATATCAGAAGACGGGACTTTTAAACGGAGAAAAAATGAAAGCAGATATTACTAAAATGATAGATGCCATGAAAGTAAAAACTCCGTCAATGAAGACCAGGATTGCAAACCTTTCAGGAGGAAATCAGCAGAAAGTAATTCTGGGTAGATGGCTGCTGACAGATCCTGATATTCTGCTTCTGGATGAGCCTACAAGAGGTATTGATGTAGGAGCTAAATTTGAAATCTATCAGTTGATCAATCAACTGGCTGAGCAAGGAAAAGGAATTATTGTAGTAAGCTCAGAAATGCCGGAATTGTTCGGGATTTCAGACAGGATTCTGGTTATGAGCAATGGACATCAATCAGCTATATTTGATTCAAAAGAAGTAGGACAGGTGGACGTTATGCAGGCAGCGGCCCGGTTTATCTGAACTTTCAATACAAATTCAGGAGGGGATTCTGGTGAAAAATTCAAAGAACATTTCAATTAAAGAACTTATTGCTGAAAAAGCAATTTATCTGGTTTTTATTATCTTACTAGTTGCAATTGTGGTAGTAGAACCAAGATTTTTATCATTTAATAACTTTAAAAATATTTTTGCGCAGTCATCAACTAAAATCATTATTGCGTTAGCAGCCGGAATGGTACTGGTAGTACAGGGCGTTGATCTTTCTACAGGACGTATGATCGGTTTGGCAGCAGTTATTTTTGCATCTTTAGTTCAGGATCCAGACTATGCATACAGAATGTATCCGAATTTAAAAGAGCTTCCGCTGATTGTTCCGTTATTATTGGTACTGGCAATCTGCCTTGTACTTGGTGGAATATCGGGAGTGCTTGTTGCAGTATTTAAAGTACCGCCGTTTATTGCAACACTTGGCATGCAGTTGATCTTATATGGAGCATCCTCTATTTATTTTGATCGTCCGCCATATGGTGCACAGCCGATTGGTGGTATTGATTCAAAAGTAACTCAGATTGCGATTGGCTCAATCGGAATTGGAGAATTTCAGATTCCATATCTGATTATCATTGCTGCAGCAGTATGTGTAGTTATGTGGATTGTATGGAATAAAACAAAATTTGGAAAATATATGTTTGCAGTTGGTGGCAACCCAGAAGCTGCAAAAGTGTCAGGCGTAAATGTTATAAAAACTCAGATTATGGTTTATGCAATTGCAGGTATGATGTATGCATTTGCAGCAGCTCTGGAAGTAGGACGTATCGGAAGTGCGTCTAATACAACTGGTAACGGATATGAAATGGATGCAGTTGCTGCCTGCGTAATCGGTGGTGTATCTCTTTCGGGTGGTGTTGGTAGTGTAGGAGGCATCGTAATTGGTGTTCTGATGTTTACAGTTATCAATTATGGTCTTGCGTTCATCGGTGTAAACATGTACTGGCAGTATATCGTAAAAGGTCTGATCATTCTTCTTGCTGTTATTATTGACATGAGAAAATATGCAAAGAGAAAATAATTAAAATAAACATCAGACAAGTGTAATTACGAAAGGAGAAGTAAAGGATGAGGGATGTAGTAAAAAGAACAAAACTGACAGAAAATTGTTCAAAAAAAACAATAAAGAAATATGTAGATGAAGTGATTCAGGAACTCACACTGGATGAGAAGATTGGGATAATGTCAGGACAGGTTACAGAGAAGAAATTACTGGATGATCTGTTTCTGATTGAACATTATAATGTAAAACCGTATCCGACAAAAGAAGTAGAACGTCTTGGCATTCCAAATATCCGTTTTGTAGATGGACCAAGAGGTGTAGTAGCCGGATCTGCAACCTGCTTTCCTGTTTCCATGGCAAGAGGTGCCAGCTTTGATCGTGATCTGGAAGAGAAGATTGGAGAAGTAATCGGTGCAGAAGTTCGTGCAGTGGGTGGAAACTATTACGGTGGTGTCTGCATCAACCTTCCGAGAAACCCGCGTTGGGGTCGTGCGCAAGAGTGCTATGGAGAAGATACTTATCATCTGGGAGAAATGGGAGCAGCTCTGACCAGAGGCGTTCAGAGTCAGAATGTTATGGCGTGCATCAAGCATTTTGCAATGAACAGTATTGAGAATGCCAGATTTAAAGCAGATGTACATGCAGATAAGAGAACACTTTTCGAAGTATATCTTCCTCATTTTAAGAGATGTATTGAAGAAGGGGCAGCTTCTGTAATGGGAGCATATAATAAAGTTTATGGAGAACAGGCATCTGAGAGTGAATATCTGTTAAAAGATATTCTCAGAGATAAATGGGGATTTGAGGGATTTACTTTATCTGATTTCCTCTGGGCCGTAAAAGATGGTCCGAAGGCAGTAAAGAGCGGAATGAATGTTGAAATGCCATGTATCTGCCATTATGCAGAACAGATTCCGAAAGCAATTGAAGACGGAACTCTTGCTATGGAAGATGTAGATGAGGCTGTTGGATACATTCTTCGTACAGTACTCTATTATGAGACAAGAAAAGACCCACAGGAATATACAGAAGATATTCTTGCATGCCCGGAACATGTAGCAGTAGCAAAGAGAGCTGCCGAAGAATCTATGGTACTTTTGAAGAACGAGAATCATGTACTTCCTCTTGATAAAGAAAAAACGGAGAAAATTGTAGTTCTTGGAGTACTTGGAGATACAGAAAACATTGGTGACCATGGTTCCAGTAAGGTTCATCCATATTATACAGTGACACCATTTAAAGGTCTGATGAAAAAAATGCCGAAAGCACAGATTCTCTATAATGATGGAAGTGATTTGGAACGTGCAAAAGAACTGGCAGCAGATGCTGATGCAGTAGTGATTGTTGCAGGTTATATCCACAGTGATGAGGGAGAATATCTGGCTGATAGAAGTGATATTGCCGGAATGGGCGGAGACAGAGCAAGTATGAGGCTTCATCAAAGAGATATTGATCTGATTCATGGTGTAAAGGATGTTAATCCGAATACTGTTGTCTCTATTGTCGGAAGCAGTGCGATTCTGATTGATGAATGGGAAAAAGATGTTCCAGCAATTATCTTCTCCTTCTACAGTGGAATGGAAGGTGGAAATGTATTGGCAGATATTCTGTTTGGAGATGTTTGCCCGAGTGGTAAACTTCCATACACAGTAGCACTTTCCGAGGATAGCTATCCTGATTTTGATCCGGACTGTACATATGCAGAGTACGAATATTATCATGGATATTGTAAGATGGATAAAGAGAGTATTCCTGTTTTGTATCCATTTGGATATGGATTATCTTATACAACATTTGAGATTAGCGAGCCGACAGTTGAAGTATTTGACAAGACGGCAAAGATTTCTGTTAATGTAAAGAATACTGGAGCTGTAAAAGGCGCAGAAGTTGTACAGCTTTACATTGGATGTGAAGAAAGTGTAGTAGATCGTCCGGTTAAAATATTGAAAGATTTTGCGAGAGTAGAATTAATGCCGGGAGAAGAAAAGAAAGTTTCTCTTCAGGTAAGTTCGAAGGATATGGCTTATTATTCAGAAGAAAAAGATGATTTTGTAGAAGAGGAGATTACATATATTGCATATACAGGTGACTGCAGCTGTAAAGAAGCATTAAAATCCGTAAAATTTGAATTTGGAAAATAACAGGGAGAAAATACTATGAGAATTGGTGCAGATTATTATCCAGAACATTGGGATAAAGAGCGTTGGAAAACAGATGCAGAGATGATGGTCAAAGCAAATATCAAAGTAATCAGAATTGGTGAATTTGCATGGAGTCTTTACGAGCCCGAAGAAGGAAAATATGAATTTGACTGGATGGATGAGGCACTGGATTTTTTTGGAAAGTACGGAATCAAGGTAGTAATGTGTACACCTTCAGCTACCCCTCCTAAATGGATGATAGATAAGTATCCGGATATTCTTCAGAATGACATTCATGGAAATCCGAAGCTTTTCGGAACAAGAAAGCATTACTGCTTTAACAGTGAGACATACAGAGAAAAAACAAAGAAATTAAACACTCTTATTGCAAAGAGATATGCAAAACATCCTGCAATTGAAGCATGGCAGGTAGATAATGAACTGGGATGGTCAAATACAACCAGATGTTATTGTAAGTCTTGCGAGAACCGTTTCCGTAGCTGGCTGAAAGAGAAATATGGTACGATTGATAATCTGAATAAAACGTATGGAACTACTTTCTGGAGTCAGACATACAGAAGTTTTGAGGAGTTGATCATTCCGAAGGCGGGTGCATGCTATGATACTTGTCACGATACACAGGGGCAGAACCCGGCATTGTTGCTAGACTACTATCGTTTCTGCAGTGATTCTGTAATTGAATTTACAAAAGAATCTGTAGATACAATTAAGGAGTATTCTGCTCTTCCGGTAACCAGCAATCTTTTAGACGCGGCTATTAATTCGGGAACAGGGATTGATTATTTCAAATTATCTAAAGAATTTGATTTTGTAACATGGGATAATTATATTGAATTTCAGTGGGGGAAAGCAAAACCGGAAACAGTATCAAGAGATCATGCATTGCTTAGAAGCTACAAGAAGAAACCGTTCTGGGTTATGGAACAGCAGTCCGGTCCTTGTGGATGGAGTAAGATGGGACCAACACCAACACCTGGAAAACTCCGTCTTTGGACATATCAGTCAGTGGCAAATGGAGCCGATACAGTTGTTTATTTCCGCTGGAGAGCATGCCCGTTTGGAACAGAAGAACTCTGGCATGGCATTTTGAATCATGATGGAAAACCGAACAGAAGATATGCTGAAATTTCTCGGGTAGGAGCTGAAATGGAAGAACTAAGTAAGAACTACCGGGCGCTGATGCCGAGAGCACGTGTTGCAATTATCAAATCTTTTGACAGTGAATGGAGTCAATCTATTCATCGTCAGGTAGAAGGATTGTATTATGATTCTTTATTGCTTGATTATTATCGTCCATTTTGGAATATGGGAATTCCAGTAGATTTCGTGACAGCAGAAGAAGACTTAAATAGATATGATCTTGTTCTTGCACCAATGTTGATGATGGTATCGGATGAAGGAAAGAAGAACATTGAAGCTTATGCTCAAGCAGGCGGAAAAGTTCTATTCTCATTTAGAAGTGGAATCAAAGATATGTATAACAACATGCTTACAGAAACTGTACCAGGTGTATTTGCAGACCTGGCCGGTGTAGAGGTAGAAGATTATGATCCGCTTCTGGAGAAAACAACTGCTACGACAGGTGTGTTTGGAAATGGAATGGCTCACATGTGGTGTGATATAGTGAAACCAGTTACTGCAAAAGTAATTGGAAAATATACTTCTGATTTTTATGCAGGTGAGGCCTGCATGACTGTAAACCAGATAGGAAAAGGTGAGGTATATTATTTGGGCTGCGATCTGGATGAAAAAGCCATGAAAATGTTGGCTGTTTATCTGGGAAGAAAAGCAGGGATTGATATGGATTTATATAAAGTTGATGGTGTAGAAGTTGTAGATGCTACAGATGGAACAAATGATGCATTGTTTATTTTGAACTATAATGACCATTCAGTTATAGTTTCAATGGAGCAGTCATATGAGAATATGATTACACATGAAACAGTGGAGAATGTTGTTGAATTAAAACCATATGATGTTGCAATTTTAAAAGAAGTAAATTAAAAGAATAATGAAGGGGAGCTGCTGTGAAGCAGGCAGTTCTAGAGCAGGGTGAGCAATTCGTTTAGAATTACTCACCCTGTTTATGTTATAGAAAAATAAAATCTGTAAAAAACAGTTGATTTTTGAAAGCAATAGTAATATAATCATTTCAACGAATTAATTGGTATAACCAATATACGAAGAGGTAATACTATAAGGAGGGGCTTTGCAGTTATGGGATATGTGAAATGGAGTTATGACACATTAAATACTTTTTGCCACGATGTATTTCGGAAGTTTGGATTCAATGAGGAACAGAC
>CAKRYE010000046.1 GCA_934426285.1 uncultured Blautia sp.
ACCGGTGTCTCTGTCTTAGCATATTCTTCTTCGATCTTCTTGATCTCTTCTTTTGACATATCTACAGCAGAGAATACAAAGTCAACTGTAGCAGCAACCTTCTCCACCTCATTTACATTCATAACTACAAGCTTTTTCACAGCTTCCGGCATCGGTGTGTCCATTTTCCATCTTCCGCCTACAGCTTCCTCATATGTTTTTCCTGCGCTTCTCGGGCTTGCAGCCACGGTTACTACCTCAAACCATGGATGATTCTCAAGAAGTGAGATAAATCTCTGTCCTACCATACCTGTGGCACCTAAGATACCAACTCTCAGTTTTTCACTCATAATATAATCTCCTCTTTGCGTATCATCTGACTCTATTTTCCTGCGTCAGACCTTCTTTTTCAGATGTCTCTATTTCACGTACATCTGTCGTTCTTGTACATACTATAACAAATTAAAGTAAAATGCAACCCTTTTTTATGTTTTTTCAAATTAATTCTGTTCCAAATATTTACGGTTCTCTGCAATTACCTTTTTCATAACTTCAGATCCCGGGGCACCAATAGTCATACGTTTCTCTACACAGGTTTTCATACTGATGGCTTCATAGATATCCTGTTCAAATACAGGACTGATGGCCTTGTATTCTTCCAGTGGAAGTTCATCCAGTGAAATCCCTTTGTCAATGCAGGTAAGGACCAGACGTCCTACAATACCATGGGCATCCCTGAAAGGTACACCGTGATTTACCAGATAATCTGCTGCATCCGTAGCATTGGTAAATCCGTTCTTTGCACTTTCTTCCATATTTTTTGTGTTAAACTGCATAGTTGAGATCATTCCTGTAAACAATGCCAGACAGCCCTTCACTGTGTCAATGGCATCAAAAGTAAGTTCTTTGTCTTCCTGCATGTCCTTATTATATGCAAGAGGAATTCCTTTCATAGTGGTAAGGATAGAAGTCAGGGCTCCATATACACGTCCTGTTTTTCCTCTTACCAGCTCTGCAATATCCGGATTCTTTTTCTGAGGCATAATACTGCTGCCTGTACTGTAGGCATCATCAATTTCCACAAAACGATACTCATTAGAATTCCACATAATGATTTCCTCGCAGAAACGGCTCATATGCATCATTATGGTAGAAAAGGCTGACAAAAGCTCAATCACATAGTCTCTGTCCGAAACAGAATCCATACTGTTTCTGGTAGGTCCGTCAAAGCCCAGAAGCTGCGCAGTATATTCCCTGTCCAGCGGATATGTGGTTCCTGCCAGTGCTCCTGCTCCTAAAGGACAGGTATTCATTCTCTTGCGGATATCGGAAAGTCTGCTTCTGTCACGGACAAACATCTCAAAATATGCACCTACATGATGTGCCAGAGTAACAGGCTGTGCCTTCTGCAAATGAGTAAAGCCCGGCATATATGTGTGGATATTCTCCTCCATGATCTTCTGCAGTGCTTCAAGAAGCTTCTTTACCAGCTCATCCGTTTCATCGATCTCATCCCTCACATACAGTTTCATATCCAGTGCCACCTGATCATTACGGCTTCTTCCTGTATGAAGCTTCTTACCGGCATCTCCGATCCTGTCAATGAGATTTGCCTCTACAAAGCTGTGAATATCTTCATATTCAGATGTAATCTCAAGTTTTCCGGATTTTACATCTGCAAGAATTCCATCCAGACCATTTTCAATCTGTATTTTTTCCTCTTCTGTCAGGATTCCCTGTTTTGCAAGCATTGCTACATGCGCTTTGCTTCCTCTGATATCCTGCTCATAGAATTTCTGGTCAAAAGAAATTGATGCATTAAAATTATATACCAGTTTGTCTGTTTCTTTGGTGAAACGTCCGCCCCAAAGCTGTGCCATAATATTTATTCCTCGTTTCTTTCTGAATTTTAGTACTTTTGTGCATTAGTGTATCATATTTTTTTCAGATTGCAAAGTAATTCATTTTGATTCTTTCAGTTTGCAACTAATTATTTATTGAAGCTTCTCTTCTGGAATATACACATCCGCAGTAATTCTGCCGGTAAAGATCATATTCGTGAGAAAGCTCTATAGAACGCTTATATCCATTTTTTTTCTTAAAATCTGAAGGAAGATGCGTTACATGATAGATCTCTGCCAGTTCTTCTCCAATCTCATTGATCCTGGCTGCATTTTTCAGCGGACTGATAGACAGAGTGGTCGTGAAATAATCATATCCACCTTCCTTTGCCAGCCTTGCAGCTTCTTCCATACGCTGACGATAACACCTAAAGCAGCGTTCTCCACCTTCCGGTATATCTTCCAATCCTTTTGCCATTCTGAAAAATTCCTGTGGATCATAGCGCCCCTCTATCAGTTTGACCGGATGCTCAAATTCCATAGAATTTACCAGGCGGGTAATTTCCTGTACTCGTTTCCTATACTCTTCTTCTGGGTAAATATTGGGATTGTAATAAAACACTGTAATATCAAAATATTTTGACAAATATTCCAATACATAGCTGCTGCAGGGTGCACAGCAGCTATGAAGGAACAGGCTTGGGACTTTATTCTCTTTCTGTATCTGTCCTATGAGCCTGTCCAGTTCCTTTTGATAATTTCTTATATTCATGAATTATTCTCCTGTTTTGCGCTTTCTGGTCTCACCGATACGCTCTCCCATTCTGACAACCGTTTCATATCCATTTTCCGTATTTTCAATCAGATCATAGTCCAATCTTACCTTTCCATGCTGCAGAAGAAGAATAATCGTGGAACCTCCGAATTCAAACCAGCCTTTTTCCTGTCCCTTTTTCACTGAAACAGATTTTTTCTCCAGATTAGTGATTTTTCCCACCATCATGGCACCTACTTCCATCATAAGTACAGTCCCGAATTTCTCTGTTTTCAGCAAAGTATATTCTCTGGCATTTTCTCTGTAAATAGGATATACCTCATTTGCTACAGGATTTACAGTATGAAAAATCCCCGGTAACACTATATTATCAGATTTTTTACCGTCTGCCGGATAGCAGAAATGATGATAATCATCTACTGTCAGTCTGAATACCAGGGCATGTCCGCCCATATATCTTTCTGCCAGACTTTTATTACGAAGCAGCTGCTCCACTGTATATTCTGTATCCTTGATCCAGAAACGGGAATTTTTATCAATCCTGTGAACAGAAAGCTTACCATCACAGGGACTGACCAACATCTTTTCCCTTTCATCAACAGGACGTTCTCCCTGCCGTAATCTGCGGGTAAAAAAATCATTCCAGGAAGAAAATTTCTGCTTTTCACAGATACTCAGATCAATTTTGTTTTTTTCCACAAAATCTCCCACAAACCTGGCAGAAAATCCCGTATTTAACAGCCTGCCTGCCATTTTAGATACCCAGGGGCTGACCAGCACTCTGAGACAAAGTCTTCCACCCCGGTCATTATACAGATGACGCAATAATTTGTCCTGACCATTTTCCTCAACAGTTACATTTCCCATTCTGTCAATATATTTCATTGGTATCTCTCCTGTTTACTATATCAAACGGAACATCTTTGCAAGTGCCAGTGCTACCACAACTACCAGAAGAATACGCACCGGATTCTGTGGTTTCTTTACCTTAATATTTAAAATAAAAAGAAGGCCTACTATAATTACCGCAATATGTATCACAATCAGAAAATGAATCATATAATATCTTCTCATCAGATACAGAAAGGGCAGAATAATCGCCATGGATGTGATCGGCAGTCCCTGATAGTATTTCCGGTTTTCTTCCGTCTGAGTCTGTCTCTTAGCTTCTGTCACATTAAAATATGCCAGACGGATCACAGATGCTATACTGTAAAATATCAGGGAAGCCACTCCGGCAGGCGTATTTACACCCAGACAGTAACAGATCATTGCCGGAAAAACTCCAAAACAGACTACATCACAGAGCGAATCAATCTGGATTCCAAAATTCTTCTCATCCTCTGTGCGGTTCTTTTTAGTTCTGGCTATTTTTCCATCAAACATATCACAAAGACCTGACAATGCCAGACAGAAAATAGCCATTCTGAAGTTCCCCTCCAGAGCCATTGTAATCCCAAACACGGAAATTCCCAGACTGATATATGTAAGAACCACCGTATAATCATAAAATCCTAAAAACATGTTTTACCCCCTATTTTCTTCCTGTACTTTTCGTCCTATTACCAGATGTGCCACACAGGTCATCACTGCACTGATGAGCATCTGTGCATAATAGGAAATTCCTCTGCTCAGCAGCATGGCCGGAAGTAATTTCTCCCCAAAAACCGGCGCAAAGATAACCAGATACAATGATTCGCTGATTCCCATACCTCCCGGCAAAGGAAGCATGTCCACAGATACAGAAATCACTGACTGTAAAATTGTCAGAGTCACGATCCCATATTCATGAAATCCCAGGGAACGATATACCCAGTAAGTAACTGTAAACAAAATAATACGCTGTACAAAAGTGATCAGAAACACTTTCAGAATCACCAGCTTATGTCCCGCCCAGAATGCTGCTGTGGCATGATACTGGTCCATGGAATTTTCCAGTTTCTCCAGTCTGCTTTTTCTGGGTTTCAGGAATCTGAAATGTTCCAGCAATTTCATTCCCTTTACCATGAGCCATTTGGCAAGTCCAGGTGCAAACACCAGAATCATCATAAAAGAAACACAGAACACATTCAGCGCCACACCAAGATAAAATACCCACATATACTGTCCTAAATATCCTGTCAGAAATCCCTTTCCGAATATCCATAACAGAATACCGATCAGCACCAGAACCGCTTTATAGGTGATCGTAACGATCATCAATACCAACGTAGTCACCGGTATGGGAAGTTTGTCTTTCTTCATATAATAAATCTGCATGGGCTGTCCCCCTGTGGCAGAAGGAGTAATGCAGCTGAAAAAGAACCCCACAAAGGAGTACAGAGCACAATGCCCCATTTTAACCCCTGCTCCTAATGTCCTCATCATATAGAAAATGATCACGGATTCTCCCAGAATAAAGAGTACCACGCAGATCACACTGATCATCAGATACACAGCATTTGCCTGCTGCACTGTAGAAATAATTTCTCCCAGATCCTCTCCCTTAAATACCATATATACAGTCAGAGAAAATACAAGGATCAGGAAGATAAAATTAAAAACCGCCTTTTTTTTATCTGTCATAGTTTCTATACACTTTCCTGCATATTGTATGCTCTGTTGCCGTAACTGCCAGTGCCTTTACAAACAATGAGCTACACTATAGTTACACCAATTGTCTTATTATATCACACCTTCAAGGGTCTGCATATCATAAAATATATGTAACCCAATATCTCTTTCATTTATATTTGTCAGAAAGATTTTTAATGGAGGTAAAAATGAAACCACTGCTGGAAGTATCAGATGTCTGTCTTTCATACCACAGTATTTCCGGGGAAACCAAAGTCCTTTCACATATATCCTTTTCACTATTTCCAGGAGAATTTCTCGCAGTTGTAGGTCCCTCCGGCTGTGGAAAATCCACTCTCCTAAATCTGATATGCGGATTACTGAAACCAGAACAGGGACAGATTCTCCTGAACGGAGAACCTGTGTTTGCCGGAGACCGCCGCATTGGATATATGCTGCAGAAAGATCACCTTCTGGAATGGCGGAAAATTTACAAAAATGTAATCCTGGGTCTGGAAATACGCAGAGAGCTCACTGCCGAAAAACTGGCCTATGTAAATCAGATGTTACTCACCTATGGACTGGACAAATTCCGCAATGCCTATCCTTCTCAGCTTTCAGGAGGAATGCGCCAGCGTGCTGCACTGATCCGCACTCTTGCCCTGTCTCCTATGCTTCTTCTGCTGGATGAACCCTTTTCCGCCCTGGATTATCAGACCCGCCTCAAGGTCAGTGATGATATCGGTAAAATCCTGAAAAAAGAGAAAAAAACAGCAATCCTTGTCACTCATGATATTTCAGAAGCGATCAGTATGGCAGACAGAATACTGATCCTCTCTCCCCGACCTGCCACAGTTCAGAAAGAGCTTTCCATAAATCTGTCTGTTCCAGACCGCACTCCCCTGTCTTCCCGCAATGCACCAGATTTTAAAACTTACTTTAATCTTATCTGGGAGGAATTAAATCATGATGCCTGAACCATCCTATTACCAGCAATTATTTCTTCGCCGCATAAAACGAGAGAAACAACTGATCGTGCTGTGGAGAACCGCTGTTTTTCTTTTGTTTCTCCTTATCTGGGAATGTTCTGCCAGATATGGTCTTATTGACTCTTTTATTTTCAGCAGCCCCTCTCTGATCTGGAAAAGCTTTATGGAAATGTGCCGGGATCTGTCCATTTTTTCTCATCTGGGTGTTACAGTTACAGAAACCCTGGTCAGTTTTTTCATAGTAGTGATCCTGGGTGCCGGACTGGCAGTGCTTCTCTGGTGTTTTCCCAGATTAGCCCAGGTCACCGAGCCTTATCTGGTAATACTGAACAGTCTTCCTAAATCTGCACTGGCACCTCTTCTTATTGTATGGCTGGGTGCCAATGAACGAACCATTATTGTATCCGGAGTATCTGTTGCAATCTTTGGTTCCGTTTTAAATCTATATGCCGGATTTCAAAATACAGATCCAGATAAGCTTAAGCTTATTGAAACCCTGGGTGGCGGAAAAAAGGAAAAATTCCAGAAGATCATACTCCCCTCTTCTCTTCCTCTGCTTCTCAGTGTGATGAAGGTGAATATCGGTCTTTGCCTGGTAGGAGTAATCATCGGTGAGTTCATCGGTGCCAGACAGGGGCTTGGCTATCTGATCATCTATTCTAGCCAGACCTTCAAGCTTACCTGGGTTCTGATGTCCATCACACTTCTGTGTATCATTGCCCTGATTTTATATGGCATTCTGGGGCTCATTGAGAAATATGTTACAAAGTAAAATTCTTACCTCTTCTTATATTTTAACGAAACTCATCCTGCATTTTCTTCAAAGTTTTTTATGATACAAAAAACCGGGACAACGGATCATGATACCATTCTCATGTCCTGTTGTCCCGGCCATCCAATGCCATTCATTATTTCAGATCTGAAAAAAGTTCTTCCTGATATACACCTGCATCTATCAATTTACCAAAGGATTCTATTACATAATCCTTATCCTCTTTATAAGTTACACCAAACCATCTGTCACTGGAATCCAGCACCTTTACAGATACTTTTCCTGCCTGAAGCAACTCATCAATATAAATTGGGAGCAGATACTCTGCCTTCAGAATGTTCTCTTTGGAGGTATTCTGGAAAAATTCCCTGAATCCATCTTCCAGAAGCTGTACAAACTCCGGTGTCAACCCCCACATATTCATGGAAACATAAGATTCCGGATCTACCGGTGTCATTCCCTCCTGGTGCTCTACAGCTGCACCCTCAGCAGTTTTTACAATATTGTGAGTTTCATGTACTGCTGTCAGATATCCTGACTCATTGGTTTCACAGATACCACGGGTAACAGCGCCATTTTCACTTAGCGTATTTTTCAGGATAAAGCCTGCCATACACAGCTGTTCTGCCCTATCCGGAGTATAACCTTCCAGAAAATCATGAAGCTTTACAAAAGCTTCCTTTCCATAATAATCATCTGCATTTATAACTGCAAATGGCTCATGAAGTACCTCCCTGCAGGCCAGAACTGCCTGTCCTGTTCCCCAGGGTTTCGTTCTCTCAGACACAGGTTCTACTCCATCCGGGAGATGATCAAGTTCCTGATATGCATAAGCAATCTCCACACCCAGGTCGTCGCAGATTTTCTGGATACGGTCACCAATTGCTTCTTTAAATGCTTCCCGGATATCCTTGCGGATGATAAACACAATCTTATTAAATCCAGCTTCTATGGCATCATGAATGGAATAATCCATGATGATCTCACCATGTCTGCCAACAGGTGCCAGCTGCTTGATTCCACCGCCAAAACGTGAACCGATCCCTGCAGCCATAATAACCAATGTTGTTTTCATTTCCACACGTTTCCTCATTTCTTTATTTTAGTATAATTCTATTTACAGTTTAATCGAAATAGATACAAAATGCAACACCTACAATATTTCCGCAAAAAACTGTAGATTCTTGCAATATTTTCTGATAAAATAAACTTAACCCTAAAGAGTGTCTATTAATTATCAGATTTTACAGTTGAAATTTTCTGCCAATAATTAGTACCCCTCTGGATATCTCTTATTCACTTTAATTAAAAGGAGGTTCTCTATGAAAAGAAAAAAATGGTTACAGAAAACTGCAGTTCTTTGTACTGCTATGGTTTTAAGCGCAACATCCATACCTTCTGTTGCTTTTGCCGCAGACAGTTATGCTGATATTGAAAAAAGTGCCCTGGCAAAGATAGCCGGCGAATTTGCTGCATCCTATGCCACCTCTCTGGAGCAGAGCCAGGATCTTGTCTCCGGGATCAAAGGCGATATTACTGTAAATATAGAAGATTCCGGACGGTCACTTCTGGGATTTGTCGCTCCCTTCGATGTATCCTGGCTGAATAATGCCTCTGTTACCATCAACAGTTCCTTCAAAGATAACAAAGAAGGCGGTTCCATGGCACTTCTCGTAAATGACAGTCAGGTCTGCACCCTGGATTTTTATTTTGACCCGGATACAGAAGATATGTACATGAAAGTCCCGGAGCTTTCTGATAAATATATGAAAGTAAATCTTAAGGAAGCAGAGGATGATGAAACTCTCGAGGCATCTACAGAAGGTCTAAGTGACTCTGTAAAGCTTCTCAACAATATGGCAGAAGCCATGCCTGAAGCTTCTGTAGTAGAATCCTTACTTAACAAATACGGCACCATCCTTATTGATAATGTGAAGAGTACTGACGGTACTTCCGATACCCTTACTGCCGGAGATATCAGCCAGGACTGTACTTTATATGAAGGTACTCTGGACTCTGAGGCTGCAGTCAGAACTCTTACTGCAATTCTGGAAACTGCAAAATCAGACAAGGAAATTGAAGCAATCCTTGAAAAATGGGCTGCTGTACTTCCTGACAGCCAGGATCTGAATGCGCAATTCCAGGAAGCAGTTGACAGCGGTCTGGATGCACTTAAGGAAGATTCCTCAGATGAGGATTCCCAGGATGGATATTTTTCTTCTAAAACCTGGGTTGGCGAAGACGGAGAAATCATTGGCCGTTCCCTTACCATGCATGATGCTTCCGGAGATACTCCTGTTTTCACCTGGCAGATGCCAAAGAACGATTCCTCTTATGGATATCTGCTGGAAATCTATGCTGAAGACGAAGTTTATGCACTTTCCGGAAATGGCACTATCGAAAATGACATATTAAATGGTTCCTACCAGTTCAGCATGAACGATGAACCTGCTGCCAATATTGAAGTAAAGGATTATAACACTGCGGAAGCTAAAAAAGGTAACATCAATGGAAGCTACTCCATTTCCTTTGTAGCGGATGAGTCTGATGACAGCTCTGATGTTTCTCCTCTGACTAATTTTTCACTGGATGCAGATATCGCAAGCACTGCAGAATCCGGTTCTGTCAAGCTTGGTATTGTCAGTGCAGGTGCAACACTGGGTTCTGTTTCATTCGTTTCCGGCAAAGGTGACGGAGTGGATATCCCTGATCTCGCCTCTTTAAAAGATGTGTGTGATGTGTCCAACGATAATGATATGACTGACTATGTATCATCCATGGACTTCACAAAGCTTATGGACAATCTCACTGCCGCAGGTATACCGGATGAAGTGATCACCTATATTTTAAGTGGTGGAAGCTCAGACACTGATACAGAAATTGATGATGAATCCATCAACTAATATCTGAATGCAAAAAACTGACAGTTTCTAAATTAGAAACTGTCAGTTTTTTACTGTTACAGCTATTACTCCTCACTTATAAGGCTTTCCAGCCATTTTGCTGCATTTTTCTGTTCAGGAGCAGAGGCAGGTACCACAATCGTAATAGTATCATAGCTTAATCCAAATTCCTCTGCCAGTCTGCTGTCTTTGATGGTAATATGTGTCTGATCAGACTGTGTTCCGAATTTCCCGAAAACATGATCACCAAGCAATTCTTCCAGATTCAGGAAAATGCCCTCTGTATTCAATGAATCATATAACTGCTCCGGCATCAGCATAACATCCAAAGTCCCCGCCTGAACCTGTGTCATATATGCGGTCTGGGCATAATAGTCCAGATTACCTCCGGTTGCATCGGTAGTAATATTCACACTGATCTGTACTTTACTATATTTATCCTCTGTCACACCCAGAAGCTCTTCCACCTGTTTTTCTATATCATCTGTATCACTCAGCTGGGAATTAACAGCTGCAATTGACAATACCGTTTTTGTTTTTGCATTTATATACCAGTCCTTTAACACAAATACAAGCACGATAGCTGCCAGAATCCCAAACATTACCGGCTTATAATACATCCAGATATATTGAAGTTTTTTTCCGGGTCCCATTCCCTTTAATTTTTCTTTTTCAAGCAGACGTTTTTCCTTCCGTGACAGATCTGATTCATTTTTATATGCTGGGTTAAGCACACTTTCATCATGCTCTGTCTGTTTATCTTTGGTTGCTTCCAATATTTTTTCCTGATTATTTTGCGCCATTTGATCTCCTTTTGTCTGAATATACCTGTATTATAATGGACTGCCTTTACACCACAGGCCAAACTGCCTGGACAATATACCAACTATATCATATTTTTTCCAGAATGAACAGCCCCGATAAACCAGTGCAATCATCACGATTGTAAACACGCATACAGCAAAAGGACGAATCCACAGATAAGCCAGATTATCCTCAAAATCCCCGGCAACTGCCAGCACCCGCATCATATCTCCCACTGCCAGATGAAAAAGGTAAACCGGAAAAGCCAGTTTTGCCCCTACAGCCGTCAGAACTTCTGGCATCTGGATCCGGGTTCCCCAGAGAACAGTCAGAAGAAAAATACTGATGCAGATCAGAATAGAGCCTACATATATTTCTTTTGCCCCAAACTGTGAGCATTCCCATATTGTCATCCCAATCCCCACTGTCATTATCAAAATCAGAGTAATATAACCGACTCTTCTGCGAAACCAGTATAGATATTCATGGAACATCTGACCCAGAAGATAAAAAGACATACCTGTAAAAAACCAGTTTCTGTATTCCATAATACGATAGGAATATCCAAAAAAGCTGCAAAAATACCCTCTCCATAAGAGTCCGCCCAACAATGCCGGAATACACAAAAATGCAATTTTACGCAAATGGAATCGCTCTATTAGATAATCCAGCATATAACAATAAATCAATGCCGGCAAGAACCACAGATGTCCACGCAGTGGAGAAGTACTGTTATACAAAAGCAGCTTCATAATATTCTGTCTGTCTGTAACTTCCCTGATCCATCTGTAAAGATTTTCCCCTGTTACCAGTCTTTTACTGATCTCCCAGATAAAATAAAAAGCCATTGCAAAAATCATCAGTTTTACAATATGAACTATTTTTCCCGGGATTCTGTCAGAAGCATCTTTACCACTGTAATAACAGAAATAACCGGATATCATAAAGAAAAACGGAACTGCAAATCTTGACAGGGCTTCTACAAATACGCCAGTTTGTCCGGGTAGATCAATATGAATAAAAATAACCATACATGCTGCAATTGCCTTCATACCATCTAAACATTTGTTTCTCATAATTCTTACGCTTCCTTTACAGCATGACAGTATAGCAAAGGCCTTTTTTTCTGTCAAGACGGTAACAGCCAGCTCCTGTCCTGTCTTGCCAGAAGCCTTGCATTATGATAGGCCATTCTGAGCGTCAGGCAGGTTCTCCCCAGATATCTGCCTCCATCAGAGGTTTTCATACAGGCCAGAGCCAGGTCTGGTTTGCCGGGATGACGCAGGCAGATAGGAAGCAGAAGCTGTATGGAATGATTATAATACTGGGGAATGGCTGTTTTATAATCTGCCTCCAGCATTCTCCTGGTCTGCTTCAGTGCACCGTCAAACAACTGTAGACGCATACTGCTCTCTCGCACCTCTGTGGGGAGCCGCTCCGCATTGTCTGTATCTCCGAAAATATGGTCATATTGGGGGATGATAGGAAGCTTTGTATCAAATACCAGTTCCGAAGGATCATTCACATAACATGCCCGCTCCGGCAGATCGGTAATCCCTTCCTTCATTAAATGATAATCCGTATAAAAGCCGTCCAGAAACCATCTTTGCCTGTCCGGAACCAGATTGGGAATAAAAAAAGCATAGATTGGCTGATAATAATGATTAAAGAGTCCTGTATTAAAGATTGCATATTTTTCCTTTTCCCAGACTTTTCCCTCCTCATAAAGTCGTTTAAATGTATGCTCCAGATATCCTTTCAGGATTCCATTATCTTCTGTGCCGGAATAACTCCACCGCTCCGGTACAATCCCTGCAAGATTCACAATCTGCCGGTTATAGTCCCCACAGTAGGTAAAATCAAATAAATTCATGTATTTCCTCCTGCTTTATTGATCATTCACTTTTTAATCATGTATCATTATATTGTATTTTGGAAAATTTACGGCAGAACTGCCAGATCAGAATTCGTACTCTTTTGTGAAATCGTTACTGAAAACTAAGCGAACAGTAACGGGAAATCTTTAACTAAACATAGCATATTTTTTTAGAAATAACAAGCGCTTTCCAACTTCATCCTTATTATTGCCCTTATTATTATTTCATATTATAATGAGAATTGTGTGAGCTGCTTCGCAGCGGAGCAATTCCTAGATATCAGGAAAAACTCAGAAAGGAAAACATTTAATATGAAAAAAAAGGGGTACTACTCTTCCGGTGAATTTGCACGTATGGCCCATGTAACACTCCGTACCATACGCTATTATGACAAGCAGGATCTTTTAAAACCGTCTTTTGTAACGGAATCAGGCGCCCGTTTTTACACAGACAGTGATTTTGCCAGACTTTCGCAAATCCTGCTTCTGAAATATCTGGGCTTTTCACTGGACGATATCCGCGAAATGATCATCGATGACACAGATTATCATTTCATGGAGAATTCTCTGAATATTCAGCTAAAGCTGGTCAGAGACCGGATCGAACAGATGCAGCTGGTAGAAAAAGCAATCCAGGACACTACAGAAGCAATCCGCTCCAGACATGTCATCGACTGGAATCAAATGCTTGATCTGATTCACCTGACCGGTATGGAAAAAAGTATGAAAAACCAATATCAGAATGCTTCCAATATTTCTTCCCGCATTAATCTGCACAGCCTCTATTCCCAAAATAAGCAAGGCTGGTTTCCATGGGTTTATGAACAGTGCCGGATTGGTCCCCATATGAAAATCCTGGAGCTTGGCTGTGGTGACGGAGCACTTTGGACACAGAACCTTTCCCTTTTACCTGCCAATATTTCCGTCACTCTTTCCGATCTGTCCTCCGGAATGCTCTGGGATGCAAGACGTGCTCTGGGCCGCAAAGACAACCGCTTCTCCTTTGAGGCTTTCGACTGTGCAGAAATTCCTTACGAAAATAGCAGCTTCGATCTGGTAATCGCTGATCATGTACTTTTCTACTGTGAAGATATCCCCGCAGTATGCAAAGAAATCCACCGTGTCCTTGTTCCAGGCGGAAAATTCGTCTGCAGTACTTACGGCAGCCGCCACATGCAGGAAGTCAGCCAGCTGGTACAGGACTTTGACAGCCGGATCGTCCTGTCTGCAGACAAACTTTATGAACGTTTTGGCAGGGAAAACGGAAAGCAGATCTTATCTCCGTATTTTTCCCATATTTCCTGGAAAAACTATGAAGACTCCCTTCTGGTCCCTGATGCAGAACCTCTGATCTCCTATATTCTTTCCTGCCACGGAAATCAAAATCAATATCTTCTGGACAGATATAAGGATTTTCGCTCTTTTGTATCAAGAAAAACCAGAGATGGATTCTTTATTACCAAGGATGCCGGTATCTTTTTTTGTGAAAAATAACCAAAATTTAATTTTTTTGTAAAAAGTGCTTGAAGGTGACGCTAGGTCACCTTTTATAATATAATTATCATAAACCGGAGAAAGTTGGGAAATCTCCGGTAATACAGAAAGCTATATACATCCAGTGCAGCCCTGTATATGAGCAGCTGTACTGACAAGGAAAAAGGAGAATACTCATGAAAGGTATTATTTTAGCAGGCGGCTCCGGCACACGCCTTTACCCGCTCACAATGGTAACATCAAAACAGCTTTTACCCATCTATGATAAACCAATGATCTACTATCCAATGTCTGTACTGATGAACGCAGGGATCCGTGATATCCTGATCATCTCCACTCCGCAGGATACTCCCCGTTTTCAGGAGCTTTTGGGAGACGGCCATCAGTTTGGCGTTCACCTTACCTATGCGGTACAGCCAAGCCCGGACGGACTTGCACAGGCATTTATCATTGGTGAGGAGTTTATCGGAGACGATACAGTAGCCATGGTTCTTGGCGATAATATTTTCGCAGGACATGGTCTGAAAAAGAGACTGAAAGCAGCAGTACAGAACGCAGAATCCGGGGAAGGTGCTACTGTTTTCGGATATTATGTAGATGATCCGGAGAGATTCGGTATTGTAGAATTCGATCATGAAGGCAAAGCAATCTCTATTGAAGAGAAGCCGGAACATCCGAAGAGCAACTATTGTGTCACAGGATTATATTTCTATGACAACCGTGTTGTAGAGTATGCAAAAAATCTGAAACCAAGCGCCAGAGGCGAACTTGAGATCACAGACCTGAACCGCATCTATTTGGAAAAAGGCGAATTAAACGTAGAACTTCTGGGTCAGGGCTTCACATGGCTGGATACCGGCACACATGAAAGTCTTGTGGAGGCTACCAACTTTGTAAAAACAATGGAGAGCCACCAGCACCGCAAGATCGGCTGCCTGGAGGAGATCGCATATCTTAACGGCTGGATCACCAAAGACGATGTACTGAAGGTTTATGAGGTACTGAAGAAGAATCAGTATGGCCAGTATTTAAAAGATGTTCTGGACGGAAAATATCTGGATGTTCTTCATTAAGATACTTAAATATAATGAAAAAGGAGAATCAGAATGAATATTATCGTAACCGGCGGTGCCGGATTTATCGGAAGCAACTTTATTTTTCACATGTTAAAAAAATACCCGGACTATCGCATTATCTGTCTGGACTGTCTGACCTACGCAGGAAATCTTTCCACTCTTGCACCTGTTATGGACAACCCTAACTTCCGTTTTGTAAAGGAAAGCATCACAGACCGTGAGGCAGTTTACAAGCTTTTTGAGGAAGAACATCCTGATATGGTTGTTAACTTTGCAGCTGAGAGCCACGTAGACCGTTCCATTGAAAACCCGGAAGTGTTCCTTACTACAAATATTATCGGTACTGCTGTTCTTATGGACGCATGCCGCAAATATGGAATCAAACGTTATCATCAGGTATCCACTGATGAGGTTTACGGAGATCTGCCATTAGACAGACCTGACCTTTTCTTCACAGAGGAAACTCCCATCCATACAAGCAGCCCTTACAGCTCTTCCAAGGCATCTGCAGACCTTCTGGTGCTGGCTTACCACAGAACCTACGGACTGCCTGTAACCATCAGCCGCTGCTCCAATAACTA
>CAKRYE010000047.1 GCA_934426285.1 uncultured Blautia sp.
TAATCTTTGCAGATGATTCAGCCTCATTTGACATAATCTCTAACAATGTACTTCCTCCTTTATTTCTATCTGATATCCTTCTCAGTAATTTATGTCATAGCTACATATAGATATATCATATATTTTTTTCGGGAATTAATCAACCATTAATTTCGTTTTTTTCTACTTTTTTTCGGGAAACTTCTCTCTTTTATGCCGCAGAAGCCTGTTTTCCGGGTTTCCAGGAGACTCTCAATACTCACTGTCATAGCTGTCATTGTACCCGCTGTCATAATCGCCGCTGTAATCTTCATTATCTTCATAATAATCCTCGCCATAATCGCTTTCATTTTCACTCTGGCTTTCTTCCCATGAACTTCCCTCATCTGCGGAAGTGCCATCAGATTCATTTTCCTGAGCATCCAGCGACTCCTGGGTTGGTTTTGGTCCTACATAATTGCCATCGGCATCATATTCGCCTTCCCCAGTATAATCTCCCTCTCCGTCATATCCGCCGTTCCAGTTCTCTATGGCTTCATCCAGGGCAGTTCGGGGTCTGGCACCCACATAATTACCATTTTCATCATATTCACCGTCCCCGGTATAATTTCCCTGCTCATCATATCCGCCATTCCAGTTTTCTGCTGTCACAGGCTCCTTCTCTTCCTCAAAGGTATTGGTATCCGTAGAAACACTTTCCATATGAAGGATTCCTTTCTTACCTGTGAGCTTAGGCAGAATCGCGATCACCCGGTTCATCTTTTCCTCCAGATTTTCATCCTTTCCCAGCTGTACCGTAATGTCACCGTAGATCAGACTGATAGAATAACTGCTGTCAAACTGGATGTGATCCGGTATCATTTCATTTTTCTGGAAAATAGTGGACAGCGCAACTGCTGTATTCAGTACAGAGTCTCCTTTGATATCCAGCTTCTCATCCATAACAACACTGTTTACCTGAATCCCGTCAAAATAAGGTACAGACTCATCCCTGGTTTTGGAGCCCTCCACAAAAATACCATTTCTGTCAAAAAAAACATAACTGTCCAGATAATGAATACACCCCACAGGCTTTTTCTCTTTTACACTGATACAGATTGTATTCCGATTGATCTGGGTCACCTTGAATGCATCTACAAAAGCAACATCATCTGTATCTGTTGTGCTGTATATCATCGGCGCAAGCACAGAGTTGGAGGCCAGCGGCCCCCGAAGCACCATTTTTTTTACCTCTTCATCTGAATAATGAGTGGTCCCTCTGACCTGCACAGAATCTACTTTGTAATAAGTAAAGAAAACAACTGCTGCTACCAGGAGGCCCAGACCAACAATATATGCTGTTATTTTTTTTGTTTTTTTATTCATATTCCTTCTTTCTGGTACCGGACTGCCATATTCTGCAGCCCAAAGCTTTCAGATCTTCACAGATATGTTCATATCCCCGTCCGATCAGCTCAGCACCACGGATACAGGTCTCTCCTTCTGCCATCAGCGCAGCCAGTACAAGTGCTGCCCCGCCTCTCAGATCTCCTGCTTCCACTTCAGTTCCTCTCAGCGGAAATCCTCCGGTGATCCTGGCCCGGTTTCCTGTTATCTCAATATGTGCACCCATTTTTCTCATCTGACAGGCGCTGCCGAATCTGTCCTCAAAAATCTGCTCCTGTATGACACTCTCCCCGGGATTTCCTGTGAGAACAGCCATGAGCGGTGCCTGCAGATCTGTAGGAAATCCGGGATAGATTTCTGTCTGCACATACGGCACAGGACGACACGCCTCTCTTCCATTGATTTTTAGTGTACCACTTTTCCCGTAATATTGTCCACCTATTTTCTGATATACTTCCAGGAAAGCCTTCATTTCCTCCACAGGTACCCGTGAAAGAGTGATCTCACTTCTTGCTGCAGCTGCTGCACAGATATAGGTTCCGGCTACGATTCTGTCCGGCGGTATCACAAAATTCCCGGATTCCAGCCTGCTTACCCCACATATCTGAATCTGTTTTGTTCCCTCTCCTTTTATATTTGCACCCATGGATTTCAGGAAACGACAAAGCCAGACTACCTCCGGTTCTCTGGCACAATTTTCCAGGACAGTCTCTCCCTCAGCCAGAACAGAAGCCATCACCGCCTGTTGTGTAGCCCCTACACTTACTCTGGGAAAGCAGATGTACTCACCTGTGAATCCGGTGCATTTCCCCTTTAGGCCGGATTTTTCCTCCTGGATGACGGCCCCCAGCTTCTTTAATACCATCAGATGAATATCTATAGGTCTTTTTCCGATGACGCAGCCTCCCGGGTATCCCATTCTGCAGCTGTGGTTTCGTGCCAGTATTGCCGACAGGAGAATAACGGAAGAACGCATTCTTCTGGTAAATTCCCCCGGTATCTCTGTTTTGTCCGCATTGGTACAATCCAGATACAGGTCATGGTCCTCCCACCAGGTAACAGCTCCCAGATTTTCCAGTATCTCTTCCATACAGAATACATCCGAAATCTTTGGACATTTTTTCAGTATACTGAGTCCCCTGTGCATCAGTGCTGCAGCCATCATAGGCAGTGCTGCATTTTTCGATCCCTGTATGGAAATATTTCCTGCCAGTGACTTTCCACCTACCACATGTATTTCCGTCAAATTTTTCACCCCTAAAGGGCCTCTTACTTCCTATTATATGTATAAACTCCTTTTCTGTGACTGCTCACTCCCAGTGCCAGCCCCATCTCACCCAGGAGAAAAACCACAGAGGTACCTCCATAACTGACAAAGGGCAACGTTATTCCTGTGTTCGGTATGGTATTGGTGACTACCGCTATATTCAAAATCACCTGCATAGCCAGATGCCCCATAATCCCTCCACAGAGCAAGGCACCCTGGAGATCCGGGGCATGCATAATACTCACACAGAGTCTCCATAAGAGCAATGTAAACAAGAGAATCAGTACTACGCCTCCTGCAAGCCCCAGTTCCTCACAGATCACAGAAAATATCATATCGTTCTGGGCTTCTGGGACAAATCCCAGCTTCTGCAGACTGTTTCCCAGCCCTCTTCCAAAGATTCCCCCACTGCCAATGGCATATAAACCCTGGATTGTCTGAAATCCCTTTTCATACTTTTCCGGATTTCGCCAGATTGCCAGACGTTCCAGACGATAGCTTTCTGCAGCCAGAAAAATAATCGCAAAACCGATTCCCAGTACTCCTACTCCTATAAAAGGCAGATATCTGGAATTTGAAACAAAAATCAGTGCCACGCCAATTCCCAGAATAATAATGGCAGTACTCAGATTGTTGGATCCCACAATCCCCACAATAGGAAGCAGTGTAAGCATGGTTCTGAACATAAACCACAGACTGTCTGTTTTCTTTTTCCATCTGTCTATCTGCCAGGTCAGAAAAAGGATAACTGCTACCTTTGCAAACTCTGAAGGCTGAAAAGATAAGGGACCCAGATTCAGCCATCTTTTGGAACCGTTGATCTCCTGTCCCACAAAAAGAACAGCAACAGACAGCACTACAGAAACCAGATATGCCACCGGAGCCAGCTTTACAAAAAAATGATAGTCCAGGTTCATGATCAGATACATGATCCCCAGTCCCAGAGCTGCAGCAAACAGCTGTTTCTTAAAATAATAGGCAGAGTCGCCGAAGCGCACCCTGCCGTTATATTCACTGGCAGAAAGCAGCATTGCAAGACCAAACACAGTCAGCACTACCACCAGCACCAGCATTACAATATCTGTTTTTTCAAAATCTGTCCGTCTCTCTGACACCATCACAGTCTCCTCAAGAGGGCCTTATCTAATCATATTCTACAGATTTCTCACATATTCCTTAAACATATCTCCACGCTGCTCATAATTATCAAACTGTCCCCAGCTTGCACAGGCAGGAGAAAGAAGTACCGCGTCTCCGGGATTCGCTTTCCGGGCACATACATTGACAGCCTCTTTCAGATTTTCGCAGAGGATAATATGATGGAAACCATGTTTCTCTGCTGCTTCTTTAATCTTCTCCTTTGTCTGCCCGATCAGTACCAGGTATCGCACTTTGCCATCAAAAGCTTCTATCCATTCATCATAACCGGATTCTTTGTCATAACCGCCGCCAATAAGCAACGTCGGGCGATTCATAGCCTGGATTCCCTTGATCGCTGCATCCGGATTGGTTCCCTTGGAGTCATTGTAATAAACTACCCCGTTCTTCTCTGTCACATACTCAATTCTGTGCGCCACTGCAGTAAATTCGCAGATACTCTTACGGATGCTCTCCATACTGACCCCATCATAATAAGCCATGGCTACTGCAGCCATTACATTTTCAAAATTATGCTTGCCAAGGAGCTTCAGTTCTTCTGTTCTCACCACTTCTATGGTTTCTTTTCCATCTTTCAGAATAATCTTATCGCCATCCAGATAGATACCCTGTTCCAGTTCTCTCTCACTGGAGAAATATACCACTCTCGGCACCAAGTTTTTCCCGAATTCACGCAGAACCTCATCCTCATAGTTCAGGACACAGACATCCTCAGTTCCCTGATTTTTGGTGATCAGTTCTTTTACCCGGATATATTCCTCCATAGTATGATGACGATTCAGATGATCCTCTGTAATATTCAAAATCGCAGAAACCTTCGGTGCAAACAGATCAATGGTCTCTAACTGAAAACTGCTGATCTCTGCCACTGTTACAGAATAAGGTTTCATCTCCAGAGCTTTGGAAGTATACGGGGTTCCGATATTTCCTACCACAAATACCGATTCCCTTGCATCCTGCATGATCTTTCCAAGAAGCGCGGTGGTAGTTGTCTTACCGTTTGTACCGGTGATGGCCAGTACTTCGCCTGCCCCTACGCGGAAAGCAAGTTCTACCTCTCCCCAGACCGGAAGCCCCTTTGAATAAAAGTTCTTTACAACCGGAAGATCTGTAGGTACACCAGGGCTTAAAACCACCAGATCCAGACTGTCAATTACTTCTTCCGGAAGATTTCCTGCATAGACCTCTAACGGATAGGTTCCGTTGGTTTTATGTACTACTGCCTCTTTATCAATATCTGCATTTCCGTCATAAATAACAGGAACAGCACCTACCTTTGCCAGAAGATCAGATGCTCCGATCCCGCTTTTGCCGGATCCAAACACCAGAACCCTTTTTCCCTGTAATTCCATAATAATTTCCTCCTTATAAAGCCAGCAGAGCGATCATACACATCACAGCCGTCACCACAGAAAAGACTGCGACCACTCTGGTCTCAGACCATCCGCACAGTTCAAAATGATGATGGATCGGTGCCATCTTAAAAATACGTTTTCCGTGAGTTGCCTTGAAATATGTTACCTGGATCATAACAGAAAGCACCTCGATCAGATAAATCAGGCCTACCAGCAGGATAAATAAAGGCATCTGCATCACATAGGCCGTACCAGCCACAAAACCTCCCAGAGCAAGGGAACCGGTATCACCCATGAACACCTTTGCCGGATAAACATTGAATAAAAGGAATCCCATAAGACTGCCCACTACTGCACAGGTGATCGGCTCAATACCGGATTTCAGTCCAATGGATACCACAGAAAAGAACACCGCTACAATGAGAGTCACACTGGAGGCAAGACCATCCAGTCCATCTGTAAAGTTCACCCCGTTTACAGTACCGATCACTGCAAAAAACAAAATCGGATAAGCAAGCCATCCCAGATTCAGAAAATGTCCGCTCCAGAACGGAATCCGCATAGTCAGAGAAATATCTGTATATCTGACAATATAAAATACAAAAATTGCAGTCAGCACAACCTGAAGAGAAAACTTCTGTGCAGGCATCAGACCATCCGAACGTTTCAGAACAACCTTCAGATAATCATCAAGAAATCCGATGATTCCAAATCCAAGAGTCAGAAACAATACAGGAATGATCTTTGGATAATCCTTTACATAAAACAGGGCAGTCACAGCTGTGGCAATCAGAAAAATCACACCGCCCATAGTAGGAGTTCCCGCCTTTTTCAGATGAGACTGTACACCCTCCGTTCTCTCCGTCTGTCCCATCTTCAGTTTCCTGAGAAAAGGAATGATGACCGGTCCTAATATAACGCTGATAGCAAATGCGATCAGTACAGGGATTACAACTTGAAATTCCATCTCACACCTCATTCATTCTTTCGTTTTTTTGATTTTAAAGCAATTCTTAGTATAAGTCTTTTCTCTGTATTTATCAACCCTCTGAGCTGTTTTCCCCCGTTTTTTCGATTCCCAGATAAGGAAGTATATTTTCAAAAATACTGCGGATCACCGGTGCTGCAACAGTTCCCCCGTAATAAACTCCTTTTGGATCATGAATAATACACAAGCCCAGCACCTGAGGATTTTCTGCAGGTGCAAATCCCAGGAAGGAGGAAATATACCGGCAGGAACTTCTGGGCAGTGTCTGGGAGGTTGCTGTTTTTCCTCCAATGTGATATCCCTGGATCCCGGCATTTTTTCCTGATCCCAGAGAAACAACTTTTTCAAGGATTTCTCTTATTTGTCCGGAGGTTTCGGAAGAAATAATTCCTTCCTTCACAGGATAAACCAGTTCTTCTGCTTTGGTCTGTTCTCTGTCAGATACTGCAGTTCCAAAATGTGGTGTCACACGCCGTCCTCCATTGATCAGAGAACTGACAGTAACAGCCAGCTGAATGGGTGTAATCTGAAAGGACTGCCCAAAGGAAACCGTAGCCAGCTCTACCTCTCCCATATTTTTTTCCTGGTGCATGATCGTTCCGGCTTCTCCCGGCAGATCTACACCAGTTTTGGTAAGCAGCCCGAATTTCCGGAAATATCTGTAATATCTGTCCACTCCCAGCCGAAGACCTACCTGGATAAACACCGGATTACAGGAATTCTGGGCTCCCTCTACAAAATTCTGGGAACCATGACCGGTTCTTTTGGCGCAGTGGATCCGGCGGTCCTTTACCAGGATATATCCCGGGCAGTAAAACCTGTCATCCACAGATACTACTCCTTCTTCCAGCCCTGCAGCCATTGTTATGATCTTGAAGGTAGATCCCGGTTCATAGGTATCATTCAGACAGGGATTTCTCCACATCTGATTCAGACGTTCCTGCTTTTGCTCCTCTGTCATTTCAGCTGTATCCCCTGGGGTATTCAGCGTAAAAGGATCATTCAGATCAAATTCAGGTACATTGACACAGGCATAAATTTCCCCATTCTGAGGATTCATGATCAGAATAGAAACTCTTTCTGCCTGTTTTTCCTCCATTACCTTCAACGCCTCCTGCTGAGCATATTTCTGAATATTAATATCCAGACTTAACCACAGGCTTTTTCCTTCCTCCGGCTCCTTTCTCCGCTCACCCAGGCTGTCCAGTTCTATGCCTCTGGCATCTGTGGTAGTAAGGATCTTTCCCGGCTTTCCTTTCAATATTTCATCGTATTTTACTTCCAGCCCGATAATTCCCTGATTATCCCCTCCTGTAAATCCCAAAACCCTGGAAGCCAGGCTTCCATATGGGTAGTATCGTTTATAATCCTCATCCACCTTTACCCCGTCCAGCCTGCATTCCCGGATAGCATCTCCTGTACTTTTATCTACATTGGTCTTTATCCTCTCTATGGAAGAAATTTTTTCTACTCTTTTCCTTACATCCTCTTCTTTCATTCCCAGCTTTTCTGCCAAAATCCGAATGACCTTCTCCGGATCTTTGATCTGGCTGTGAATAACAGAAACTGTACAGACTGTCCGGTTAGAAGCCAATACTTTCCCCCTGGCATCCAGGATAAGTCCCCTAGCTGCCTTAATGTCCCGTTCTCTTTCATGAAGCTCTTCCGCCCTGTCATAATAGCGCTCAGAACAAAAACACATAAGATAAGCCAGCCTTCCTATAAGCCCTGTCATGATCAGAACACAGCAGAGAAAAACAGTCCAGCTTTTTTTCTTATGAAATGTCATCAGTTTTTTCATCAAAAATCCCCTGAAGAGAAAAGTCATAGTAATATATGATTTTTCTCCCCAGGGGTATCACTTTACTTGTTATTTACAGAATATTTATTTAAAGAATATTTTATTCCAGTCCTGCTTCCTCATTGGTAATTCCTTCAGATTCTGCATTGTTATCCTCAGTGGTATCTGATCCATCGCCCTCAGGGGGTGCAGGTGCATCCAGGTTGGAAACACCATCCTCTGCTGATTCCGTGGCTGTTCCATTCTGTGAAGAAGCTTCCGGAAGATTTTCAGACAATTTGTAATTGCCCTGTTCGTCCAGCAGATGTTCACCATTGCTGTCCAGAAGATATCCATTTTCATCTATACGGTTACCATCCCAGTCGATCAGATTTCCCTGGGCATCTACCAGCCTGCCATTCTCATCCAGGTTGCTGCCAGTAGTACTCTTCAGATGTCCGGAAAATCCCTCCCATAATTCTGTCTCAGGAATGGTTCCATCCTCGGATTCATCCGGCTTTACATTCAGATAAGGAAGAAGCTCTGAGAGGATACCCTGGGCAATGTACTGCGGATAAGTACTGTTTGCCTGTTCCTCTGCATTTGGCTCATCCACAACCACATAAATTACCACTGCCGGATCATCTACCGGGGCAAATCCGATAAAGGATACCAGATATTTATTATTTCCACGGGGATATTTCTCTGCAGTACCTGTTTTACCGCCTGAGCTGTAGCCCTGAACCTTGGAATGACGGCTGGTACCCTGCTGTACACTCAGAGCCATATAGCTTCTGATGTCACTGGAAATCCCTGAGGAGATTGTCTGCTTCAGAAGAGTCGGCGTCACGGTTTTGACTGTACTTCCCGCACTGTCAAGAATCTTTGTCACCAGATGAGGCTGATAGTAATAGCCCCCATTGATAACAGAACACATGGCATTGATCTCCTGGATCATAGTACAGGTAAATCCCTGTCCGAAAGCTGAGCAGGCCAGCTCTGTCTCACCCATAGACTCCTCTGTATGGATAATGCCGGCACCTTCATTAGGAAGATCGATACCGGTTCTTGTTCCAAAATTAAACAGACTCTGGGCTTTTACAAACTGCTTAGCTCCCATTTTTGCACCGATCTGCATCATGGCATCATTACAGGAATTGGCAATTACCTCTCCCAGGGTCTCTGTCCCATGGGCACTTGGCCATACCGCACATTTGATCAAAGTATCTCCAAAGGTCTGGGATCCGTCACACACAAAGGTGTCAGACTCCTGAATGGCTCCCTTTTCCAATGCAGAAGCCATAACAATCGGTTTTACAACAGAGCCGGGTTCATAGGCATCTGTGACACAGAAATTACTCCACATGCCATTTAGTGCTTCTACCGTCTCCTCATCATTCATTGCTTTGATCTGGTCTTCTGAATATATGCCGGAAAGATCTCTGGGATTATTCAGATCATAGCGGTCTCCTCCATCCATGGCAATAATCTCACCTGTAGATGGATCTTCCACGATCACACCAATATTCTTGGCTCCCATTGCTTCCTTGAAACCATTCACATATTTCTCTACAATCTGCTGCGCCCCAATGTCAATACTGGTCTGGATACTCTTTCCATTGGTGGCAGAAATGATGGTCTGTTCCACATCCGAATCATTATTGATATATCCATATTGTCTGCCATCCACGCCTGTCAGAGTACTGTTATAATATCCCTCAAGACCGCAGTCTGCCACATCACGGTCCAGAGTAAAGCCAATTGTATCACAGGCTGCTTCATTAAACGGATAGGTTCTCAGATAATCCTCTTCAAACCAGACGCCCTTGATATTGGCTCTTTCCTTTGCCTGAGACGCACTCAGACCGGAATCCTCGTCTGCTTCCTCATAAGCCTCAAATTCCTTCTTCTTGTCCATGGAAAGCTGCTTGGTCACAATCTGATACTGACTCTGACTGGTATCGGAATCAGACAGCAGTGAACGGATTTTCTCCTCCTCCAGTCCCAGTACCTCCGTAAGAGCCTTGATGGTAGGCTCCACATAATCTTCATCGGAATTCACCGTCTTACAATCCAGGATCACATTGTAAACCTTATTACTGGTTGCGAGAATATTTCCATTCTTATCATAGATATCTCCTCGCTTGGCAGGCAGAGTCTGGCTTTCATATTTCTGCTGGGCCTGGCTGAGAACCTGCTTTTTATACTTGCTTCCACTGGTAGCATTAATATAGGTAATTCTTAGTGTTAATGCTACTAAAGCCAGCAATACTAAAGAAAATAGTATCACCAGCTTCTTTTTCATGTTATAGTTTATTTTCTTTACGGGCTTTCCCCGCTGTTTTTTCCCTGTATTACTCAATCACTCACCTACTTTATATCCGGTATATCCTGATACTGTCTGACATAGCTGTTCCCAGAGGATGAATAGGTTACAGTCTGATCTTCAGAAGGATACTTCATTCCCAGACTTCCCATTGCTTTTTTCTTGATCAGATTCAGATCCACATTGGAAGTTACCTGACTGTAATATGCATCATTGTCCTCCCTGAGCTGTGAAAGCTCCTCCTCCAGTGCAGCAACCGTACTCATCTTCGCTGTGATCTCTGATTTGTATCTGAGATAATTTACTGAACAGAAAAGTATGGCTACACATACAACAGCCAGAAATGCTACAAAAGCCCAGTTCATACCCAGCGCCCTCTGTCTGTTCTGCTGCGCCTGTTTACTCAGCTGATGCTGTGTTTGAGGGACAGGCTGAGACTGTACCCTGCGGTTTCTGTCTGCCGCCTGTCTGCTCTGCTGCTTTCTCTCCGGGATTTCATTGAGCCGTCTGACTGTATTTCCATCCACATATGCTCCCCTGTTTACCGGGGTCTGATATCTATTTCTTCTTGCCGTTTCAGCCCTAGTCGTTCTCCCCATTTTATGCCTCTTTCCAATTAATATACCCTTTCAAAAATCCTGAGCTTCGCGCTTTTGGAACGCGGATTTTCTTCCATTTCCTGCTCCCCCGGAAGAATTGGTTTTCTGGTGATCACCCGACCCTTTGATTTTTTCCCACATACACAAACAGGAAAATCAGAAGGACAGGTACATGGATTTTCATTCTTACGGAAAATCGTTTTAACAATCCGATCCTCCAGAGAATGAAAAGTAATAATACAAAGCCGGCCTCCGTCATCCAGAAGATCGATCATTCCATCCAACGAATCTCGCAGTACATCCAGCTCCCTGTTCAGTTCAATACGAATTGCCTGGAAGGTTCTCTTGGCCGGATGTCCTGATTTGACCTGCATCTTCATCGGGATGGACTGCCTGATGATCTCAGTCAGCTCTCCGGTTGTAGTGATCGGCTTTGTCTGCCTTGCTGCAACAATATGTCTGGCAATATTTTTTGCAAATTTATCTTCACCGTAATCACGAATGATACGGTACAGTTCTCTTTCTTCATAGCCATTGACAATGTCACTGGCTGTCAGCGTCTGACGCTGATCCATTCTCATATCAAGAGGTGCATCCACACGATAGGTGAAGCCACGCTCCTCATTATCTAACTGGTAGGAAGATACTCCCAAGTCCAGAAGAATCCCATTGACCTTATGAATCCCCCTTGCTGCCAGTTCCGGTACCATGTAACAATAATTGCTGCGAATGATCGTCGCCTGTTTATAGGCGGCTAACCTCTCACTCGCAGCAATTATCGCATCCTGGTCCTGATCTATACCAATAAATCTCCCCTTGGCAGAAAGCTTCTTACATACCTCCATGGCATGCCCGGCACCACCCAAGGTGCCATCCACGTAGATTCCGTCGGCCTTTACGTCCAAGCCGTCAATGGTTTCCTCCAGCAATACAGATTTGTGTTTAAATTCCATCTCCGTCTCCTGTCTGGATTTCCCCGCGGGATATCACTTGTGAACAATAACATCTCAAACACCTTTATATGACAATTCCCATTTCCTGCATGCTCTCTGCAATACTGTCCATGTCGTCATAATTACAGTTCTCACTCCACTTCTCTTTGCTCCAGATTTCAATCCTGTTCAGATTTCCAGTCAGGACTACATCCTTATCCAGGCCTGCAAATTCACGTAATGTCTGAGGCACAAGAATTCGTCCCTGCTTGTCCAGTTCACACATGGCTGCACCGGCAACAAAGAATCGTGAGAAAGTTCTGGCGTTCTTATTTGTAAGTGGTAAAGCTCTGAGTTTCATTTCAAAGGCCTCCCATTCATCCATCGGATAAATGGAAAGACAACCATCAAGTCCCTTGGTCAGGACAAACTCTTCCCCTAAGAGCTCCCTGAATCTGGAAGGGATGATCAGACGCCCCTTAGCATCTATTGTATGATTGTACTCGCCCATGAACATATTACTCACCTACTCTCGTGAAGTCTGAATCTCCCCTTCAGGCTTCCGGGTGGTAATGGTTTCATCTGCCACTGTTCCCCCATTTGCCACCACTAATCACCACTTTCTACCACTTATGTAACAATAATAAACTATTTATGTGGAAAAAACAAGAGCTAAACCAATATTTTTTATTCTGTTTCTATCCACAAAAAAAAGCTCTTTTCAGAGCTTTTTCCACATATATATTGATCTGTATTCTATTCTTCCTGCTTTTCAGATGCCTTATCAGAAGACTTTCTCCACTGACTGGGAATATGGGCATATTCCAGGTTCTCCCAATGGTCTGTTTCTCCCTGGATTTTATCCTCCTGAATAGTTTCTTCCTCCTGGACAGGTGGTTTTTCTGATTGTTTTTCTGCAGTCTCTTCCGGTTTTTTATCCACCAGCTTATGTTCCTTTCTGGATTCCTCTTCTTCACGGAAAACCTTTTCTCTGCGGCTCCTGCGGATATCTGCACGTTTCTTGACCATAACACGCCGCACTGTAACAATCGGAACAAAAACAATCACCAGTACTCCGGAGATCAACAGTGAAATATCCACTGATGTTCCGGGAATATACAGTTTATCTGTTCTCAGCCACTCACAGGCAAAACGTCCCAGTCCATATCCTGCAAGATACCACATAAACAGTTCTCCCTGATATCTCTTCTTTCTCCGAAGTGCCAGAAGTACCAGGAGCAGGAACAGGCACCAGAGACTCTCATAGAGAAACACCGGCTGGACCTGGATAAAGGACACTCCATCGATCGTCAGAAGGTTATCACGCATAACTCCCGACACTTCTCCGGAACGAACCGCAGATATGGGAAGCTGCATGGCCAGAACTCCATCTGTATATTCCCCAAAGGATTCCCTGTTAAAAAAGTTACCCCAGCGTCCCACAACCTGGCCCAGAAGTACCCCCAGGCTGACCGTATCTGCCATCTGCCAGAAAGGCAGCTTTGCCAGTCTGCAGAACAGTGCCGCAGCAAGGACACCTCCAAGTAATCCACCATAAAAAGCATATCCGCCATTTCTCACATCAAAAATTGTCCGGAGATTTCCCTGATACAGCTCCCAGGAAAAAATAACATAAAACAGTCTTGAGCCCACCACGGAAGCAGCCAGGGACAGTATCATCATATCCAGATATTTATTCTGGTCTTCATGATTCCTTCCTGCCTCCAGCACCACAAGTCCCATTCCCAAAAGGGCACCTACAGCGATAAGCATCCCATAAATTGTAAATTCCATTCCGAAAATCTGAAATGCCCTGGGCACATAATCCAATACCAGATTTATTCCCGGAAAACGGATCGACATATCCATATATCACCTTTTTATTATACGTTAAAACGGAATAAGATCACATCTCCATCCTGCACAACGTATTCCTTACCTTCCATTCGCACAAGCCCTTTTTCTCTGGCACCGGCATAAGAGCCACAGTCCAGCAGATCCTGATAATTCACAACCTCTGCCTTAATAAATCCACGTTCAAAATCTGTATGGATCTTACCTGCTGCCTGAGGAGCTTTGGTACCGATCTTAATAGTCCATGCTCTGGTCTCGTCTTCCCCTGATGTAAGGAAGCTCATCAGTCCCAGAAGATGGTAACTTGCTTTTACCAGTTTCTCAAGTCCTGATTCTGTCAGTCCCAGATCCTCCAGGAACATTTTCTTCTCATCATCATCCAGTTCTGAAATCTCTTCTTCAATTTCTGCACAGATCACAAAAATCTCACTGTTCTGCTCTGCCGCATATTTGCGCACTGCCTGTACATGGCTGTTGCTTTCACCGTCATCAGCCAGATCTCCTTCAGCTACATTTGCAGCATAGATCACCGGTTTCCAGGTAAGCAGATTGTAGGTTGCCATCCATGCTTCCTCGTCCTCATTTTCCAGCTCCATAGTGATGGCCATTCTGCCGTCTTCCAGATGTGTTTTTACTTTCTGAAGGAAATCAAGCTCCTTGGCAGCCTCTTTGTCCATACGTGCTGTCTTTGTAACTTTTGCGATTCTTCTCTCAAGGATCTCAAGGTCTGAGAAGATCAGTTCCAGATTAATCGTTTCAATATCACGAAGAGGATCAATACTTCCATCCACATGGATTACATTGGAATCTTCAAAGCAGCGGACTACATGAACGATTGCATCCACCTCACGGATATTTGCAAGGAACTGGTTTCCAAGACCTTCTCCCTTGGATGCTCCCTTTACAAGTCCTGCAATATCTACGAATTCAATTACAGCAGGGGTTACCTTTTTGGAGTGGTAAAAATCTCCCAGAAGTTTCAGTCTCTCATCCGGCACTGTAACTACACCTACATTAGGGTCAATGGTACAGAATGGATAGTTTGCTGATTCTGCGCCTGCCTTTGTCAATGAATTAAATAATGTACTTTTTCCAACATTGGGTAATCCGACGATTCCTAATTTCATTTTTTATATTTCCTCCTATAAATCCTTTGATTTTATCCCAGTCCAATAGGTAAATCTTTGATTGACCAACATATCAAATGACAATCAAGTGGATATTCACAATCCAAGCTCTTTGCCTTTTAGATCTTTTCCCATATTTCAGTTTCTCTCATCAGAAGCCCTAATACAGTATCTTGTATTATACCATAGCATCTTATCTTTG